>JAANXI010000044.1 GCA_018263365.1 Fidelibacterota bacterium | reverse complement strand
CAAGTACTGTTGCCGCAATGACTTCGGAAAACCGGCCGACGATTTCATCCCGCCTGGCGGGCGACAAGGGGATAATATCGCGCAAGAATTCTACAATGCGATCTCCATCTTTGAAGAAAAAAAACAGGGTGAAAACCATCAGGACAAAGGAAAACAGCGTTTTGGAAAAGTTCTGCACGATGCCGGTGACCTGCGAGACAGCAAAACTGCTGAGCCGCTGCATCACCGAACTGACAATCGAGAATAGATCGATGGATTGCACGTCAATTACTTCGCTGATCTGTTCCCGGATATTGAGGAAGGCAGGTTCCTGAAAGTACTGCAGGATGGCGTCGTATTGGCCGGCGTTAAACCAGTTCTGCACCAGATCGTAGGTCTGCACGATTTCCGCCACCAGGAGTATACTCAGCAGGGACATCGGGACCACGATTATCAGGATAACCATCGCCGTCATAATCGTCGCGGCGGCCGGTGGATGAGAAGTTCGCTGTTCAAGTTTACGATGCAACGGACTGAACAGAATGGCAAAGACTGCCGCCCACGCAATGGGGGCAAAGAAAGGCCGCCAGATGAGGTAAAACAGGTACGCCACTGCACCGGCAAATCCCAGCAAAATCGGCAGTATAAGGTATTCCCGCTTCATGATTCTGCCTGCTGCTCCATCTCAAATCGTACGTTGATCCCCTCTTCTCTGAAATCAATTCCGTTGATCCGAACATGATTCAGTACGGCGTCTGCGCCGGGCGCGGCAAGCACATCCACGGTGAGAATGGGATAGTTGATTTCGAGGAACGGCGTTTTTCCGGCGGTCATCTTATTCATGACCCAGCTTTTTATCAGGGCATCGACAGCGCCGAAGGACGGTTTGGATTCTGTGATTTTCAGCAACAGGTTCTCCCCGGTAAACTTTACAAACCGCAGCCGGGCAAAAAACTGTTGTTCCCAGAGATGCCGAAAGGAGCCGGAGACCACGATTTCGCCGGCGGCGTACGAGAGCGTCACCGGCAATTCTGTCTTGTCGGACAGGGCTTCCAAATCCCATGATGTCAAGAGTAATTCTGCCATAGTATAAAATGTAGCCAATCCCTTGATGACATACAAACCCAATGGTTGCCGGAATTGGGCTGGAAATATCGTTTCTTTCCGCTATCTTTGGAGCAATGGAACTTCTGTCAACTGTCGATATTATTCTCATTTGCCTGGTTATCTTCTCCGGAGCGTTCACCCAATCGATCCTGGGATTTGGCGGGAACTTTATCAGCGTGGGGATTCTGGCATTATGGCTCCCCGCACAAAACGTCATCGTCCTGCTGGCGGCAGTATTTGCGGTCAATAATATTCTGCTGATACTGCTCAACCGGCGCGGTATCCGGTGGCAATATTTGCAAAAAATCGTTGTATTGGTATTGATAGGCGGCGGGATAGGCGCATTCATTCTGCCACAACTTTCTCCAACTCTTATTTATATCCTGCTGGGCATAACAATTATTGGTTTGAATGTGTTGCAATATTTTCGTCGCGAAAGTCAAACTCAATCGCTACCAAAGATTGCCAATACCGGGTTGCTCTTTTCAGGCGGACTTATCCAGGGCGCTATCGGCACCGGCGGCCCGTTAATTGTCACCGTACTGGCCGCAACCATCCGGTCGACGCTGGCGTTTCGCGGTACCGCCAACGTGATTTTCTTTCTACTGAACGGCGGGCGGACTGTCTTATACATTGAGCAGAACCTGTTCACACCAGAGATGTGGAATGTCGCCCTGTTCGGCATGGGAACGGTTGTTATTGCCGCAATCATCGGGCATCGGTTTGCTCTGGAAATCCCTGATATTTACTTGCGCAGGGCGGTGACTGGATTTCTGATTATCATTGGGATTGCGTTGTTGGGGAAGGCGATATTTTGAAGCGGGGTTTGCGGAAGATGCCATTTTTCCGAAAAGATGGCATCTTTCTAATTATTTGTAAACAAAATACAAAAAAAAGCGCCCCGGCTTCCCGGGACGCTTTCAAGGGTGAGAGACGGGACTTGAACCCGCGACCACCAGGGCCACAACCTGGCGCTCTACCAAGCTGAGCTACTCCCACCATGTCAACGACTTTAAAAGATAGCGCCGGAATACGCGATTGTCAAATTGAATTGTATCCAGTAGCCTGGTTCTTTACCTTTCACCTTTGGCGCTTGCAATAGGCGAAGGGGCAAAATAAATTTCGCTGGCACTATTTGAAGAAAGGCGCGTATAAGTTACTCTATGATGAAACACACACCGGGCATCGGCACAGTCCATGTCCGCAAAGAACAGCGTTCAAACTGGAAGTTATTTAAAAAACGCTTCCTGATTGCACTCCTTATTGTCGCGGTTATGGGCGTCGGACTGTTGGGGTTTCTCTATACCCTGACCGATGACCTCCCGTCACTGACTCAGCTTGAGAATTTTGACCCCAGTCTGATTACCCGGATCTACTCTTCTGACGGCGTGGTGATCAAAGAGCTGTTTACCCAGCGCCGGGTCTTTATCCCACTGGAAAAGATGCCGCCCTACCTGGTGGATGCGCTGCTGTCCACGGAAGATCAGCGCTTTTACGATCACTGGGGCGTCAACGTTGTGCGAACGTTTAAAGCACTTGCAGTGGATATCATTTCCATGAGCTGGGCGCAAGGCGCCAGCACTATCAGCCAGCAGCTGGCCCGCAATCTGTACGAAACCATTGGCTTTAAAAAAACCCTGAACCGCAAGATCAAGGAAGCGATCACGTCTATCCAGATTGAGCGCACCTATACCAAAGATGAGATCATGGAGATGTACCTGAACTCCATCTATTTCGGGCACGGTGTGTACGGGATCGAAGCGGCGGCCAAGGAATATTACAACAAGCGCGCGGAAGATCTGACGCTGGATGAATCCGCAACGCTGGTTGGTTTACTCCGCCTCCCGGCCTACTACTCGCCGATCAACCATCCCGACAGAGCAAAATCACGACGCAATGTGGTACTCCATTCGATGCACAAAATGGGCTACATCAGTAACCCGATCTATCAGCACTATTCTTCACTGGAAGTTCGAACCAGATCGCCGGAGTCAGATCATGCCGGGATCGCCCCGTATTTTACCGAATATGTCCGGCGTCAGCTCGAGCGGGAAGCCGAGGCCCTGGATATCGATCCATACCGGGACGGGCTTTCCATTTATACCACGCTGGACTCCCGGGTACAGGCAAAAGCGGATTCATCCTACGAACGATTCATCAGGGAGCAGCAAAACATTCTAAATCAACGGCTCCTGAACGACGATGAAGAGCTTGCAGAGGTTGTCGACACCACCCGGTTTTCCATTGATACGCTCCGCCAGATGATTCGGGGGCAGGCGCCTATGGATTCCACACTGCGTTCCAAATTGCGGGTGCAGGGCGCCCTTGTTTCCATCGATCCGGCGAACGGGCGCATTCTGGCAATGATCGGC
The DNA here is from genome assembly GCA_018263365.1 of Fidelibacterota bacterium. GTDB lineage: Bacteria > Fidelibacterota > JAANXI01 > JAANXI01 > JAANXI01 > JAANXI01. Next base: position 7,847 of record JAANXI010000044.1, on the reverse strand, counting down.
GGCCGGGACTTCCGAAAATCCAAATTCAACCGGGCCACTCAGGCCAAGCGACAACCGGGTTCTGTGTTCAAACCATTTATTTACACCACTGCCATCGACAACGGCTATCCGGTGACTAGACAATTGTTGAATCAGCCGGTAGTGCTCTTCCTGGATGATACAACCCGCTGGACGCCACAGAACTACGATCGCACCACCGGTGGATTAACCACACTCAGGGAAGGGCTCCGCCGATCCCTGAACCTGATTTCCGTGCGGATGGTGCAAGAACTGGTTCCACCGGACCGGGTCGTGGAATACGCCCATCGGATGGGAATAACAACACGTTTACGCGCGGTAGATGCAATTGCGCTGGGTACCTCCGAAGTCATTCCGCTGGAGGTTACTTCCGCCTACGCCATCTTTGCCAATCACGGTATCTGGACGGAGCCGGTGGGTATCACGAAAATTGTTGACAGGTACGGGAATGACTTGAAGAGTTACACTCCGTATAAGCGCGAGGTGCTGAGCGAGGAGACCGCCTACATAATGGTCGATCTGATGCGCGGCGTGATGGATGAAACCGGCGGCACCGGAACCAGCGCGCGTTGGAAGTGGGGTTTCCGGCGCCCGGCTGGCGGTAAAACCGGTACGACACAGAATTTCACCGACGCCTGGTTCGTAGGATACACGCCACAGATTGCCTCTGGTGTTTGGGTGGGCGTGGATGATCCTGCCGTTAGCCTTGGGCCCAGACGCTCCGGCGCAACCGCCGCTCTGCCAATGTGGGCCACGTTCATGAAGGCTGCCCATGATACCCTGGATTTGTCGGAAGCGGGTTTCAATCGGCCGGACGGCATTGTGGAAATAAAAATCTGTTCCGAATCAAAAAAATTACCCACGAAATATTGTCCGACCGAAAAAGAGATATTTAATCAGAAGTATACTCCCACCGAAACCTGTACAGTTCACGGTAATTTCGACCGGAATAACGATTCGGAAGGACGCCGGACGTTTTGAGAACGACAGTGTTATTGTGTTCGAGTGTTCAGGTGTTATAGTTAGGACAACCGTGAAACGTGAGATGCCAGACGTGAGAGAAGCTTGAAGAAGAGAGGGCTTAAGCGGGGGCTTCTCATCCAAACACTCCCGGGATTTAGCCCGAACGGGAGGCTCAATATGACGAAATACTCTCGTGAATCATGGTCGGCGGGGTGACTTGCCCTTCTCCAAGGCTAAACGCTTCGAGCACTGAACTTTTCGCCCGCTCCAGTACATCTTCTTTTTCGGTCATGATTGTTGCCAACGCTTCATTGGACTTAACGGAATCGCCCACTTTTTGCCGGAGTGAGATCCCGGCTTTCGGATCGAGTTCGTCGCCCATCTGCAGACGGCCCGCTCCGAGCTGTACGCTGGTCATGCCCAGTTTGTAGCTGTCAATTTCCTGCACTATCCCCTCTTCTGGTGAGCGGATTTCTTCGATGTACTTTGACTTGGGATATTTCTCCAAATTCTGCACACTGTCCACATCGCCTTGCTGCGCTTCCACAAATTCGTAGAATTTTTCCAGTGCTTGTCCGTTCTCAATCTTCTCCCGCAAAATACCTTTCGCTTCTTCATCCGTCCCGGCTTTGCCTGCCATCACAACCATCGCCACGCTCAACTCCATGGTGACTTCCATGAGATTATCCGGGCCATTGCCCTTGAGACAATCTATGGACTCAACTACCTCGTTCCAGTTGCCGATTTCGGAGCCAAGCGGCTGATTCATATCGGTGATTATTGCCCTCACATCCAGGTCGAACTCTCTTCCGATGGCGACTAATTTTTGTGCCAACTCTTTTGTCTGTTCATATTCCGAGATAAATGCACCCCGCCCTGTTTTTACATCCAGCACCAACCCGTCAATGCCTTCTGCAATCTTTTTGCTCATAATGGAGCCGCAAATCAGCGGAATAGATTTGACGGTAGCAGTGACATCCCGGAGGGCGTACATCTTCTTATCCGCCGGAACGATATTATTATTCTGGCTCATAATGCACAGGCCGATGTCCGCAACCTGTTGCTTAAATTTATCAATGGTATAATCCGTGGTAAAATTTGGGATGGATTCCAGCTTGTCCAGCGTGCCGCCAGTGTGGCCAAGCCCGCGGCCGGAAATCATGGGTATTTGCACGCCGGCTGCCGCAACGAGCGGGCCGAGGATGAGGCTCACCTTGTCGCCCACGCCGCCGGTGCTGTGCTTATCCGCTTTGTACCCGGTCAGCTCGGACAGATCGATCCGTTCGCCGGAATGGAGCATCGTATCGACGAGGACGGCTGTCTCTTCCGTGGAAAAGCCCTGGAAATAGATCGCCATGAGCCAGGCCGAAATCTGATAATCCGGAATTGTCCCGTCTGTAAAACCGCGCACCATGACTTGAATTTCATCTTTGGACAGCTGATGGCCGTTCTGCTTCTTCTCAATAATTTCGTATGGAATCATAGGATCTCTGTTCAGTTTGTCGGTTCGACGAGTCGCTGTAATCGAAGGAAAATTTCGTTCTGCAGGTAGGCGCGGGTCTCTTCGTTTACGTGGAATACGGCAACATCTTCCCGCTCTTTGATGGCATCGGTTACCTCGTTTTTTCCCTGCATGATCGTGCCGATAAGTGGTTTGGGGCTTTCAAGTAACTGCTGCAATACCGTCCGAAATTGCTCCGACAGGAGTTCCATTTTCCCGATCTCATCGACGGCGATGACCTGTTTGGTTTTTAGGGCATCTTCCAGAGCCTTCACGCCGACCTTCTCCAGGCTGGCAACGTCCACATAGTACTTGCCGATACGATGTTCCGTCCCCAGATCCATGTGGGCAAGGATGCCGCGGCGGCCGTCAAGCGTTTCCAGCGTAAAGCCGACGCGCTGGTTTCCCCGCCGCATCTCATTGGAAAAGAAACCACCAACTGAGTAATCTATGTCCTCGAGTACATTTTTTATGAGTGTCGTCTTTCCGCTCCCGGGCTGGCCCGTGAGCAACAGATTTGTTTCTGGCATATATGGACATCCTTTTTGCGATCTTCAATCGGTTATTCCAATGATATTTTTCCGGTGTCCGTTCCGGGTTTACGGTCAATCCTCACCCAAATATTTCCGGCCATAATGTACATAATGCGCCGCTGAATTGATAATCGTATCCCACTCACCAGCAGTGATTTCGCGGATCGGTTCCGCCGGTACACCGGCAACCAGCGTCCGTTCCGGAACCTCCTGACCCTCGCGCACGAGAGCCCCGGCAGCGACGATTGCACCGGTATGGATTTCTGCTCCGCTCAGGATTGTCGCGTTCATGCCAATCAGACACCGGTCATGGATTCGACAACCGTGAATTACCGCCCGGTGACCGATGGTCACTTCGTCCCCGATCTGCACATCATTGATTTCATAGTCCACATGGACGATCGTGCCGTCCTGGAGGTTTGTCCGGCTGCCGATCCGGATGGAGTTGATATCGCCGCGTAGCAACGACTGGAACCAGACACTGCTCTCATCACCGATGGTTACATCGCCGATAATTTCGGCCGACGGCGCAATAAATATATTCCTTCCCAGCGAGGGATGGGTGTTCTCAAAGGGTCGGATATTATTCTTCATCTGAGGTAGTATCCTCCTCGTTTCGGCGTAACTTCACCAGCCACGACCAGTTCAGCGAACTTCGTTCATGCACGGTACGGTACGTTAAAATAATCCCGATAATTCCAACGATGATGTTTGGGGTCCACATCGCCCAAAATGGCGTAACCATCAGCCGGTCGGCCAGCTCTTCCCCGCCGATTAGTCCCGCCCAATACACAAGAAAAAACACCAGGCTGAACCCCGCCCCCACTGCCAGTCCGCCGTGCCGAGCCATAATACCGAGCGGCGCGCCAATCAGCACAAATACTATACATGCCACCGGAATCGAGTATTTTTTGTGCACCTCTACGAGATATTTATAGATCTGCCGCTTATAGCTTTCGGCAAGATTCATCTGCGTACTGATCCGCTGGAGGCCCCCCCGAATATCACGCCGTACCCGCCGACGTTCGGAGGACTTCTCTGTAATAGAATCCGGAAGCATGGTGAGCACGGAATCCGGCTGCATTTTGGTGAGGGAGTTTAAAAACTCTTTGCTCGTCTGAGTGGTATCCATCCGGAGTTTATCCCGGAGATTATCTTTGATCTCGTCCTGCGTTTTCTGGTATTTTCCCCGGATTTCCTCCACGCGCTCCAGCATCATTGCCGAACTCATTTCCCGGTCGCCCCGACGACCGGCTTCGTGCCGCTCCAGCACCATCCCCGTGGCCGGTATCGTCAAAATATGCTTCTTAAAATCAATACGACGGTAGTCTGAAAACTCCTCCGTTTCCAGCTCATGGATTTCCCCGTCGAAGAGCGTCATCACAATATTATTGCCTTCTACAGATAGCGAGCCCTGCTCGGCCTTGATGGTCGTCTGTACATCATTGTTTTGGGTATTCTTGCTGTAAATGAGTACATCGAGCAGCATCCCGTCCTTTTTATCTTTGACCAGCAGGCTGTATTTCGGCAGATCGGTGATAAAGTATCCCGGCTCGATAGAGAGGTCCGGCTTTTTGCGGTGAATGTCCGAACCAAGCAGCCGTGCTTTGTGATTGAAATCCGGCAGGATATTATTGTTGAAATAGATCAGGCCGGCGCAGACGAGAACACCGAATACCAGCGACGGTTGAATAATAGAGAAAAAACTGATGCCGGATGTCCGCATGGCGTTGATTTCATTGTCGGCGCTCATCCGGCCGTAGGACATGAGAATGGCCACGAGCACCGCCATCGGAATTGACAGCGCCAGAATCCACATCAGATTCAGGAAAATGTATTCGAGAATTATCCAGAAGGAGAGCCCCTTTCCAAGGATTTTATCGATGGATTTGACAATAAAATTGGCCAGGAACAGGAAGGTCAGGACTCCCATAGCAATAAAAAACGGCGGCAGATGTTCCTTCAGAATATACCGATAAAGAATTTTCATAGCTGATGAATTTAGAACCGGGATCGGTGGTTCTCAAGGGGTTTCGTCTGAGACGAATAGCACGCTGTCCCCGACAAGTCGGGGAACGCAGATTTGGCAGATGACCGCGGATAAGACTGGTTATCAGGGGAAACCTTTCGAAAACGGAGACTGGTTAGTATTACGTAGTGCGTATTGCATAGAAAGCAGGAGACCGGTGTCCGCCGCGGCGGAGGAGTTTGGAAGCGGAGACCGTGGACTCTGGACTCATGACACCTGACCACAGTAACACTTTAACACATTAACACATTAACACGGAAACACTGCACTCCGGTTTTATCTTGACAATGACTACCATCGGGTCTACTTTTTCATGCTTTTTAACGACTTGATCGGGGCATAGCGCAGTCCGGTTAGCGCGCCTGCTTTGGGAGCAGGAGGTCCCCAGTTCGAATCTGGGTGCCCCGACAGACGAAAACCCGTTTGAGCGGGTTTTTTCTTTTATAGAAGGCTGCATTTATCTGTAAAGGATCCGGTAAAAATAGTCAATCGTATCCAATTTTTGTCAAATATAGGTAATATCCGGATACCGGGGAATCGGATACCGCATTTTCGTTTCACTATCAAATAACTAAAATTTTTATTATTGAGCCTTAATGGAATTTCGTTCGATCGTAATCCACCTAAAACTGAATACCTAATTCATATCGCGACACACCGCTGAACCGCTGATAATCCATGTAACTGTAGTCAATTCGAGTAGTGTACTGGCCAAGCCTAAACTGCAAACCAAAGCCAAGTGTCAGCCCTTCTTCTGCGGCCTGTTTGAAGAGGGAAATATATCCGGCACGTATCGCTATCAGGTTATTCCAGAGAAATTCGCTTCATACACCGACGGTGCAAATCGTTCCAATGGAATAATTTTTTGTGACTATTAAGCTTACTCAGGATGTCAGAACACCAGGGGAAAATTCGGAGCGAGTCCCGGTCTCTTATTCTGTAGAGACAGTTCATGAAACGTCTCTACATTCAAAAATTACAAGAGTTTACAATGTATTAAATTGGGGAAAAATGTCTGATCGTTCCTCCATGTTCCTGAGATAACTTAATAGCCATATAATTTTTTTACCAGAAGGAACCTCATCTCTACTTCACATACATCATTTTCCTGATCTTCTCATATTCACCGGCCCGGAGCCGGTAAAGATAGACGCCTGTTGACACTGACCGGCCATATTTATCTCTCCCGTTCCAGCGGATGTGATGCCAGCCGGCTTGTTGATATTCGCTGACGAGTTCCCGGACGGTATGGCCGGCGAGATCATAAATTGTTAGTTGAACAGACATCTTTCGCGGTAACCCATACGTAATAATGGTCTCCGGATTAAACGGATTCGGATAGTTTTGGAAAAGTTCGAGCGATTGCGGGGCCGTTGTCCGAGTATCGATTGCATCAATCACGTCAGATTCAAAAGCCCCCATATCCGGTGCAGGTCCTGCATAATTCATCGATGGGATAAAAAGGAGCAGTTCGCCCTCCCATTCAAACCAGGAGGTTCCGTTATTAATACACGGTGACCCTTCTGCCAAATGGTAGTTACCATTACCAGGATCAATGAACAGTGGATTTTCGGAAATATTTCCCTGCTCCCAGAATAGCGTAAATTCACCCTCGGCGTCAATGGAATCCTGTCCACCTTCTATATCAGAAAAGGCGATGAGAAGAGAGTCGGCATTCGCATCGGCAATCTTGATCCGGCTTGACGAATTGCCCCAGAGAATACTATTAAAAATTTTGGGATACGAACCGCTAAGATACAGCACGCTCCCGGTGTCAGCAATCCCATTTATCGTTGTAATATTTCCACTGATTGTATTATTGATAACCTCAAGGTCGGATTGAAGCGCGCTGATACCTCCTCCTTGTGCAGAGCTCCCGACATTCCCACTTACTTCCACGCTATTTCCCGCAATCAGATTATAAGGCAGGATCGCATCGGAGTTTTCAAGATATACACCCCCGCCTGACCCATCTGCTGTTGAAAACCCGCCGGAAAGACCAACAGTATTATCGATGATCTGTGATCCCAGAATGTTGGGTGTGGAATTAATAGTATAGATTCCTCCTCCAGCGCCGGAAGATCCGTAGAAAACAGAGTTGGCTTCTACGGTACAATTTCCAATGTATGGACTGGCATCCTCGCAGTAGATTCCTCCACCGTACATACTTGCGCGGTTTTCCCGGATAATACTGTGGGTAATCCTCGGATTGGCTCCCTGGATATAAATTCCGCCGCCCCGGTCGTACGGTTCCGTTCCGATAGCGCTTCCGCGCTCAATGATGCACTGCCGCAATTCGCTGGTATCCGGCGATTCAAGAAAGCGTAACCCGCCCCACCAGCCGGTACTGTCCTCCGGAGCGAATGTAATGGTGCTGTCTCCCCAGCCAAATGCACTTAAATAGCCGCTCACTGAAAAGGCATATTGACCTGTAAACACGACCTGCACGCCCGGGTCAATAATTAAGGTATCGCCGGCGGGAATTGTCACATCGCCATCGATAAAAAACGGTGACTCCGGAGCCGTCCACCGCCCTGCCACCTCGCCGCCAACAATATGAGTGCCCCGTTCAACGTGGATACGCAAAACGGTCCGATGGGCGAATCCATCGTCATCGATAACTTTTAGCCGCACATAATAAAAGCCGGTATCCGAAAAAGTATGAACAGGGTTCGGCTCTGCAGAGGTTTCCCCGTCGTCAAAATCCCAGTGATACTGGTTGATTTCACCATCCGGATCCTCAGAACCGGAGGAGAAAAATGAAACGGTAAACGGCGCACTCCCCTCTAATCTGTCAGCTGAC
>JAANXI010000043.1 GCA_018263365.1 Fidelibacterota bacterium | reverse complement strand
GAAGGCTCCGTGAAATCCTCGACAGACCCTCCGGGTATGCCTTCGGTTTCCCAAAACCCTTTTCATCTCAACATCTTGGCACATCTCATCCACAACAATCGCTCAATTTAGGTATCAGAAAAACTACGTGGCGTATCGGGACAGTCTGGTCAACATTGAGACAAACAAACGCATCGCCGAACTCGAAATTGAGTACGAGACGGAGAAAAAAGATCGTTTACTGGCGGAGAACCAACTTAAAATTGCAAAACGCGAGCGTCAGTTAGCACTATTGGGCGGCGGCGTTGTCATCCTGATTCTCATCGGTTTTGGGGGCTACAAATACCAGCAGATGCGGCATCGTCAGCAACAAAAAGAACTCGAGCTGCGCAATCAATTAAAGCAGGCGGAATACGAGCAGGAAATCGCCGGCCAAAAGCTGCGTATCTCCCGGGAATTGCACGATAACATCGGCTCACAACTCACCTTCTTAATCAGCTCACTGGACAATCTCGGCTATCGAATGGAAGAGGATCACTTGAAAAACCGGCTGGACGATCTCGGAGATTTCGGTCGGTCTACTCTGGATGAACTGCGAAACACCGTCTGGGCGGTGAAGCACGAAAATGCCGGACTGGAAGCGCTGCTGATGAAACTCAACGAGCTTAAGCGGCACTTCGGCGATCATAAAAACGGTATCGCACTGCAGATCCACGATGATTTGCAGAAGCCGGTGGAGATGAGCTCCACGCAGATGCTCAACTTACTGCGCATCACCCAGGAAGCGCCGCAAAACGCGGTAAAACATGCTGAAGCATCCCAGGTGACTATCAGCATACACAGCGATGTGGAAGAATTTAGACTCACTATTTCTGACGACGGCTCCGGGTTTAATCTCGAGGAAAAAAGCAGGGGCAACGGTTTGGCGAATATGCGTCAGCGGTGCGAGGAAGCCGGCGGCGAGTTCAATCTCAAAAGTGATGAGGATGGTACAACCATTTCCTGCATTTTTTCCAGAAAATAAGGCATATGCCGTATTGAGCCGATCAAAAGACAGGGTTATTTTAAATCAAAAAAAATTTTTTTTCAGATAAAGGCAGACAAATGAAAATACGCGTCGCACTGGCGGAAGATAAATATCACCTGGCACAGTCGATTCAGGATAAACTGGGCTTCTTTTCCGACGAAATCGACTTCCGGTTCCACGCGGAAAACGGAGCCGATCTGCTGGAACAACTGGAAGAGAATCATGCCATCGATGTCATTCTTATGGATATCGAGATGCCAAAAATGAACGGTATAGAAGCCACTGCCAAAGTAGCCAAACAGTATCCCCATATCAAAATTATCATGCTCACCGTTTTCGACGACGAGCAGCGGATTTTCAACGCCATTCAATCCGGTGCAATGGGATACCTGCTCAAAGATGAACCGCCGGAAAAAATCATGGAATCCATCCGGATGATTTCCGAAGGCGGCGCCCCGATGTCGCCGGGTATCGCTGCCAAAGCACTCCGGTTGCTACGTGAGCCGCAGCGTGCAGAAAACACTGAATCAGACGAGGATTTCCAACTGACCAAGCGCGAGATCGAAGTGTTGGAGCAACTCAGCAAAGGTCTCGACTACCAGAAAATCGCTGACAATCTATACATCTCACCTGCCACCGTGCGTAAGCATATCGAAAACATCTACCGCAAGCTCCAGGTCAACAATAAAATGCGCGCCGTGAACAAGGCGACGAAACTTGGATTGATTTAAAAGTAGTGTTCAGGTGTTCAAGTATTCGAGTGTTCAAGTTGTCGTTTCATAATCTTAATCCTACTCTTAATCTGGTTTGTTTGATACTCTAAACTTGAAGCATGCAAACTGATGACGCTAATTTGGTAGAAAACCGCTGATAAAACTATTCTCGCAAAGGCGCAGAGACGCAAAGAAAGACTCAAACCTTATTCCCATATACCGTACACCAGTTTTAACCCTGAATTATCTTTGCACCTTAGCGAGAGATTGTTTTTCTCTGCGTCTCTGCGGTCAGCTTTAAAAAAAATACGGCATCTGCCGTATTGAGTAATGTGACCTTCTGTCTCATATTATTTCAAGCAACAGAAACCGGAAAAATCCAAGAGAAAACATTTTTTATTCAGGGAGACATAACATGCGAAGATATATCAAATTGTTACTGGTTTTGGTGCTGTCCTTCAATACTGCCGGTATGTTGCATGCCCAGCAAGGCACCTTTTCGGCGGGGCTTTCGATAGAGAAAGGTAATTTCTCTCTGGAAGGAAATCCCAACGGGATGGAGTTGCTCGGCGTTGGACGGGATGCGAACAAAGCCAAATCATCCAGTATCGGGATGGGATTGCTCCTGAGCTACGGTCTCATGGATAATCTGGATATTACCTACGACTATTCCTGGGAATATTGCGGCGAGGAACTGGAGGATTCGTATTTCGAAATCCGGCACGATCTCGGCGTGCGCTACTATCCCATCGATGGCAGTTTTCGACCGTTCGTCAAAGCGGCGTATGCCAACTATCTGCTGGAAAATCTGAAACTCATTGACAACGAGGTGAACTCTGTCGTAAAAACCGTGGAATATAACTTCGAGGGCAACGGGTTGACTTACGGTCTCGGACTGGACATCAGCGCCGGAAACCGGCTCTCCTACATTCTCCAGTACTCGGCAACCAAACTCTTCTCGTTTGACAAGACCGAAGGCAGTGTCGACTTCGAAAATATTCCCAAATCATCGCGGTTCTCGTTTGCGTTCCGCATTAAATTTTAAACATCAGTCACCGGAAAAAACCAATGTCGATAAAACACACTGTTCTTCTTTTGGTAATCATATTATTTACTGGCACTGTTCAGGCCCAGCAACATGAGCACGATGGACTGATGATGGGTGTGTACATGCAAAGCATTAATCACACAAATCCATATATTCATTATGATGGTCCAATGTACGAGCCGAAGAATTTTTCGGGATTCAAGGATCAGACGCAATCCTATTACTTTCCGTTCGAGTGGGCAGGATACAGTACCGATGGATTCGGCATTGGGGTTTCCTATTTCGTCATGGGATATTGATTTTCAAACATCTTCCACCATGGACGCGATTTTCTGCACTGTCCGCCAGTTACGGGATGTGGCAGAAACGCCGAGATGCTTCTCAATATTTGTTGCCAATTTCGATCGGCCGATGCCGTCCGGGGCTTGCAAAGGAGGAATTCAGGGGGGATTGCATGTCGAAAATCATTTGGAAACAGCAGGTCTGTTCCTTACTATTCCTTGCTATGAGAAAACTGGATAAAAACCGGCCAATCAAGGGACGCAACCTGGAAGAACTCCGCGAGCTGATGCAAGATTACGGCGAACCGGCATTTCGCGGCGAGCAGCTGTTTCGCTGGCTATACGAGAAAAGAGCCACCGCCTTTGATGAGATCACGACGCTTTCCAAAGGATTACGCGAAAAGATGTCGAAGAAGCATTCGCTGGAGCGCGGCAAGGTGATTACCCAGACCGGCGACAAGCAGGACGATACTGTCAAATTTCTCATCGAATTGAAAGACGGCAAGCGAATCGAATCCGTACTTATTCCTACGAAAGATCGGGTGACAATTTGCGTCTCGAGCCAGGTTGGTTGCGCGGTGGATTGCGATTTCTGTGCCACCGGTAAGATGGGTTTCCACCGCCATCTCGACGCCGGTGAGATCTTCGAGCAGTATCGGATTCTCCAGGATTACTCTGATCGAACCATCACCAATATTGTCTTCATGGGCATGGGCGAGCCGTTTAACAATTACGATGAGGTTATCCGTGCCGCAGCACTTTTTAACGATGATATGGGTCCCAACATCGGTCGCCAGCGGATTACCATTTCGACCAGCGGGATTTTACCGAGAATACAACAATACACCAATGAGAAGCAACCGTATCAGCTGGCTATCTCGTTGAACGCGACCAGGGACAAAATCCGTTCTGAACTTATCCCGATTAACGAGCGTTGGCCCATCGGTGATTTGTTGAAAGCTGCGAAGCGGTACACCAAACTTACCAAAGATCGCATTACGTTTGAATATGTGCTCATCGAAGGCTATTCGGATTCGACAGAGGATGCGCGACGATTAAAAAACATGTTCAAAGATATCAATTGCAAACTAAACGTGATTCCGTTTAATGAGATCGATGGCCCATACCAGCGGCCGCCGGACTGGAAAGTAGAAGCATTCCTGAGCGAGTTACATCCGGCATCATTTCCGGTGACTGTCCGCTGGAGTGAGGGACACGATATTAATGCGGCCTGCGGCCAGTTAAACACGGAAAAAGAGCCGAAAAAACGATCTAAGAAAACATCCTGATTGTAATATATCACACATAGTTGATCTATTGAGGTTGGTAAATTCCATCGGATAGAGAATTGAATAAACAGGGTACTATTGATGACTGAAACACAATCAAAAAAGCCGGTTACCGTCTATACCACCGTGTTTTGCTCCTATTGTCATGGCGCAAAACGATTACTCGATGAAAAAGGCATCGACTACGAAGCCGTCGATTTAACTAAGCGATCCGATTTCCGGGAATTTCTCGTGAACCTGACCGGCCAGCGTACTGTACCCCAAATACTTATCCACGGCGAACCCATCGGCGGGTTCAACGAATTGCGAGCATTGGAACAGAGCGGCGAATTGGACCGGCTGATTGAGGAAGGAATAGAAGAAGCACCGGCGGATGCCTGAGTTTTCATAATTTTTCAGGTTAAAATTATCTACCAAAAATGGACGTAATTCTGATCGTCCCCGCTCCGCTCAAAATCGCTTAATTTAGGCCTTAATTAGGTCAGTCATTTCGACCGAACCTGTTTTAACAGGTGAGTGGAGAAATCTCGTTATTCTTATCCTTCAGGCAGAGAAAAAAAGAGAATTCTCGACTTCACTTCGTTTCACTCGAAATGACTGATCTTTGGAAAGTAAGTAATCAAAGATGCCATCTTTCGGAAAAATGGCATCTTTAGTTCTGCCTTGGAATCTTTCAAAGAGGAAGAGTACCTTCCTCCCCAGCCCTACTCCAGTTCCACCTCGGTCTGCTGCAGTTTCTCATCCAGCACATCCACCAACTGATCCGCGGAGACGCGTATCTGGTCCAAGGTGTCGCGGTCGCGGATAGTGACCGTTCCGTCTTCCACGGAATCGTGGTCCACGGTGATGCAATATGGCGTCCCGGCTTCATCCTGGCGGCGATAGCGCTTGCCGATAGAACCGCCGCCATCGTAAAATGTGGCAAAATGCGTATGCAGATCGTCGTAAATGTTGCGCGCCATCTCCGGCATACCTTGTTTCTTGAACAGCGGGAAGATCGCAACCTTCGTCGGCGCGATTTTCGGCGAGAGCTGCAGGACGGTCCGGTCGTTCTCCTCGTCTTCCCAGTAAGCATCTGCCAGGATGGTAAGAACTGTCCGGTCCACACCGGCGGATGCTTCCACCACGGCCGGAGTGATGTGCTCGTTGTTGGGCTGGTCGAAGTAGGTCAGTTTTTTGCCGCTGAATTCCTGGTGCCGGTCCAGATCATAGGTGCCACGGTCGGCGATGCCTTCCAGTTCGGACCAGCCAAAGGGAAACTCGTATTCCACGTCCTGGCAGACTGAGGCGTAGTGCGCCAGTTCATCTTTGCCGTGCGGACGCAGCCGCAATTTTTCTTCCCTGATACCGAGGCTCACGTACCAGTCGAACCTGGATTGCACCCACTCATCAAAATGCGGCTTTGTTTCATCCGGATACACGAAAAATTCTATTTCCATCTGCTCGAATTCCCGGGAGCGGAAGATAAAGTTACCGGTGGTCACCTCGTTTCGAAACGCCTTCCCAATCTGTGCAATGCCGAACGGCAGTTTTACACGGGTTGTCGATGTGATATTATCGAAATTTACAAAGATGCCCTGAGCCGTCTCCGGCCGCAGATAGACCTGGCTAGCCGAATCTTCTGTGGGACCCAAATGGGTTTTGAACATCAGATTGAACTGGCGAACTTTCGTCCAGTCCGTCGTGCCACCAACGGGATCGCGGATCTCTTCCTTCATGATAATATCGTAGAGCGCTTCCGTGTCATTAATGGCTTTTTCTAGCTCCGCAGTCACCCGATCCGCCTCATCATCTTTGCCCTTGTCACGGAGGTTTTTGATATGCTGCTCAATCAGATGGTCGGCGCGAAATCGGGCCTTGCTGGTCTTGTTATCGATGAGCGGGTCGTTGAAGCCGGCCACGTGCCCGGACGCTTCCCAGACTTTCGAGTGCATCAGGATGCTGGCGTCCAGGCCGACGACATCCTCGCGGGTGGTGACGATATCGTGCCACCACTCATCTTTCACGTTGCGCTTGAGTTCAACGCCCAGCGGCCCGTAATCCCATGTGCTGTTCAGTCCGCCATAGATTTCGCTGCTCTGATAAATAAATCCGCGGCGCTTGCTCAGCGCAACGAGCGGTTCCAGATTCTCTAGGTGTTTCGACATTTACTCTGATCCTTCGGAGGCTCTCTCTTCCAGTATATCCATCGACATTTCGGCTTTACAGTTTACGCACTTCAGAAATTCGCCCTTCGACTTGGTGTTTTTCTGTACTAAAAATTCGGCTTCGCAGTTCGGGCAACCGTGATCCACCGGCTTGTCCCATACGGCAAATTTACAGTCCGGATAGTTGGAACAACCGTAGAATATTTTCCCTTTGCGGGACTGCCGCTCCACAATTTCCCCGCCGTCTTCCGGGCACTTCATGCCTAGCGGAATCGGCTTGGTATTTTTGCAGTCCGGGTAATTGCTGCAGGCCATAAATCGTCCGTATCGCCCGGACTTGATGACCATAGTTGAACCGCATTTCTCACACTTCTCGTCGGTTTCTTCCGGTCCGTCGATTTCTTCTAGCGGCTTGGTGTTTTTGCATTCCGGGAATCCGCTGCAGGCCAGAAATTTTCCGTTCCGACCCCATTTGATGACCATCTCCCGGCCGCATTTCTCACATTTTTCTCCGGTATCTTCCTGCAGCGATTTCTTAATGTCCTTGCTCTTACTCTGAACCGCATCCAGTGACTTTTTGAACGGTTTGTAAAAATCCTGCACCACGTCCACCCACTGATCTTTGCCTTCTTCAATTTTGTCGAGTTCGTCTTCCATCTGGGCAGTGAACCTGGTATTGAAGATCTTCGGAAAATGTTTCACAAGCACATCGTTGACAGTGAAACCCAATTCCGTGGGCAGCAGATGCTTGCCGTCGCGCTTCACGTATTCGCGATCATATAATGTAGTAATAATCTGCGAGTAGGTGCTCGGCCGGCCTATGCCCTGATTGTCCAGTTCTTTGATGAGGCTGCTCTCGTTGTAGTGCGCCGGTGGTTTGGTGAAGTGTTGCTCCGGCTGCAACTCTTTCAGCGAGAGGACTTCGTCCTCTTCGATATTCTCCGGGACTTCGCTGTCCTTGTCTTCCCCGTATCCGTTGGGCATCTGTTTGTACGCCTTCAGGTAACCGTCGAACTTCAAAATTGATCCGGAGCAGCGGAACTTATATTCGTCCCCGGCAGAGATGTCAATAGTCGTGCGGGCGTATTTCGCCGTGGACATCTGCGAGCCGAGCAGGCGGTACCAGATGAGTGTGTACAGCTTAAAATGATCTCTGGGAAGTTGCCCCTTTACCTTCGCCGGCGGCAGGTTCCACTGGGTCGGGCGAATCGCTTCGTGTGCGTCCTGTACCTGGCTTTTTTTGCTGGCATATTTGCGCGGACTTTTTGGAAGATATTTGTCCCCGGCCCACCGCTTCACCGCATCTCTGGAGCCGGCCAGCGCCTCATTGGCAAGCCGCGTGGAGTCCGTACGCATATAGGTGATAAGCCCCACGGTCTCGCCGCCGACATCCACGCCTTCGTACAGACGCTGCGCCAAAGACATGGTCTTCTTCGGCGAAAAGCCGAGCTTGTATGCGGCATCCTGCTGGAGTGTACTCGTGGTGTACGGCGGATACGGCTTGCGGGAGACTGTTTTCTTTTTGATGGAGTCGACAACAAAATCCCGTTCATTCAGCGTAGAGATGATTTCATTGACCGATTCTTCGCTCCCGATCTCTGGATTGTCACCGTCGACCTTGTGCAGATCTGCCACAAACGCGCCGGAATTTTTCCCTTCGAGATGAGCATGGAGTGACCAGTATTCGTCCGGGACGAATGCCTCGATTTCCCGTTCGCGCTCCACAATGATGCGCAGCGCCACGGACTGCACGCGTCCGGCGCTCAATCCCCGGTATAATGTTTTCCAGAGAAAGGGACTCACCTGGTAGCCGACGATGCGATCCAGAATCCGCCGCGCCTGCTGGGCGTTGACGAGATTGTCATCGATGGAATGCGGGTTGGCCAGGCCGTTTTTTACGCCGGACTTCGTAATTTCATGGAACAGCACCCGGTTGATCTCTTTTGCGTTTTTTCCGTTCAGAATTTGCGCGATATGCCAGGCAATGGCTTCGCCCTCGCGGTCGGGATCCGTACCAAGGTAAATCCGCTGGGATTTTTGGGCGGCGCTCTTCAGTTTTTTGATAATCTTGCCCTTGCCGCGGATGGTTTGATAGGTCGGCTCAAAGTTATTTTCTATATCGATGCCGAGATTCTTCGGCGGCAGGTCACGGATGTGCCCCACCGAGGATTTGACATCGTAATCTTTGCCTAAATATTTCTTCAGCGTTTTCGCTTTGGACGGCGATTCAACAATTAATAAGTTTTTCGCCATGAACAACAGACTCCTTTCGTTGGCATTCAGCGAATGAATATAATGATTGGATGCTCTTTCGCAAAACCGTTATCCAAATTAAATTTTTTCGTCGCTCTTCCGCTGGTGCGTTCATTAACTGTTCACTATTCCTGCACAATTTTTTTACAAACTGTTTGTGAATTCTGTGTCCTCGTTGTATGATTGACATTCGGCTATCATGGTACAATAGTAAAAATTCAGAACGGATTTAGCTTACGATAATGCAGCTCCCATACCGTAGTTTTTTCTTAAACAATTTTAAGCATTGGCATTTATACGTTACACTTTTTCATCCGACTTTGGTGAACAGATTGGATTTGTAGATATGGACGGACTTACGTCAAAATCCGCACAAAAACAATGGCTTAACTGGCTCAAAGCCGCGGCGGTTGTAGCGGTGCTCTACATATTTCTCGTGTCCATTGGTATGATCGGCACCGCGTTCAAGGGCATGGGAAAAGAGATGGCTACCGCATTACTTCATTCCACTGCGGGACCGGTGATCGGCCTGGTCATTGGTATTCTAGCCACGAGTTTGATTCAGAGTTCTTCGACCACTACCTCGCTCGTAGTGGGCATGGTTGCGGCAGGCACGTTTGGAGCCGACCCGAAAATAGCCGTGGCAGCGGCTGTACCGATTATTATGGGCGCCAACATCGGCACCAGCATTACCAATACCATTGTATCGCTGGGACACATTACGCATAAACAGGAGTTTCAGCGGGCCTTCGCAGCATCGATTGTGCACGATTTTTTTAATTTTATCGCTGTGTTGCTGTTGTTCCCACTGGAGGTGTATACCGGTGTGATCAGCAAGAGTGCGAACATATTGACCAATCTGTTTGTGGGAGCGGATTCCATAACTTTTAAA
Organism: Fidelibacterota bacterium; assembly: GCA_018263365.1. Lineage (GTDB taxonomy): Bacteria > Fidelibacterota > JAANXI01 > JAANXI01 > JAANXI01 > JAANXI01. Next base: position 9,755 of record JAANXI010000043.1, on the reverse strand, counting down.
AGCCCGATCAAGGCGGCGACCAAACCGGTCGTGCACCTGATGGAAAATGTGACCGCTGCGCAGAACATCATCAATCCGAATGTTGTCCTGGCAATTCTGGCAGTGCTATTATTGTTCTTTTCGCTGCGATCGCTGACCCGGCTCATCCGGAGCCTGGTGATAACGCGCCTGGAGAACTTTTTTGATACACATATATTTAAGACAGACATTCGCGCACTACTGTTCGGTGTGGCTATCACAATTTTAGTACAGAGCAGTTCCATTACCACATCGTTGGTTATCCCACTCGCCGGCGCTGGCATATTGACTCTGCGCCAAATTTTTCCGTATACTTTAGGGTCGAACATCGGGACAACGTTTACTGCGTTGCTTGCCAGTTTGGCAACCGGGACGCATGCTCCGTTGGCGGTGGCATTTGCTCACCTATTATTTAATATTTTCGGCATCGGAATTATCTGGCCGATCCCGGCCATCCGGCGTGTGCCGATTAAAGTAGCTAAGTGGTTCGCCGCCGTCACGGTTAAAAACCGGATTTTTCCGTTTGTCTATGTGGTGGTGGCGTTCTTCATATTACCATTAACCTTAATTGTAATACTGAGGTAAAGTCATGTCATTTTTTAAAGATATACTAAAACTGTTGAGTACTGAGGATCTGCTGGCGCAGGCCTGGGCCGATTCCAATGATATGCTGGTGCTGTCCAAAGATATGTTTGTTGAGGCGGTGAAGCACCTCCGCGAGGATCGGAACATCGAAAAGTTGCGGGCCCTGAAGCAGCGGGATTCCGAAATCAATACCTTCCAGCGGGAGGTCCGGCGTAAGGTCTTAACGCATTATTCGGTGACCGAAGACCAGTCGGATCTCCCCAACGGTTTGATCCTGATAAACATGGTGGTAGACATTGAACGCCTCGGAGATTATGCCAAGAATATCGTGGATCTAGCGATCAATCATCCGAACACAATTATTACCGAGGAGATCTCCGAGGATTTATACACTATGGAGAAAGAGGTCCACGATCGCTATGAGAAAACTATCGTGGCGATTCAGAATCAGGATATCGAACTTGCCAAAGAGTTGAAGGCGCGCTATAAATACGAGATTTCCAAAAAGTCCGATGCCATCGTGAACGGGATTATCTCCGGAGAAATCACCGATTTCGATTCGCCATCCCGTGCGGCCGCTATCGCCCTGTATGCGCGCTATCTGAAACGCCTGGGCAGTCACCTGAACAATATTGCAACCACATTGGTCAATCCGTTCGATACCATCGGTTATATGCAATAAAGAACAGGTTTGCCGAACATCCGGCTTTGACATTCTTCCACCGGTTCTCTAAACTACTCATTCGTAAATTTTAAGATGATCAGATGAATTATAACGCAAGGATGTAGTGGTATGTCAAAAGGTGTAACAAAACAGAGCGAAAATTACTCACGTTGGTACACGGATGTTGTGCAGAAAGCGGAGCTGGCCGACTATTCCCCTGTGAAGGGCTGTATGGTCATCCGGCCGTACGGATATTCCATCTGGGAAAGTCTGCAGCAGACGTTAGATCGGATGTTCAAGGATACCGGTCACCAGAACGCGTATTTTCCGATGTTTATCCCCCAAAGTTATCTTGAAAAAGAGGCCGAGCACGTTGAAGGTTTTGCGCCCGAGACGGCGGTTGTTACACATGGCGGCGGAAAAGAACTGGATGAACCGCTGGTTGTCCGGCCGACTTCCGAGACGATCATCTGGTCCATGTATCAGAAGTGGATCGGCTCGTATCGCGATCTGCCGCTGCTGATTAATCAGTGGGCGAATGTCGTACGCTGGGAGATGCGGACGCGTCTGTTTCTTCGAACCACTGAATTTCTCTGGCAGGAAGGACATACAGCGCACGCCACTTTTGATGAAGCCGAAGAAGAGGCCCGCCGCATGCTGGAAGTCTATCGCACCATGGCCGAAGAGTACATGGCGATTCCGGTGTTGACCGGCATCAAGAGCGAGAGCGAAAAATTCGCCGGCGCGGTACATACCTATACTATCGAAGCGATGATGGGCGATAAAAAGGCACTTCAGTCAGGTACGTCGCACAATCTCGGACAGAATTTTGCCAAAGCGTTCGATGTCCAGTTCCAGAACGAAAACAACGAACTGGAATACGTTTATGCAACCAGCTGGGGAGTGAGTACCAGACTTGTCGGCGCACTGATTATGGCGCACGGCGACGATCAGGGACTCGTGCTGCCGCCGAAACTGGCGCCGCATCAGGCCGTTATCGTGCCTATCTGGCGCAATGATGATCAGAAAGCCGAGGTCATGGAGGCGGTGGATAATATAGCCTCGCCTCTCCGGGAGAAAGATGTGCGTGTCCATGTCGACGATCGGGAGACCGTCACGCCGGGATTCAAATTCAATGACTGGGAAATGAAGGGTGTTCCACTTCGCATTGAAATCGGTCCCAGAGATGTGGAGAACGATCAGGCCGTGTTGGTACGGCGCCTGACCCGAGAAAAAGCGACCCTCAGCATGGATGAAGTCACTTCAACCGTACCGGATATCCTGGAGGACATCCAGCAGACCATGTTTGATCGCGCCTTGAAATTCCGTGAAGATAATACGCTTACAACTACGGATTACGATGAACTGCGGGAATTTATTGATAACGACAGCGGCTTTGTACTGGCGCCGTGGGACGGCACTGGGGAAACCGAAGAAAAGGTCAAAGACGATACCAGGGCCACCATCCGGTGCATTCCGTTCGATGGCCCCGAAGTCGAGGACGGCGCCGAAGATCCGGTGTCCGGTAAACCGGCGAAGCACTGGGTGTATTACTCCAGGGCGTATTAAGATAGCCCGAGCGCTGGCAGCGCTACATTCGAGGACGTTCTTTCAAAGAGGCTATCTTTGCCGAAAGACGGCATCTTTTTTTTATAATTGTAAAAAGTTCAGCAATACCTGCTAAAGCAGGTACTACCAACCAGCCCCCTAAGTACTGGACCCGATTATCCCTAACTCGCCGTTACCCGAACACTTGAACACTCGATTGATCAAGTGTTCAAGCAGCGACGTATTTTAGTGGTTCAGTGTTACTGTGTTTTAAAAGACCATCGACAGGGGGCCATAGACGATAACAGGTTCCGAACCGTGTCGCTCCCATTGTCTGTTGTCAATGATCTATAATCTCAATGTCAAGTTTCAAGTATCCAGTTTCAAGGTTTAGGGTTATGATAGACAAGGTCGAATCAGTCTGGGACGCCGTCGGGAATACGCCGCTCATTCGGATCAAATCTCTCTCAGAGATCACCGGCTGTAGCATCTATGGGAAGGCGGAATTTCTGAATCCCGGCGGAAGTATCAAGGACAGAGCAGCAAAAGGGATTATCAAAGAAGGCGAAGAGTCCGGTGACCTGCAGCCCGGCGGTACAATAGTGGAAGGGACCGCAGGCAATACCGGTACCGGACTGGCGACGCTGGCGGCCGAACGCGGCTATAATGTTATTATCTCGGTGCCGGAGACTCAATCCGATGAGAAGTTTCAGACGCTGGAAGCGCTGGGCGCGGAAATCAGGAAAATCGGTTCGTACTCGTTTGATGATGAACGGCATTACTATCACCAGGGGCGCATTATCGCCGGGGAGATCGAGGGCGGATTTTGGGCGGATCAGTTCAACAATCTGGCCAATTACCGCGTGCATTACGAGACTACTGGTACTGAAATCTGGGAGCAGACGGAGCATGAAATTGATATCCTGACGTTGGCGGCGGGCACCGGCGGGACGATTGCGGGTGTGAGCAATTACCTGAAAGAACAGGATGAAAATGTAAGCGTTGTGTTAGCCGATCCACAGGGTTCCGGCTTATTATCCTATTTTCGCACTGGTGAGATGCACGGTGAGGGCTCCTCCGTAACAGAAGGCATCGGGATAACCCGGCTCACTTCGAACTTTGAAAAGGCGCGGATCGATAGCGGGATGCGGGTCACAGACCAAAACATGATCGATAGGCTTTACCATATTGCGAGGTATGATGGATTGCTCATCGGGACCTCCTCTGCCGTGAATTTGTACACGGCTTACCGGCTGGGTATAGACAACCGGAACAGCGGAAAAACCATCGTCACGTTTATCTGCGATCACGGGAGTCGTTACCAGTCCCGGATCTTCAATCCCCGGTGGCTGGAAGAGCAAAATCTGACGCCACAGCCGCTGGATTCCTGATCAGAGAAAAGCAGTACTTTTCATTGCCCGTGGAGGAAAAATCGATTAATATTTACCGTTTAGTTATACCGGAACGGAATAGTTATCTCATACGATGAATATACTGGCCTCACGGCTGAAAATTTTGCGCAATTTTTCCACCGGATACCGTGGCGTATTCCGTTTCCATTAAATAATTTTTTAACGTGGAGTTGAGTGTATGAAGCGCCTTTACCTGTTTATTATTTTTTCTGTTGCTTGTTTGTTTTTCGGGTTTCCAAATGCTAAGGCCGCCCCGGCAACCAAAAATCTGATGCCTGTACCCCAATCCGTTGAGTGGATGGACGGGCAGTTCAGGATCACTGATGATTTCACCATGGGGATTGCCGGCGATCCCGCAGACCGGATTTATCCGTATGCTACCCGGGTACTTCGGCGTCTGTCAGGCAGAACCGGGCTGTTCTTCTCCCAGGATAAAATCACGCCTGAATCGGATTCCGTGGCAGTGGATTTTACGGTTGATGTGCAGCAGCCGGGAGAAGTGAAACTGCACATGGATGAATCCTACCAGCTGCTTGTGACGCCTGATTCGCTGGTACTCAAAGCCAATACTGACATCGGGGCGTTGCGCGGATTGGAAACTTTTCTGCAACTGGTGGAAGCCGACAGCAGGGGATATTATCTGCCGGCAGTGACTATTGAGGATAATCCCCGTTTTGCCTGGCGCGGCCTGTTAATCGATGCCTGTCGCCACTGGATGCCGGTGGGAATGGTAAAGCGGAATCTGGACGGCATGGCGGCGGTGAAAATGAATGTGCTGCACTGGCATCTGACGGAAGACCAGGGCTTTCGGGTGGAGAGCAAGACCTTCCCAAAACTCCATGAGAAGGGTTCGGATGGTAAATACTACACGCAGGAACAGATTCGCGATGTCATCGATTATGCGAACGATCGGGGTATCAGAGTCGTACCGGAGTTCGATATGCCGGGCCATGCCACCAGCTGGCTGGTCGGATATCCGGAGCTGGCAAGCGCGCCGGGACCGTACAGCATCGAACGTCACTGGGGTATTATGGACCCGGTGATGAACCCGGCGCGGGAATACACCTACGAATTTCTGGATAAATTTTTGACCGAAATGGCCGACCTGTTCCCGGATGAGTATATTCACATCGGCGGCGACGAAAACAACGGCAAGCATTGGAATGCTAACGAGGATATTCAGCAGTTCATGCAGGAAAACAATATCAAGGATAACCACGAACTGCAGGCGTACTTCAATAAGCGCATCCTGAAGATCCTCGCCAGAAATAGTAAAAAAATGATGGGCTGGGACGAGATATTTCAGCCGGGCATTCCCAAAGATATCGTCATTCATTCCTGGCGTGGTAAAGAAGCGCTGATTGAGGCGGCGAAAAAGGGATACCAGACTGTGCTGTCCAATGGATATTACATCGATTTGATTCAGCCGACCTCCTTCCATTACCAAAATGATCCCATCCCGGCCGACTCGGATTTAACTCCGGAAGAACGGGAAAACATCCTGGGTGGAGAGGCCACCATGTGGGCGGAGCTCGTTACCACGGATAACGTGGATTCCCGGATTTGGCCACGGACGGCTGCAATCGCTGAACGGCTTTGGTCTCCCCGGGAAATTACAGACAACCTCGATATGTACCGGAGACTGGAAACTACGAGTTGGCGGTTGGAAGAGCTGGGCTTGCAGCACATTCGCAATCAGGATATGATGCTGCGCCGGTTGACTCGGGGCAAGGACATCACCGCGCTGAAAAATCTGGTGGCAATCTGTGAGCCGATTAAAATATACACGCGTCACCAGCAGGGTAAGGAGTACACATCGTATGCACCATATACCCGGACAGTTGACGCCGCCAGGCCAGACGCCAAAGTAGCGCGGGAATTTCGCTGGTTGGTGGATGAGTACCTGGAGAATCTGACCCGAGAATCAGCGTTGGAGATCAAGCTCTGGCTTATGCAATGGAAGATGAATCACGGCAATCTGATGGAAACGGTGGAAACTTCGCCTGTTTTGCATGAAATTGTCCCACTCTCAAAGGAAATTCAATCGGTGGCCACCATCGGCCTGGAAGCGCTGGAATCTTTGGAGAGAAAGACAATTCGTTCGCAGCAATGGGTGGATGCACAACTTGCAGTGATCGAACAGGCAAAACGTCCCATCGCGGAAATGGAAATTATGATCATCCCGGCAGTGGAGCAATTGGTGGCGGCTGCCGGCCCGAAATAATCAGCAACACTTAACCGGATGGAGAACACTTAATGAAAAATATACGCACTGTTGCAATAGTCATCTCTGGAATTTTTCTGGGCCTTGCTCTGCAGGTCGCTCCCGATTCGCTCGCAGCCCAGGACATGAGCGGCCCGGATACACTGGTCCTAAAAAAGATGGTGTTTACCACCGATGTGGTCGATCGCGAACCGGTGGATTCTGTGGGATCGTTCACCACATCAAACGAACAGGCTTTCTGTCATATCCGGGTATTTAATAACGGTAAGCCGAAACAGGTCACTTTTCGTTGGCTCTACAACGGGAAGGAGTATTTTAAATTTGCCGCGAATATCGGCCGGTCACCGTCCTGGCGGACCTACACATCGGTGATTCCGAAGGTGGGAGACTGGAAGGTACAGATACTGAATTCCGACGGGAAAGTAATGCAGGAGCGCGAATTTACGGTTGCACAGTAACTTACTGTTCAATGCCATTATTCGTTGATTAGAAGTCTAAATCGGGAGTAGAGGTATTATGAAGAAGGTTATCTTTTTAGCCTGTATCGGCATACTATTTACCGGAAATACACGGGTTACGGGAGCCAATCCGGATACATCTGTCCGGCAGGAAGCGCAAACCTACCTGGATGAATATACAGACGAATACCAGTCCCTTTACTACGCTAGCTCCAAGGCAGAGTGGGAGGCCAACACGCATATCGTCCCCGGTGATCCTACCAACGCGAAACGCGTACAGGAGACCAACGAAGCGCTCTCCCGGTTTACCGGCAGTGCGGAAAATATCAGGACCGCCCAGAAATTTCTGAAGAAAAAAGAGCAGATCACACCACTTCAGGTTAATCAGTTCGAGCGGATTCTCTATATTGCTGCAAATAATCCCCAAACGGTGGAAGAGCTGGTAAAAAAGCGAATTGCTGCCGAGGCCGCTCAGAACGAAAATCTGTACGGGTACGATTTTACCATAGGTGGGGAATCCGTTTCGGCCAACGATATCGATGAAATCCTCACCGAAGAGACGGACCTTGATAAGCGTCTGGAGACGTGGCAGACCAGCAAGGAAGTCGGCGCGGTTTTGAAGGACGGATTGGTCAATCTCAGGAATCTGCGCAACCAGACCGTGCAGGCGCTGGGCTACGACGATTATTTCACCTATCAGGTCTCCGATTACGGCATGACCCGCCAGGAGATGACCGACTTAATGCGCCAGATGAATCGCGAACTGTATCCGCTGTATCGCGAAATTCACACCTTTGCCCGCTACGAACTGGCAGAGAAGTATGGTGTGGAAGAAGTGCCGGAGATGCTGCCGGCCCATTGGCTGCCCAATCGCTGGGGACAGGACTGGGCATCTATGGTGGAAGTCGAAGGCATGGATTTGGATGCCGCACTCAAGAAAAAGAATCCCGAGTGGTTTCCGAAGCAGGCGGAACGATTCTATGTAAGTTTGGGGTTCGAACCCCTGCCGCAAAGTTTTTGGGAACTATCGAGTCTCTATCCGCTGCCGGAAGATGCGGACTATAAAAAGAATAATCACGCCTCTGCCTGGCATTTGAATCTGGACGACGATGTCCGCTGCCTGCAAAGCGTGGTACCGAATTCCCGGTGGTACGAAACGACCCATCACGAGTTAGGCCATATCTACTACTTTATCGCCTATAGCAACCCGGAGGTGCCACTCCTGCTGCGGGAAGGCGCTAACAGGGCCTACCACGAGGCCGTCGGTAGTTTGATGGGGCTTGCCGCCATGCAGAAGCCGTTCCTCGACGAGGTTGGCGTGCTGCCAAAAAGCGCCGAAACCGATGAAATGCAGGCACTCCTGAAAGAGGCGCTGAACTATGTAGTGTTCATTCCGTGGTCTGCCGGCGTGATGACCGAGTTCGAAAACGACCTATACGCTGAAAATCTTTCCAAAGATGCGTTCAACGCGCGCTGGTGGGAACTGAAGCGTGAGTATCAGGGCATCGTTCCGCCGGAACCGCGCGGTGAAGAATACTGCGATGCAGCGTCGAAGACACACATCAATAACGACGCGGCTCAGTACTATGACTATGCCATGTCTTACCTGATACTGTTCCAGCTGCACGACCATATCTCACGGAATATCCTGAACCAGGATCCGCATTCAGTCAACTATTACGGCAGCAAAGAGGTTGGCGATTTCCTCAAAGACATCCTGGAGCCGGGGGCTACCAAAGACTGGCGGAAAGTGTTGAGGGAAACTACCGGCCAAGGACTCAGCGCCAAACCGATGGTGCGGTACTTTGATCCGTTGATGGAGTACTTACATAAACAGAACGAGGGCCGCACATACACGCTGCCGCCTCTTGAGGGGTAATAATTCTACTGCCGCCGATCGCTCCGCATATTTGGGATTACGTAAGAGAGAACATTCAAGACTTTCTCCTCTCTTCAAAGAGAGGGGACCAAGGGGTGAGTTGGGTTTCACTATTATTATTCAAGCACAGCACTCAACTCCATCCCTGACCCTTCCTCTTGACAAGAGGAAGGGAACCGATGTTACAAATCATTCACTCGTTTTTAAGAAATGAAAAAGCCTGATAAATCGAAAAACTGTGGACAAAAAAGTAATTGAAGTTATCCGGTAACTGATAACTACTGAGAGAAAATAAAAGTCAAATAAAAGGATGGATAAACTGTTCTAAATCCATGAATAAATTCGCCTACAAAGTCATCATCATCACCGGCGCCTCCTCAGGCATCGGAAGGGCGTTGGCGCTGGAACTCGCGAAGGTGCAAGCCAGAATCGTCCTGGCTGCCAGAAGCGAGGACGATTTGCGGGAAATTGCGGTAAGATGTAGAGAGAAAGGCGCCAGGGCGCTTGTCGTCCCAACCGATGTCGCTGAAAAGGAGCAATGCCGTCACCTTGTTGAAAAGACCATCGAAGAGTACGGACAAATCGACATCCTGGTCAACAACGCCGGCATCTCCATGTGGGCGTATTTTGAGGAGTTTGAGGATTTGGATCGCTTCGACGAGATGATGCAGGTGAATTATATGGGCGCGGTCTACTGCACCAAATTTGCGCTGCCCTATCTGAAAAAATCGAAGGGATTGATCGTTGCTGTCTCCAGTCTTGCAGGAAAGACCGGCGTTCCGACCCGCAGTGGCTATTCCGCCAGTAAACACGCCATGGTCGGTTTTTTCGAATCAATCCGGGTAGAGCTGATGGATTCTGGTGTGGACGTCTCCCTAGTCTATCCCGGATTTGTCGCCACCGAAATTCGCAAGCGCGCCTTCGGTGAAGACGGCGCCCCGCTTGGTGTCAGCCCGATCCAGGAGGA
>JAANXI010000042.1 GCA_018263365.1 Fidelibacterota bacterium | reverse complement strand
GAGGCGTTTGATAGTCCGTATCTGGATTATTCGTTACTGAACAACCCGAACGTTTTCGGCCTGCGGCCCTTTCTGGCCCTGGGTCTCTTTGAATTCGACCCGGTCGCCTTCATTGAGCGCCTTGAAACCACTACCTTCGATTGCGCTATAGTGTACGAAGACGTCGTCGCCTTCTTCGCGCTCGATAAAGCCAAAGCCTTTATCGTTGTTAAACCATTTTACAGTGCCTTGTGTCAGCTCTGCCATGAGTAACTCCTTTGTTTGTTGCTTAGTCTTTCTTGTTCCTGGCAGAGCTTCTAATCAATACGTCATCCCGTAACACGGAATGTCTTTCTTTCGAACTACTACTGCCAATTGCACGACTAGATTACCATATCTGGCGGTCGATGTCAAGCGAAATGGGAAATTTCTTTATCAAGGAAAAACCGACAAGCCGATCGTAAATAAGATTTCTCGGTGAAAAACACTCAAATAAGCAAACTCAGTAGACCCTTTACGGTTTCTGAAATAATAGGATAAGAAGTACGTAAACCCATGATTGCCATAACAATTGAAGACAGGGCCACTCTGACACTGTCGTTTAGAAAATTGCAATTCATCCAATTATTTTGAAACTTATTTTATTAGATTGAATCGAAGCGCAAGCATGGAGGAAAACTGTTATGACATCTGTCCCATCAACAATGATGGAACTCGGAACGAAGATGCCGTCGTTCGAACTGCCGGATTACGACGGTAATACCGTTTCCAGCGATGACTTTGCCAGTGATCCGGTGCTCGTTGTTTTTATGTGCAATCACTGTCCGTATGTGAAAAACATCGTGGATACGCTGGCGGAGAAAGCCAAAGATTATGAGGCAAAAGGCGTCCGCGTTGTCGGGGGTAATTCCAATGATATTGAACAGTACCCGGAAGATTCACCGGCGAAGATGAAAGCGTTTGCCGAAGAGCACGGGATTGAATTTCCGTATCTGTACGATGAATCGCAGGAAGTGGCGAAGGCATACAGGGCGGCCTGCACGCCGGATATTTATCTGTTTAACGCGGACCATGAACTGACTTATCGCGGACAGTTCGACGACAGCCGCCCCGGAAACGGCGTGGAACCCTCCGGGAAGGATTTGACCGAAGCCGTGAAAAAAATGTTGGCGGGTCAACCGGCGCCGGAAAAACAGACTCCGTCGGTTGGCTGCAACATCAAATGGAAGCCGGGAAACGCTCCGGACTATTTCGGCGCCTGAGATGAATTTACTCTTCGTCTGTACCGCCGGAAGACAACGGAGCCCCACTGGCGCGGAACTATACCGAAACAAAGGATATGCTACAGATTTTGCCGGCGTCTGGGGATCGGGTAGCCGTGCCCTCACCGCCGCCAAACTCCGGTGGGCGGACAAGATCATCGTGATGGAAAACCGGCATAATGACTTTATCCTGGCGAATTTTCAGGAATTAGTTGACCCGGAGGATATTCTCGTGTTGGGGATCCCGGATATCTATTACAGAGATGCTCCGGAATTGCGGCAGTTACTGGAAGAAAAAATCGAAAAACGCCTGACCGAAAAGTAGAATTTTTACCGAAAACATATCAATATGAGCCGGGGAGCCCAATTTTAGGTTGTATCAAGTCCTCATATAGAAGCCAAAAAATCAGACGGTGGAATCAAGCCCTGTTAGCTCTTTACTGATATCCCACAGGCGGATGGCCGTATCGATATCATAGGAGGCGGGCGACGATTTTTTCGGCTCCTTGTCAAAGAAATATTTGCCCGAAACGCCGTCAATTTCCGGCGAAGAAGCAAGGTAAACGCTGGTCTCCGCGCCCTTCCTGGTACTCCTTCCAAATAATTGTGCAATTGAAAGCAGCCCCTTAACGAAGATATTATTGTTCATTCCAAATCCGGAATTCACAAAGCCGGGATGCAGGGCGTTCACCATGATTTCGGAGTCATCCAGCCGCCGATCGAGCTCATAGGTAAACAGAATGTTCATAAGTTTGCTCTCGCCATAGACCTCATAGCCTGAATAGGACTCTTTTCGTTGCAAATCGTCGAAGTCGATTTCATTGCCATAGTGTGCGTCGGACGCTACGTTAACAATCCGCGCCGGGGCGCTTTGTTGCAGCGCATCAAGCAGGAGGTTCGTAAGCAGAAAATAGCTGAGATGATTCAGCGCGAGGGTCATTTCATACCCGTCCCTGCTGACCTGGCGGTGGTTAAAATAGGCACCCGCATTATTGATCAGTACGTCCAGGCGATCGTACTTCTGCTGAAATTGTTCTGCGGCAGCGCGGACTTCATCTATGGCGGACAAATCGGCAACAATATAATCGGCATTCCCATCGCCACTGATTTTTTTCAGTTCAGCAACGGATTTTTCGCATTTCTTTTCATTCCGGCTGACCACGATAATTTCGGCGCCTTTTCCGGCCAGGCCCCGGGCGGTTTCCCATCCGATGCCTGAGGTCGCGCCGGTAATCAAAATTCGTTTTCCATTCATGGTGTCCTGAGCATTCATTCTTCCCCCTGATTTTATACAATTATGTAAATCTATGGTCGGATTCGTGGAGTATCAACGACTAGACCGGATTATCCGGGATCAAACATCGCCGGGATTTTTGTGATGTTGAGAGAATGAAATCCTGCCCGAAATTACCTAAGTTATTCACAAGAAAATTTGCATATTTTATCATGATGTAACTATGAAATTACAAGGGGATAGTGCATGGAAATGGAGCGGAAAATGAATTTGAAAAACGATTCCGAAGAAGACGGAAAGCAGCAGAACGTGTTGATGGAAAAAATGCTGGGCACGCGCAGCATTCTACTGACGGGACAAGTCAATAAAGAGATGGCCGAACGGGCGTCCCGGCAGCTGCTGATTCTGGAAGTGAATGGCGATGATCCAATTAAGGTGTTTATCGATTCGCAGGGCGGCGATGCGGATTCCGGTTTTGCCATCCTGGATATGATCCGCTTTGTGAAACCGGATGTGTATACCATCGGCATGGGCCTGGTCGCCTCGGCTGGCGCCATTATTTTGTTGGGTGCGGAGAAAGAGCATCGCTTTGGTCTGCCAAACAGTCATTACCTGATTCATCAGCCCCTGAGCGGCGTGCAGGGCGTTGCGACGGAGATCGAGATCTTCGCTGAAGAAATTGATAAAATGCGGATGAAGATCAACAAATTGATTGCAGAGGAAACCGGCCAGGACATCGAAAAAGTCCGAGAAGATACGGACCGCGATTACTGGATGGGTCCGGACGAGGCAAAAGAGTACGGACTGATTTCAAAGGTGGTGACAAACCGCACAGAATTGGAAATTTAACCCCCGATATCCGGGGATAGATACCGATAGCCGTCTTTGAAAACCGAATCATTGATTGTGAAGTCCGAATTTTTCAGAATGATTAAGCGTTTTTAATGCCACTCTTCGATGAGCTCCGAGTGACTAACTTAGGCGTCATCCTGAGCTTGTCGAAGGATAAAACGCCGGTAAATAACCTTTGTGATTCCCAAAATTTCGGACTTCACAAAAGTGGTTTAATATTCGTCCTGGTGAAATTTCGAAAGGGATTCTCCTTGAGTTAATCAAACGCGAGGTGACTTGCCATGTCCGACATTGACCGACGTGAATTTTTACGAAGAACCCTCGGCTCTCTCGGCGCTGTCACGCTGGGGTCACTCGCGCCCGAGGTGCGGGCTGAGACCAAACAGAAATTCGCCGACGACCGGATAATCCTCGGCCCGTCGGAAGTTGAGGTGAGCAGGCTGGCCATTGGTACAGGCACCTCCGGGTTCGGCGGCCAATCCGCCCAGACAAGGCAACTAGGTATCAGCGGACTGGCGGATCTATTGGTGACCGGTTACGAGCATGGCATTACCTTTTGGGATTCCGCGGATCAGTACGGTTCACATCCACATCTCAAAGAAGCGTTGGAGTATGTACCGCGCGAAAAGGTGCAAATCCTGACCAAGACCCATGCAACCAATGAGCGGGAGATGCGCGCCGATCTGGATCGGTTCCGGAAGGAATTGGGCACGGATTACATTGACATTTTATTGCTCCACATGATGACCAGCGGTAACTGGCCAGAGAAAATGCGCGGTGCCATGGATGTCATTTCCGAAGCCCGGGAGAAGGGGATTGTGCGAACGCACGGGGTTTCATGTCATACATTGCCGGCGCTGAAAGCCGCAGCGAGTTCGGGGTGGGTCCAAATCGACCTCGCTAGAATTAATCCCGCCGCTGTGCGTATGGATTCCGACGTGAAAACAGTGAGCTCCGTCCTGGGAGAGATGAAGCAGAACGGCAAGGGCGTTATCGGAATGAAAATCCTTGGTGACGGCCGTCTGACGGATAATATCAACAAATGCCTGAAATTTGCCCTGAATCATGAGTCGGTGGATTGTTTTACCATCGGAACCGAAAGTAAAGAGGAATTGTTTGACCTGATTGAGAGGGTTCCAAAGGTGACTGGCGCGTAAAATTTCAGATATCTCTTGATAGGATTCACATTTAACTGTTGTTTTTTATTCCTTGCTTTTCCTGATATGAATGACCTTTTCCACCGTTGCGCAGACTTCGTCATCCTGGTTTTTCAGTTCGGTTCGGTATGTGCGTTCAATGGACACTTCTGTTTCGAGGCGCTGACGAAGAGCCGCAACCTCCTCATCCGGCAGTTCACAGGAAGCAAACAGATCCGTTTTGCCCGGGCGGTGAAATTGAATAGACGCTGACTTATCCCACACGACGTAATCATTTCCGAGCCGTTTGATGAGCAGAATCATATAAATCGGGTCAACCGCAGCGAACATGCAGCCGCCGAACATTGTGCCCACATAATTTTTTGTGCGCCAGTTCAGCGGAAGTTTTATGTCGACCCGTCGCCAGTCAGAGTCAAGATATGTCAGCCGGGCGCCGGTTCGCCGATACGCGGGAAACAGGTTAAAGCCCCAGCGCCTGATTTTTGTGAAGAATGGTTCAGGCATGGTACTCTCCGGAGGTTTGGACAGGTGTTTTGCTATAAGCAGAATTAAAAAATGGATGTCAAAATATAATACGAAAGAGTCTGTGATGGTAGGAACAGTAGGAAGGTTTTTGGAAATGTAAATCCACGACTTCTCCGACAGGTATTCAAGGACAAATTTGGTGTGTCGCAATCGAATTGACCGAAACCACCCTGACGCAGATTTCCCGGAAGAACACACCGCCCTGTATGAGCACACCCACATGACGAATACGCAAACCACGCGATTTCAATCCGTGGAAAGTTTTCGCATAGAAATAATTCGTTTTAATAAATACCTTCAGTATTGAATCCGGTTGATGGAACCGGCGGCTAATTTTATCAGGCACTGGATGATCTGATGGCAAGTTGTCTGTTCATTTTCTGTGTATTGCAAAAGATAGTATCGGACATGGCTGTATCCCGTTTTTCTTTTCCGGAACATTTGGAGAAATTTTGTGAGGTGCGATATGAGTAATACAATTTTTCGTATGATAGAACGTGGTCAATACGCTGCGGCAATCTTTGATTTGGATGGGGTGATAACCCGGACGGCGGAAGTCCACGCCAGAGCCTGGAAGCGGATGTTCGATGCATATCTTCAAAGCCGTGATGAGGAGTATGCCCCCCTGGATATTGATTCCGATTATTTTCAATACATTGATGGAAAACCCCGTTATGACGGCGTGGAAAGTTTTCTGGAATCCCGGGATATCACCATACCATACGGCGCCCCGGCAGATGGTCCCGAAAAGGAGACCATCTGCGGACTGGGAAACCGGAAAAACGACATATTTCTGGAATTGATTCACGAGGAAGGGGTGCAGGTTTACGGGGACACGGTCGCATTTATCCGGGAATTGCGCGACGCGGGGTTTGGCGTTGCGGTTATTTCCGCCAGTAAAAATTGCAGGGAGATCCTCCGGGCCGCCGATCTGCTGCATCTGTTTGATGCCCGCGTCGATGGCGTGGTGGCAGAGAAGAAAAATATCGAGGGGAAACCAGCGCCGGATGTGTTTATTTATGCCGCGGAACTTCTTGAACAATCTCCGTCGGAATGCATGGTGTTCGAAGATGCTATTGCCGGAGTTCAGGCTGGTTCTGCCGGAGATTTTGGCATAGTTGCCGGGGTGGCGCGTAACCCGGAGAACCGGGATACGCTGCTTCAACACGGTGCGGACATCACGATAGAAAACTTCGATGAGGTGATGCTGATTGACGAAAGGGAACGAGTAAAGCGTTCCCCCGGGGAATTACCGTCAGCACTTGCTGAGGAGAGCAAATTCAAGGCGATCCTGAAAGATCAGAACCTGGCGATATTTTTGGATTATGACGGCACATTAACGCCGATTGTATCCCGACCGGAGGATGCCAAAATGTCCGGGGAAATGCGTGACATTGTTCATAATCTTTCTGAAGCCGGCACCCTTGCTGTAATCAGCGGCAGAGACAGGAAAGATGTGGAGCATCTGGTCGGGTTACCGGATCTCGTCTATGCGGGAAGTCACGGCTTTGACATCTCGGGCCCGCAGGATATGCAGATGGATAACGAGACTGGAGAGGAGTTCCTGCCAGCGCTGGATGAAGCGGAAGAGATCCTGGACAACCGGCTGGCAGGTGTTTCCGGGGCTCAAATCGAACGGAAGCGCTATTCTATTGCAGTGCATTACCGCAACGTAACTGATGATGACATTGAGAGAGTCAGGCAAATTGCGGAGAATGTCGCCGCGAAATTTGACGATCTCAAAACTTCCGGTGGAAAAAAAATTATCGAGGCACAACCCGCCGTCGACTGGGACAAGGGAAAGGCACTCCTCTGGCTGATGGATGCACTGGATCTGAATGTCCGGGAAACATGTCCAATATATATCGGCGACGATCTCACGGATGAAAATGCCTTTGAGACATTAGCCGGTTGGGGCGTCGGTATCCTGGTCGGGAGGCATGGCGATGACACGTATGCCAAATATCACCTCAAAGATGTCGAGGAGGTCAAACAATTTTTACGAGAGTTGACTGAATTAATCAGGGAGTCTTCCGATGAGTAACTGGTCCATCACGTACGATGAATGGAACCCCAGGCACGAACCTTTGCGGGAAACGCTCTGCACTCTGGGCAACGGTTACTTTGCCACCCGCGGCGCCGCTGAAGAGAGCGAGGCAGATGACGTTCATTATCCCGGCACGTATCTCGCCGGAGGCTATAACCGGCTGAAGACCGAGATAGCCGGGCGCGAAATTGAGAACGAGGATCTGGTCAACTGGCCGGACTGGACTCCGCTGACCTTCCGGCCCGAAAACGGTGACTGGCTTTCACTGGAGTCAATGGAAGTGTTCGAATTCGAACAAACCCTAAATTTGAAACAGGGGATCCTACGACGGGAATTCACTGTACGTGACTCAGCCGGCAGGGATACAGCCATTCGGACAGAGCGGATCGTCAGCATGGCTGATGAACACTGCGCCGCAATCCGCTGGACGGTGGAGCCGAAAAACTGGGACGGCCGCATCGAAGTGAAGACAGCACTGGACGGCACGATCATCAATGCCGGAGTTGAGCGGTACCGTGACCTGAACAGCCAGCATCTTGAGTCGGTTGACACCATGGAGTTTGACGAAGACAATATATTGTTGGAAGTCCATACCAACCAATCACATATTCACATGACCCAGGCCAGCAGGACTTTGGCTTTCGTGGACGGAAAGGAAGTGCCAGTCAAGCGCCAGACAAATACGCGTTCCGGATATATTGAACAAATTCTTTCCTTTGACTGCGAATCGAATCAGCGCATTCACCTGGAAAAGATCGCCACTGTTTATACCTCACGAGATAATGCGATTGCCGAGCCCTGCGTTGAAGCCCGAAACCAGCTGCACCGCTGGAATGCTTTCGATGACCTGCGGGTTCGCCATGAATCGGAATGGTCCCGCCTGTGGGATCATTGTGACATAGAAATCAATGGAAATAATGAAGCGCAGCAGGTGCTGCGGCTTCATATTTTTCACCTGTTCCAGACAGCCTCCCCGAACACAATCGATCTGGATGTGGGGGTACCGGCCCGGGGATGGCATGGGGAAGCCTATCGCGGACACATCTTCTGGGATGAGATGTTTATTTTTCCGTTTTTAAATTTGCGTTTGCCAGAAGTGGCGCGGGCAATAAAAATGTATCGGTATCGGCGAATTGAACAAGCCCGGAATGCCGCCAGAAAAGCGGGGTTTACGGGAGCTATGTATCCGTGGCAGAGCGGAAGTAACGGTCGGGAAGAAAGCCAGGAATTGCATCTGAACCCGGAGTCCGGCGAATGGATCCCGGACAATACGCATCTGCAACGTCATGTGAATGCCGCGATTGCCTATAATATCTGGCAGTACTACCAGGCCACCGATGACAAGGAGTATCTTTCCTTTTACGGCGCCGAAATGATACTGGATATCGCCAAATTCTGGTCGAGTATCGCCCGGTTCAATGAAAACAAGGGGCGGTACGAAATCCGCGGTGTGGTGGGCCCCGATGAGTATCACACCCAGTATCCGGACACCGATGTGTTGGGCTTGGATAATAATGCCTATACGAATATCATGGCCGTTTGGGTGTTTCAGCGCGCGCTGGAGGTGATCAAAATACTTAATGAAGTGCGGCGTAATGAATTGCTGGAATATCTTGAGATCGATGATGCGGAGCAAGAGCGCTGGGAAGATATCAGCCGCAACATGTTTATCCCGTTCCATGATGACGGGATTATCAGCCAGTTCGAGGGATACGATGATCTGCCCGAATTTCCCTGGGAGGAATACCGGCAAAAGTACGACGATATTCAGCGGTTGGATCGAATCCTCGATGCCGAGGGGGACTCGCCGAACAAGTACAAAGCCTCAAAACAGGCCGATGTGGTCATGCTGTTCTATCTGTATTCCCCGGCGGAGCTGCAGTTGATACTTGAAATGCTGGGATATGAGTGGGATTCGGAGCTGATACCGCGCAATATCAAGTATTATCTGCAACGGACGTCCCACGGATCAACCCTGAGCCGGCTGGTGCACTCCTGGGTGCTCTCCCGGTCGAACCGGGAAAAATCCTGGGAATACTTCGAGGAAGCGCTGATGAGCGACTTCCGGGATATCCAGGGCGGCACCACCGAAGAAGGGATCCACCTGGGCGCCATGGCGGGGACCGTTGATCTGATTCAACGGTGCTATACCGGTGTGGAAATCCGGAATGACATCCTGTGGCTGAATCCCTGTCTCCCGGAAGAACTCAAACGTCTGAAATTGTGGATCCGGTACCGGGGCCACTGGATATCGCTGGAAATTACCCACGAGCAGATGAACGTCTCGTTCAGAGAAGGCTGGTCCAGCGAAGTAGAGATCGGGGTGCAGGGTGAAACCCATACCTTTGAGCAGGGCGACAGCGCGGAGTTTGAGTTGACTGATGGGGGTTAAATCTGTGTTAGAGTGTTGGAGGGTTCACGTGTTAAAGTTGCATGGCATGCTGCTCGTATTTTTTACACCCAATTTTCTGTTGGTAACTCCGGAATACGTTGAAACACTCTGAGGTTGTTTGTTACCAATGTCAGACGTTCGCTCAAGGCATGTGCCCCGATCATTAAATCGTAAGCACCGATGACATTACCCGATTTTTCCAGCGATGCCCGCACTTTTCCGTATTCGGCAGCTGCGTTCTCGGAGAATGGCAAAATATCGAGCGGGGAGAGAAATCCGGCCAACGCCATACCGGGGTTCTGCCAATGTGACCGATGAAATACAGATATCACCAATTTCGAATTTCCGGAATTTCGTCACCACTGATTTCGGCTTATCCTTTATAATGTAAATGCAGATGTTCGTATCCAGCATGAACTTCATTCGAGATCATCCCTCGGCTGGGCTTCCGATTGATTCCGCTCGTCCATGAAGTCGTCGGAAATATAGTCCAGGCTTTGCTCCATGACTGCCCAGGGACTGTCCTTCGGAATCAGCATCACGATATCCCCGAACTTTTTCACGTAGACTTCAGATGCATCAAACCGGTATTCCTTCTGGCCGGATATCCCCAACGGGGCAAAGCGGGAAGAAGAGAATCAGGTACAAAAACGCCGCCAGTGTCGGCACGCCAAATTTTTGCCGTAAATATCCGCTGCGCTGCAACGGCGTGACCGCGATAAACTGGATGACGTTTTCATCCTGCGCATCAAGAAAGACCAGACCGATGAGCATTCCAAACATCATTGGAACGAGACAGCAGAAGAAAATGAATATCAGTGGGAAGTACGGCGATAAATCAAAGTGCAGCTGCGCCTGCTGGAATCCCGAACCGCAGCACTACCAACCGGTATTGGTTGGGACAACCTTCAAAGATGACACCAGAGTCGGCACGTACACCGGGGAAGTCATAGAGTTGCGGCGTCCCGAAAAAGTCACTGGAATCAAAATAATTTCCGATTCGGAACATACAAAATCTCGCAAAGGCGCCAAGTCGCTAAGAACAATCTGAAAATAACTGTATCAGCTCTTTGCGCCTCTGGGGCTTTGCGTGCTAAGTTTTTCATCTTTTTAGGGCAAGTGTCAACCCATCGCTAATGGGCACCATGCTCAGATCGATGCGATCGTCTTTGTGTAGTTTTTCGTTCAACTTGCGAATAGCGATAGTACTATCATCATTGGCCTCGTCATCTATAACGCGGCCGCCGCGGAGGACGTTATCAAAGATTATCAGTCCGCCGGAGCGTACCAGTTTCATGCACAATTCATAATAGGTGTCGTAGCCGGTTTTATCCGCGTCGATAAACGCAAAGTCGTACTGCCCTTCCTGACCGGCGTCCACGAACTTTTGCAGCGTTTTCTCAGCAGGATCGATATGTAGATCAATTTTCTCATCCAGACCGGCCTTTTTCCAGTAGCGCTTCGCGATGTTTGTCCACCCCTCGTTCACATCGCAGGCCACGACTGTGCCGTAGTCCGGCAGGGCCAGGGCCGTCCAGAGCGCGGAGTACCCGGTAAACGTTCCAATCTCCAGGGTGCACTTTGCATTCATCAGTTTCACCAGCAGGTGCATGAACTGTCCCTGTTCAGGAGAGATCTGCATCCGGGCCATCTCCATTGTGCCGGTCTCCTTCCTGAGTTCTTTGAACACTTCCGGTTCGCGGATGGTAACAGAAAGCAGATAATCGTGTAATTCTGGGGTGAGGTTTATGGTTGAGCGGGACATTTGTTCTCCTCGTAATTTTCAAGTTCAACACTACACCAGATTTACAGAACTTCGGCATTTTGAGGAATTTTATCTACTGTCTTTCCCCGTTTTGTCTTGATACAAAACGGGGTAAAAGATCAAGGCTGCCAAATTAATTTCGGTATCGGCAGCAATGCCTTCCTTGCCAGAACCAGAAACTCGCTACGCTCAGACAGCTGGTTCTGGCTTCACGGCGGACGTTGGCCGACAGGGCGAAATTAATTTGAAGGCCGAAACTCAAAAGCAAAGAGATTCGTTTTTCGGTCTCGCCATTCTTTGGTATGAACAACTGGTGCGATGAGGTCAGGATAATTCGGCTGTCTGACGGAGTGAAACGACGGAGTTCCGAATTATCCCCGAATCGCAGTGTAGTTGTTCTAGAAAGGAATGGCACAACCGGATTTTTGTAGCACTTTTTTTAAAAAGTGCGCAAAATAAATATTTGTATCTTAGCCTGAATAATTTATGAATTCGAAATAAGTGTCTATTTTCCGTTAGGACGTACCTTTTCTTCTCAATGCTTGAGCCCCAGTTCCGGCGTCTACCTTTCGACAAGCTCAGGATGACGCCTCTAGGAGTCACTCTGAGCCTGTCGAAGAGTGGCAAACTCTTTGTCTACCAAATGTGAGGAATTTCCCAAATTGGAGTGAAAGATAATTCATGAATTATTTAGGTTAGGTTTTATCAAAATCGTTTATCTATTATACCAGTCACGTCAATTTGTTTGTATTTCCACTTTTGTCTTGATGCGCTTGTGCGAAACACCTGGACGCTAAAAGCGGAGGCCGGAGTAATACCAAACATTTTATGAGGAAAAAAGAACCACGATGGTCAACCTATTCCAAAACAAGCTATTTTGATAAAATCAGTTCACTGATATTTCCAACTATTTCGGAATCAGATAATACCAGGAAATACACCATTCCGATTAAATCCATTGAGAAACTTTTCTCCTTTGACAATCTAAGTCGCTGCGGTAGGTTTGTACTATGCCTCTTCCGAATCTCACACTCACGAATTTCACCGGGGAAGTATCACCAACTATCGTTGATAGAGGGCAGGATTATTTTTATCGCGGTCTGGTGACTTCGCTGGAAGAATCCCAGGATGGTCAGTGGGTGGCGCAGGTCCGGGGCACAACCATGTACACGGTCGAAATCTCCCTTTCCAAAGATGTGGTGACGGCCTGGTCCTGCACCTGTCCCTACGATTACGGGCCGGTGTGCAAGCACGTGGTGGCGGCATTGTATGCACTGCAGGAACGTGACTCCGGAGCGCAAGCTTCTGAAGAAAAGGACAAACAACGCCAATCGCCGGGCGAGCGGTTTCATTCTTTGGTGGACGGGGTTTCGCCGGATAAACTCCGGGAGTTCCTCCACGAGTACGCCGGATATCACCCGGAGAAGATCGGAAGAGCAACGTCAGAACTCCA
>JAANXI010000041.1 GCA_018263365.1 Fidelibacterota bacterium | reverse complement strand
TCACTGTTGAGGTCAATCTCCGTAATCATAAGGAAGAAGCCGTCACAGTGAACGTCCTCGAGCATTTTTACGGCGCTTGGGATGTCACCAAAGAGTCGCGTTCCTCCACGCGGGAAGACGCCGGCACGCTACTCTATGAGTTGGATGTTGCCGGCGACGGCTCCTCGACTGTCGAATTTACGATTGAACGCAACCGTTAAACCGGTGTATGTCCTCCTCGACGCCGTCTGCAAATACCAAAAAACTCACCCCGGATTCTCTTGTTCAGTATCTGAAGGGCGTCGGGCCCAAGCGGGCTGAGGCGCTCGAATCCTTCGACGTCGAAACGGTCGAAGACCTCCTCTATTTTTTCCCCAGGCGATATCTTGATCGCAGCACAATCGTTCCTATAAACAAACTGAAGGTGGATCAGGAAGCCACTGTCGTCGGCAAGGTGATGGCGAAGGGCGTTCGGAAAGGACGTCGTCGATCATACTTTGAACTGGTGGTGGAGGATAAAACCGGAATGCTCAAATGCCGCTGGTTCCGCGGCGTCCGCTGGATTAAAAACGTCTTTAAAACCGGCGAGCCGATTGCCGTCAGCGGAAAGGTGGCGTTTTTCAATGGATTATCCATGAATCATCCGGATTACGATAAGCTGGGCAAAGGTGAAGAAGATCCGGTGAATACCGGGAAGATCATTCCGCTGTATCCCGGCAGCGAAAAACTCAAACGAGTTGGGCTGGACAGCCGACGGTTCCGCAAGATCTACAACCGCGTTCTCCCAAAACTGGATGGCGTCATACCGGAGTACCTGCCAGAAAATATCCGTTCCGAATACAGATTAGCACAGATCGAACAGGCGTTAAAAGGCATCCATGCCCCGGACGGTCAGGCATCGCTGGACAAAGCGAAAAAGCGGCTGAAGTTCGAAGAACTGTTTTTCATCCAGTTGATGCTGGCGCTTCGGAAATATCACTACAAGAAGGCGCCGGAAGGCATCAGTTACGACGAGATCGGCCCGTTATGCGAGTCGCTGTACCGGATTTTACCATTTGAGCTGACTGATGCGCAAAAGGAAGCTATGCGGGAGATCCGGGCGGATATGAAATCCAAAAATGTGATGAATCGGCTCCTGCAGGGCGACGTGGGCTCCGGGAAAACCGTGGTCGCAATGCTGGCGGCGAGTATCGCCGTGGGCAACGGCTATCAGGTGGCGTTTATGGCGCCAACGGAAATCCTGGCGGAGCAGCATTATCGTACGGTACAGTCGTATTTCAGGAAACTGAAAGTACCGGTGGCGTTGCTGACCGGCTCACTGAAAGGCAAAGATCGAAAAAGTATTCTCACCGGCCTGAAACACGGTGATATCCCGATCGTAGTTGGGACGCATGCGCTCATCCAGGAGGGGGTAGCATTCGATGCGCTGGGATTGGCTATCATCGACGAGCAGCACCGATTTGGAGTATTACAGCGCGGCGAACTCAACAAAAAAGGGGACAACATCGACGTGCTGGTGATGACCGCCACACCTATTCCGCGGACCATGTCACTCACGGTCTACGGTGACTTGGATGTGAGTACTATCGATGAGTTACCGGCTGACCGACAAAAGATCATCACGAAAAAAGTGCCCGTAAATAAACTAGACAGCGTGTACAGGTTTATCAAAGATGAACTCGACAAGGACAGGCAGTGCTATGTAGTGTATCCGCTGATCGAGGAATCCGAAAAAACGGATTTGCAGGCAGCCACCCAGGGATACGAGTATCTTCAGCAGGTATTTTCGGACTATGAGGTAGCACTCCTACATGGCCGGATGAATGCCGATGAGAAAGAAGAAATAATGCGTCGGTTCGAGGCCAACGAGATTCAGATGCTGGTGAGTACAACAGTTATTGAAGTCGGCATTGACGTACCGAATGCTACGATTATGCTCATCGAAAACGCCGAGCGCTTTGGCCTGACGCAGCTCCATCAGCTGCGTGGTCGCGTTGGGCGGGGAGCCCATAAAAGTTACTGCATATTGGTGCAGAGGAATAAGGGCAGCAACAACGAAACCGCGGAACAACGGCTCTCCATTATGGTTGAAACGACCGATGGCTTTCGAATCGCCGATGAAGACCTGAAAATCCGCGGGCCGGGGGAAATGTTCGGAACGAAGCAGAGCGGCTTTCCAGACCTGAAAATTGCGGATTTTATTAACGATAAAGACCTGTTATATTTAGCCCGAAACGCAGCATTTGATTTAGTGAAAAAAGACCCGACTCTTGAGTCGGATGACTATTCGAATTTGAAATCACATTTTGTGACGCATTACAAGGAACAGTGGAAATTGAGTCACATCAGTTGAGAAAGGAGGTCAATCATGGCAGATGAACAACAGCAACAAATCGGGCAGGACGAACTTTTTAGTTATCTAGTCTCAACCTTTTATTCGAGCGCCTGGATGCAGATGGGCAAAATGGCCAATCCGATGACCGATAAAGTGGAAAAGGATATGGAGCAGGCCCAGTTTACCATCGATTTGCTGGATATGCTCAAAGAGAAAACGGAAGGTAATCTCTCCGAGGATGAATCCAAACTCCTCACCCGGGCGATCAAAGAGTTGAAAATGAATTACATGGAAGAGAAAAAGAAAGAAGACAGCTCTGCGAATTCCGGGGACGAAGAAAAGTCCGAATCCGGCGCTCCGAAGTCCGGCCCGAAAAATATCGTCACCCCGGATGAGGCGATGGGCGGCCAAAAAGATGACGATTCGGACTCCGGCGACAAATCCAATCTCTGGACTCCCTAATTGGTATTGGAGACCTTCAATAGGCTGATAACGTCTCCGAAAAGTTGATTCTGCCTCTGATTTCCGTTAGATAATCAAGGGAAAAAAGTGTATACTATTTTGTTTGATTTAGTCCGTAGAAACTTGCAGACCAAACTATAGACTACGAGGATTCCATGCAGCACGACCGTACGAAAATTGTTTTAGGGGCATTTGTATTCCTTTCATCGCTGGTTTTGTACCTGCTGACTGTTGCTCCGACCGTCTCATTTTGGGATTGTGGCGAATTTATTGCCAGCTCATATACGCTTGGCGTACCGCATCCCCCTGGTAGTCCACTGTTTATTCTAATTGGCCGGTTTTTCAGCCTCTTACCCACTGCTGCCGATCCGGCGTTGCGGGTGAATCTGATGTCTCCGTTATCCGCAGCGCTTGCCAACCTCCTCGTATTTCTCATTATTGTAAAACTGGTCAAGATCTGGCGCGGCGGCGAGCTGGAATCCACACAAGGCAAAATTGTGGCATACGTTGGTGGTTTTGTCGGCGCGATGGGCTTTGCCGGGACTGACAGCCACTGGTTCAACGCGGTGGAAGCGGAAGTTTATGCGATGAGTACGTTTGCTGCGGCGCTGGTTGTGTGGCTGATTCTGCGGTGGGCGGAACGGTCGGAAGAACCGGGACACAAACGCTATCTGCTGCTGATTGCCTATGTCATAGGATTGTCAATAGGTGTGCACCTCCTTAATCTCCTGGCGTTGCCGGTGATTGCGCTGGTGATTTATTTCAGAAAATACGAGTTTCAGTGGTCGACCTTTTTTGCAACGGTCGCGATTACGCTGGGCGCATTTTTAGTCGTGTACCTGGGGATAATTAAAGGCCTG
Organism: Fidelibacterota bacterium; assembly: GCA_018263365.1. Lineage (GTDB taxonomy): Bacteria > Fidelibacterota > JAANXI01 > JAANXI01 > JAANXI01 > JAANXI01. The sequence goes on along the minus strand of JAANXI010000041.1, from coordinate 8,990 downwards.
GCCAAAGTGATGTCTATCCAGTACGCCGGAGGATATTTCGGATTTTTCCTCATTGGGATTATCGTGGTTGGTATTTTTCTGTGGGCCTGGTGGGCCTTCCGGGAAAACAAACAGTTACTCGCACTTGTCCTGATGGCTATTTCTCTGATATTCGTCGGATATACGAGTTACTCGATGATCTACATCCGGGCGAACCAGGATCCGTTCATTAACGAAAACGATCCGTCGACTCCGGCAAAATTTGTCTCCTACCTTGAACGTGAACAATACGGGCAACATTCCATTGTGGATCGCCAGGGCGTCTGGCAGAACTCCAAAAATGATCCGGGTGCGCACATCGCCGATCAGGTGAATTCCACCTGGGGATTCGTCTGGGAATACCAAATTAAGTACATGTACGTCCGGTATTTCAACTGGCAGTTTATCGGGCGGATTGGGGACAATGTCGATCCAACCCAGTTTTACATGTTGCCGTTCCTACTTGGTCTCTTCGGCATGTTTCACCATTTCAACCGGGATAGCAAGCGCGGACTGGTAGTTTTAGCCCTGTTTATCATGACCGGACTGGCGGTGGTCGCCTACCTCAATCAGCCGGATCCACAACCGCGTGAGCGTGACTACAGCTACGCCGGTTCATTTATGGCCTTCGCTATCTGGATGGGGCTCGGTGCGTCCGGCCTGATGGAGCTCGTGTTCGAAAAATTACAGGGCGGCGTCCAGCGCATTGCCAGTTACGCGATGATTGCTGTCCTTGTATTGGCAATACCGGCGCAGATGATCGGGAAAAATTATCATTCTCACGACCGTTCCGGGAATTATGTCGCCTGGGATTATTCCTACAATATTTTAGAGACCGTCGAGCCGAACGGCATTATCTTTACCAACGGTGATAATGACACGTTTCCGCTCTGGTATCTACAAGAAGTTGTCGGCGTTCGTAAGGACGTGCGGGTCGTCAACCTGAGCCTTTTGAACACGCACTGGTATATAAAACAGCTCCGGGATTACGAGCCGCAAATTCTTCCGTATTCGTTTTCCGACCGGATGATCAATCAAATGTATCCCATGCGATTTCAGGAGCAGCAGGTCGCTGTTACCGCCCCGAAATCGGAGAAAAATCCTGATGGAAAAATCCAATTTAAGATGAAGCCGACCTATGGCGGTCAGGCGATCCGGGTGCAGGATATTATGATTCTGCGAATCCTGGAGGAAAATCTGACAAAACGCCCGGTCTATTTTGCCATTACCGTTGCCCAACAGAACAAGATTAACCTCGATCCGTATCTCCGAATGGATGGGTTGGCTCTCAAGGTGATGCCGTACAAGGTCCAGGGTGAAATTGCTGCGGAGAAGCTGGAGGAAAACCTGTTCGAGAAATACAAGTACCGGAACCTGGGCGATCCCGATGTCTACTTTAATAACAACATCCAGAAATTGCTTCAGAATTATCGTTCCACATTCATGCAGCTGGCCTTTCATTATTATCAGGAAGGAAAATACGATAAGATGGCGAACGCGCTGGATGAAATGAGCAAGGCCATTCCGGAGGACACGATCCCGTTTACCAACTCCGACATCTTCCTGGAAATAGGACGGATGTATGCCCAGGCCGGACGCCCGGAGGTGTTACGGGAGCGGCTGGACAAAACGCTGGACAATCCGCGCCTCGGGATCCAGCGGAAAATACGGTATGCGTCGCTGTATATCTCGACCTTGAACGATTTTGAGACCGCCGACAGCCTGTTCACAGAGATATATCAACAAAATCCTGAAAACGGCCAGGTCATCGGCTCATTGTTGCGCATTTACGAGGAGCAGCAGCGCTGGAGAGACGCGTATGAACTGGTGAACAGCTGGGTTCAGAACCATCCTGACGATAAAAATGCGCGTCAGATGTTGCAGCGGTATGAGCGTCGGATAAATGCCGATACGACTGGCTGATATTCCATCTATTAACCCGATTATCAGAGGCGGGCGAGAGTCCGCCTCTTTTCATTTACCATGACGAATCCACTTGTCTCCATAATTATCCCACACTGGAATCACCGGGATGTTCTGGTGGACTGCCTGCATTCTCTCAGAAAGACAGAATACGATCCGCTGGAAATCATTGTCGTTGATAACCATTCCGAAGATGACAGCGTCGCTTACGTCCGGGAGCATTTTCCGGAAACGATCTTAGTGGAAAACGAGGAAAATCGCGGATTTGCCGGGGGATGTAACGATGGAGCAGACCAGGCGAATGGAAAGTATCTGCTCATTTTGAATAACGATACCACGCAGGAACCGGACTGGGTGACCCATCTCGTCCGGTTTATGGAGGCGAACCCGTCCATCGGTGTGGCACAGCCGAAATTAATCAACGCCAAAGATCCTGCATCTTTCGATTACAGCGGAGCCGCCGGCGGGTTTATGGATCGCTACGGATTCCCGTTTGCACGGGGACGCATCTTTGAAAATGTGGAGAAGGATCACGGACAATATGACGATCCGGTCCAGACCTTCTGGGCCAGCGGTACAGCGTGCATGATCCGGGCGGAGGTCTTGACGCAGATCGGGTTATTCGATGAGACGTTTTTTGCTCACATGGAAGAGATTGATTTTGACTGGCGTGCTCAAATCGCCGGTTGGGACATTGCCGTGGCGCCACAATCTAAAGTGTATCATCACAGCGGATTTACCCTGCCGCCGGAATCGCCCTTCAAAAAATACCTGAATCACCGGAACAGCGTATTTATGTTGCTATCGAATTATCATCTATGGAATACAATATTCCGGGGATTACAGCGATGGTTGCTGGACTGGATGGCTTTGGTTTTCAGCATCGCCCGCGCGGACTGGAGCAGAGCATGGGCTATTATCAAGACGTGGATATGGATTATTTCGCATCCGCATATCATCGTGAAAAAACGAAGACAGGTCGCCGCTATTCGCCGCCGATCGGACAGAGAGATGGATCAGCGGTTATACAGTGCAAGTATTGCACTCGAGTTTAATCTGTTTCGGAAAAAAACCTGGGATGTTGACCGACACGCGATTGTCGGCACTGATGTGGAAATTACAGAGATTTCAAAGCATGAATAACACTATTGCAAATACGATTGATACGTTTCTTCATTGTCCGGATCAAGGTTTGCGAGGGCTTGTAACGCTTTTGCGTCCTTGAGTTTGGCTGCCAGCCAGGCGAAATTTTTTGCCTGCCCGTCGAGGAAAATCTTCGTGTATTTGTCTTCCCGGTTGTGATTCAGAATTTTTTTGAGCAAATCCATCGCATCCTTAAAACCGATTTTTGCATCTTTGATGTTTGACTCCTGATAATCCCAATACGCGTCGAAAAAAGTGTACTTTAGTAATCGCAAATCCCGATGGTTTTGCAAATCATCGAGCCGCTGAATTCGATTTCTCCAGCCCGTGTTATAGGAGGAACCCCGCGCCTGATTCGCAATCTCGTTGGCAGCATTGTAGTACGGAGTACCGGCGAGTTTACCGTAGGTATCCACCTCACCGGCCAGGACGATATAGCAATAAAAATCGATCACACCGGTTAAGGGATTATAGACGTTGTGGCGAAAAACTAGGCCGCTGTTATAGGGGAATTCCCAACTTGTGTCAAAATAGCGCTGATCGGTACCGTTCGTCACCAGTATCTGTGCATTGAAAATGATGTTTGAATTGGTCTCCGACGCTTGCTGAATGTGAATCCGCATCACAAGCGGTATAACAGTTCCGTATGTATCGTCCGTATAATCGTAGGTACTTATATAATCTGTGATATCCCTTTCGAGCGTCTGGATAACTGCTTGTTTCGTTGGGTCAAGCCGTTCAGCGTTAATTGTAATATCAGGATCTAATTTCTGTCCGATCGCCATCAGTGGAAGGGCCAACCACAGAATTACTATTTTGACAATATTGGTGCGCATAAGGCTCAACGGTCTGATTGCACATACACTTAAATTTGGCTGCGGAACGGACGAAAGTCAAGAGAATCCTGTTTCCCGGTAGAGGCTGCGGCCTGCGTTGCAGATCCGGAGAGCAGGGTTGTTCTCAAAATGTATTCGTCGTATCTTATCAGGCTAATAGCGAGACGGAATACGAAGGACTGGATGCTGTAAATGACACACACACAGAATTTAGCCGATGCCCTGGCTGAGCACAAAGTCATCGACTATCTCCTGAAAAAAATAGGCGCAGAGGCTAATAAACAGGATATCGAATGCTACGCCGTTGGCGGATGCGTGCGCGATCTGCTGATGCACCGGATCACCACTGATATTGATGTAATGGTGGTCGGAGACGGGGTCCGGTTTGCCGGTGATCTGGCCTCAACGCTTGGTATTGAAAAGATCATCCCGTACGAAAAATTCGGTACAGCACTGATTCCGTATCGCGATTATCAGATAGAAGTGGCGACCGCACGGACGGAATCCTATGAAAAGGACAGCCGGAAGCCCACCATCGAAGAAGCGGATGTGGAGACCGACTCGGCCCGCCGGGATTTTACCATTAATGCCATGGCCATCGCATTAAACCGGGATGTGTATGGCGATCTTTGGGATCCGTTCGGTGGATTACAGGATTTGCGGAAAGAACTGATAAAGACCCCGCTGGACCCGGCGGAGACCTTCGATGAAGACCCGCTGCGGATGTTGCGGGCAGTCAGATTCGCGGCGCAATTACAGTTTTCAGTGGATAATGCCGCGCTCGAAGCGATAAAAACGGAGCGGGAACGCATCGAAATTGTTTCTCAGGAGCGCATCACCAATGAGCTGATGAAAATCCTGGAGTCTCCCAAGCCGTCGGTGGGATTGTTGCTTTTGCACGAAACAAAACTGCTCGAAATCATCCTGCCGGAATTTGCGGAAATGGAAGGCATTGAAGAACGGGACGGATTTCATCACAAAGATGTCCTGTTTCATACCTTCGAAGTTGTTGACAATGTGGCAGAGATGACGGACAAGCTGGAACTTCGGTTTGCCGCGCTAGTGCATGATATCGCTAAACCGAAGACAAAGCGATTCCGCAAAAATGTGGGGTGGACATTCTATGGTCACGACGAGATCGGCGCACGGATGCTGGAAGGATTTGCCCGCCGGATGAAGTTGTCCAATGAGATGAAAAAATATCTGCAGAAGATGACCCGGCAGCACCTCCGGCCGATTTCGCTGGCGCAGGAAGGTGTGACAAATTCAGCGGTCCGGCGCTTGCTGGTGGATGTCGGAGAAGATCTCAATGACTTGCTTACGCTCTGCCGCGCGGATATTACCTCCAAAAATCCGCGACGGGTCAAACGGTACATGGCGAACTTCGATCGCGTTGTTAAGCGTATGGCCGAGGTCAAAGAGAAGGACAAGATGGCCGAGTTCCAGTCGCCGGTCCGGGGCGACGAAATCATGGATATCTGCGACATCGAGCCGGGTCCCCTGGTTGGGAAGATCAAGGATGCGATTGAAGAGGCGATCCTGGACGGAAAAATCCCGAATGAGCATGATGCGGCGAAAGAGTACTTGCTGGAAATTAAGGACGAGTATCTCGAGTGATTTTTTTGCCCGTGACCGCTGATGGCGTCACCGACAGTACCGTCCCATTTAAAAAAAAGACCCTTTCAGGATTTGCACCCCTGAAAGGGTCGATAGAATCGATTGAAAGGTAGGCAGGTTACTCCTGCTCCGCCAACCAGCGTTCCGCATCGATGGCAGCCTTACAGCCGCTACCGGCCGCAGTTACAGCCTGCCGGTAGACCGAATCCTGCACGTCACCACAGGCGAACACGCCTTCAATGTTTGTATATGAATTGTCGGGTTTTGTGATCAAATAACCTTTTTCATCCATATCCAGCATACCTTCGAAGATCTCGGTATTCGGCTTGTGTCCGATGGCATAGAACAGGCCGTCGATCTCCATCTCGCTGGTTTCATCCTTTTCGTTATCCAGCAATGTGACTGATTTCAGCCCACCGTTGTCGCGGTGGCCGTGGAGCCCGACGACTTCCGTATTCCAGAGAAATTCGATCTTTTCGTTCTTTTTTGCCCGGTCGGCCATAATCTTCGACGCCCGCAGTTCATCCCGGCGATGGGCAATGTAGACCTTCTTTGCAAACTTGGTGAGGTAGGTGCCCTCTTCCATCGCCGAATCGCCACCGCCGACAACAATCACTTCCTGATCCTTGAAAAAGAAGCCATCGCATGTGGCACAGGCGGAGACACCATATCCCATGAGCTCGTCTTCGTTTTCCAATTTCAGCGTTTTCGCAGTGGCGCCGGTGGCCACAATAACTGCGTGAGATTTGTATAATTCATCGCCAACCCAGACTTTGAAAGGGCGTTCGGAAAAATCGACTTTCGTGACATGCTTGAAATGCGTTTCAGCACCAAATTTCTGAGCCTGTTTTCTGAAGGCATCCATCATATCCGGACCCATAATGCCATCCGGAAACCCGGGATAGTTTTCCACATCTGTGGTAATGGTTAACTGACCGCCCGGCTGCTCGCCTTCAAATACGAGCGGTTCCAGGTCGGCGCGGGCGTTGTAGATAGCCGCCGTCAGACCGGCAGCCCCGGATCCGATAATAATTACGTTCCGTACTTCGTCGTTCATAACATCTCCTTATTGTGGTTCATTCTGTATGTTTGGTTATCAATTTATCTCAGCCTAAAAATGTAATATGTATCTGGTCGTATTTCATCAATTATCCGTCATGTTTCCAAGTCCGATCCTTAGACTGACTTCCCTCCCAAATGTTACAAAATATCAGTTTACGGTAAATTAGCTTCAACGGTTTGTTAAATCATCTGAATTTCGGGCTATGAATTTAATTGCTCAGGGAATTGAATGAGTTTCCTGGAATTCGTCTGTCGGTGTGGTCACGCGTGTTCTCGAGGGCGGAAATGTCGGGCGATATGGGAGGATGTCGGAGAGAAGCCACAACTCTATCCCCTGTCCCTTTCCCCTCGAAGGGAAAAGGGGACATGGTGGGCATACGCGCTGTCATTATCCCCCCCTCTTTTCGAAGAGAAGGGGACAAAGGGGGTGAGTTACAACAAACGCCATAAGCCCCAATCCTGAGTGAGTGTAATAGTCATATTTGCTTTTGCAGGCGCCATGGCGTTTCGGTTCCGCCAGGGACGACGGAAGGCGATTGCTGTGTAACCGTTTGCCGTAGTAATTGCATTGGTATAGGTTTTCATTTAGGTTAGACCTAAATTAAGCGATTTTGTGCGGCGATCTGCACCAATCTGTTGAGCGCGAAGGCTCCGTGAAATCCTCGACAGACCCTCCGGGTATGCCTTCGGTTTCCCAAAACCCTTTTCATCTCAACATCTTGGCACATCTCATCCACAACAATCGCTCAATTTAGGTTAGAATCAGTTCGACATGGATTTAAAAATAGGTATAAGGTATAGGGTATAAGGGAAAAATGGTGTTCAAGTGTTCAGGTGTTTAAGTTGGTGTTCTTTCATAATCTTAATCCTAATCGGTTTTATTGTAGAGGAGAACGCAGGGAATGGAGCAAGAAAACAACGAACCACGAACCACTGACAGATTTTAAGCCATCCAAATAACCAAGTGAATATAGGATCTAAATGACGACGGTCGAATCCAACCCTGCATCCCATCGCATCATCGCCCACGTGGATATGGACTGCTTCTTCGTGGCGGTGGAGCGCCTCAAAGATCCCTCGCTCATCGGTGAGCCCGTGGTCGTCGGTGGCGATCCGGAAGGCCGGGGCGTCATCAGTTCGGCGTCGTATGAGGCGCGGGAATACGGTGTACACTCCGCCATGCCGGCCGCCCGTGCGAAGAGACTCTGTCCCCAGGCGATTTTTCTCCGTGGGAGTTTTGGGGATTACACCTCCTATTCCAGAGATGTGAGGGCAGTTTTGGAGGAATTTACTCCACTGATGGAGATGGCTTCTATCGACGAAGCATATCTGGATCTCACGGGTACAGAACGACTCTTTGGCCAGCCGATGGAGATCGCAGAGACTATCCGTAAGCGAATCCTGGATGAAACCGGACTGGTGGCTTCATTTGGCGTTGGGACAAACAAACTTATTGCCAAGATCGCCTCTGATTACGGCAAGCCCAACGCGATCACCTCTGTCCGCCCGGGACATGAAGCCGCCTTCCTGGCGCCTATGCGTATCCGGAAACTGCCCGGCATCGGTCCCAGCACCAGCGGTAAACTCAAGTCACTGGGTATTACCACCATCGGGGAACTGGCTGAATTTGAGGAAGAACGGTTATCCAGAAAATTCCATGAGCACAAGCGCGCAGGAGAGTTACGAGATCGCGCCAGAGGCATTTCGCACAGCCCTGTTAAGCCGGAGCGGGAGCGGAAATCCATTAGCAAAGAGATTACCTTTCACGACGACATTACCGATCCGGAGTATCTGAAATCCGTGTTGCACTATCTGGTGGAGCAGGTGGCGGTGAAACTCCGCAGTCTGGATCAACGCGCATGGACCGTCAACCTGAAGTATCGCTATCCTGATTTCGAGACACATACCCGGGCGAATACGCTCCAATCTGAGACCAATCAGGATGAAGTCATTTATTCGACGGCAGAACAGCTGCTGGATGACTCCGCGGATATTCAGCGTGGAATTCGTCTGATCGGCGTGGGTGTCTCTCAACTTACCGATGGTGGCAAGAAGCAGTTAGGTCTTTTCGAGGAGAGCGCAGCCGACCATGAAGATGCCAGTAAGCGCAACAAAGCCGTGGATGCACTACGAAAGAAGTTCGGCTTCGACTCGGTGGTGTCGGCGCAATCCATCAATATTGTTCGGGGAAAGAATATGCGGAAACGAGAGAAGGATGAGGAGTGAGAATCTTAGTTGAGCCACCTGCCTGAATCCTCATTTGAGTTCTTTGAACTTTTGTTCCTCCTTTTGACGGGCGCGCTTGTGTGGGCTTGCATGGAACACTTGGACATTAAAACTTGGACACTAAAAGGAGCAAAACGCCTATGCTGCGCTTTCAATTTTGACCGC
>JAANXI010000040.1 GCA_018263365.1 Fidelibacterota bacterium | reverse complement strand
TCCGATCTCGACCAATTTCCGGGAATCGACTGAATGATTAAGACTCCTCTGCGTTCCGATGCCATCGGTCCGGGACTGCGAAGAGAAACCAGGGGGAATCCTGCGAAATGGGGTGAGCCGGGCGATACCGAAAGGTTGAGTTCCGAACCAATTGCCAGGATTTTATGCTGCCTCACGAATTCTTTTAGTTGGTTGATTTGAGAATTCACATAGGATACGATCTGCTCTGGATCCTGGCGATTATTATCAATAGAGTTCAGCACCCGCTGGATAAGCCGCAGTTTCTGTGCCCGGGAGGGATTGCGGTACTGGATACTCCACCACTGGTTCGCCAGTGGCGCTGCAGCAGTGTACATTTCATCCTGCAGTGTCCGCACCTGCTTCTCCGCCCGTTCCAGTGTCATCTGCGGAGTCCAGTCGGTTTGGAGTATATAGTGAAACATTCGTTGGTAATAAGCGGCGCCCAGGCGGAAATTTCGGTCAGAGGAAGGCAGTATTTGTTGTTCCAGATCGTCGGCAAAATCCGTCAGTGCGATGGCAGCCGCGGACTCGGCCTCGCCTAGCCTCCTCAAAGCATCCTGGGTGATAGTCTCGAATTGACTTGAAAGGCTGTGAGCTTCAAGATCAGCTGCAATCCCCCTGGCCTGACCAATTGCGGCTCGGACATGTGGTTCTGCAGGATTTTCCAGAATTGCCAGTACCTGCTTCAGCCAGCGGGGAAGATTGTCCAGTCGCTGCAGCAGATCGTCTGCCCGAATCGAATCCACAACAGAACTGCCAAAAACCGGGTGCGAAAATGCCTGATCCAATAACTCAGTGTAAACCAATGGGGACCAATGCTGAATACGCAATGTATCTGATAAAAAGAGGCGATATTGCAGTCCATTGACAAACTGTTTGTAATCGATCCGGTTTTGGGTCGAGAGCTTGCGGGGATTGATGTCCTTTAACTTATTCAGCGAAGACCGGTACAGTCTCGTTTTCTTAGCAAAGACTGAATCCGATGGCGAGGGGAGAAGATTATCATGCGAGTGTATTCCAAGTTCGGAGGCTTCCACTGGATGGAGCGCCGGCCATTGCTGGAAAAACGAATCTGTGAGCGCTGTAAATTCCTGATTCGCTGATTTCCCGCAGCCTGTGAAAGCTATGGCAGCAAGGAGGCTGCCAAAAATAATAAGTCGAGAGGTTTTAGGCGATAATCCCAAATTGTTTTCCGTGTTCTTCAAATTTGTTTAGCACCATGTCCATCTGCTCAAACGTATGGGTCGCCATATAACTGGTGCGCAGTCGGGAAGATTTTTCCGGGACGGCCGGGGAAACCACCGGATTCGAATAGACGCCATCCTGGTATAAGGCGCGCCAGAATCCGAAGGTCTTCATATTATCGCCGATGATTACCGGGATAACGGGTGTTTCCGAATCGCCTGTGTTGAATCCCAGTTTGTTATAACCTTCCTGCATATAGCGGGAAATCTCCCAGAGATGGTCCCGGCGTTCCGGCTCTTTCTGAATAACTTCGAGGGCGGCAAGAACCGTCGCTACGGAGCTGGGCGTCATACTCGCACTGAAAATGAGGCTCCGGGATTTATGCTGCAGAAAGTCAATGACCTCGCTGCTTCCGGCGACAAACCCGCCAACACAGGCAAACGATTTACTGAACGTGCCCATCACCAGGTCAATTTGGTCTTCTACGTTCCAGTGTTCTGCCGTTCCACGTCCGTGTTCTCCAAGGACTCCGATTGAGTGCGCATCGTCCACCATGAGCCGGGCGTTGTATTTACGCGCAATCTCGATGATATCCGGCAAGGGCGCGATGTCGCCCTCCATGGAAAAAACCCCGTCCACGACAATCAGTTTGCCGGCATCCTGCTCTAATTTTGACATGACGCGATCGAGATCTTCCATATCATTATGTTGATACCGTATGATGTCGCCGAAAGCGAGCAATCCACCGTCGACGATACTGGCATGGTTCAGTTTATCCATGATGACATAATCATCTTTGCTGACCAGCGTACTAATCACACCGAGATTCGTCTGATAGCCAGTGGAATAGACCAGCGCCGCCTCTTTATTCATAAATGTTGCCAGTTTGGATTCCAGTTCCTCGTGCATATCCAGCGTCCCGTTCAGAAACCGGCTGCCGGTGCATCCGCTGCCATAGGTATCAGTGGCATTTTTGGCGGCTTTCAGCACCTTCGGATGATAGGTTAGTCCCAGATAATTGTTTGAGCCTATCATGATTCGTTCCACGCCGTCCACGATGGCTTGACCGTCTCTATTTTCTGTGATCGGAATAAAATAGGGGTACCAGCCTTCGTCCCGCGCATTCTGTGCATCCTTGAAATCCCAGCACTTCTCGAAAATGTCCATATCAGTTCCTGCGTTAGTTCAGTTAGTATCAGTCGCTTAGTAACGAAAGAATTTTATTTTAGTGAAATGTGTTTCTTTGCGCAACGTAATTTCAGCCTTGATGGATCTGCCGAAGGTCAGATTTTGTCACTTCGGGAAAAGAGATCCCGATTTAACAGAAAATAAACCGCCAAAAGAACTCCAAGGACGATAAACAGGCTTTTAAAAAACGGGAGTGTACGATACGTAATGATCAGGGTAATAATTGCCAGCACATCGGCACCCAACAGCAGATACACTCCCCAAAGATATAGTTGCAACAGACCGTATCCTACGGCAACCATACCCACGCCGGAAAAAAGAAACACAAATAACGTGAGCGCGCTGCGTTCGCCGCTTAACACAGGAACGACGACCAGCGCCATCCCGGCAAGCATAACCAGCAGGGCAAAAATACGGATAATCAGGATTGCCCCGGCGGTTTCCACAGAGTTATCAGTTGACTCCGGTGTGGCCATGCTGCTATATCCTTTCCTGGTTTTGTATCGTCTGCACAATACCGGCAAGCGTCGGTATGATCAATAATATGCCGTAATATACCAACAATTTATTGCTTAATCGCGCATAAACATCCGTTACCGTCCCCGGCTGTGGAAGAATATAAATAAAAAAGTCGAGGAGAAAAGTAATTATCACCCAGAGTCCGCCCAATTGAAATCCGTAGTTGATCCGGTGCTGATCGATTAATTGGAGGATTTGCCAGCTTAAAATCCCGGCAAGAATGCCAACGATGACGGTTAGGGTCGTCCAAACCGCCAGTTGGGACCACAGCAAGTATCGCACGAGATGCACGATCCCATTGGTCATATTAATAATGACGACTCCCATCAGCCCTAAAAGCAGCGGTAACGAAAGTGAAGATTTCTGAGATGCCATACAAAAATGTAGATGCACCCCGGAATAAACGCAAGGAAAAGCGCGGCGGTTACCGGGTTTGCACCTCTCATACATTGTGGTTAACATTTCGTAAAATGAAACGCAATATTTTTGCAAAGATGATGCTGGTGTCGATCGGAATCATCGGAATACAGGGATGTTCTATGGATACGGAACAACAATCCTACAATCGATTAGAGGATGCGAAAAGTCCCTATCTCAGAGAAGCCGCGGACCAGCCGGTTCACTGGTATCAGTGGGGAGAGGCAGCCTTTGAGGCAGCCCAATCTCAGGATAAGCCGATTCTGCTGGATATCGGCGCCGTCTGGTGCCACTGGTGTCATGTCATCGACCGGGAATCGTACAGTGACGAGGAAATTGCCGGTATCATCAATAAACATTTTATCGCCATCAAGGTGGACCGGGATGAGCGACCGGATATCGACACCCGGTACCAGAAGGCGGTGCAGGCGATATCCGGGCAGGGCGGCTGGCCGCTGACAGCCTTTCTCACCCCGGAAGGGGAGGTGTTTTACGGTGGCACGTATTTTCCGCCGGAGTCGAAATACGGGCGCCCGGGGATGAAAGAACTGCTCCCCAAGGTGGCTGAATATTACGAGAAGAACCGCGATGAGGTACGCGAAAATGCATCCAAAATACGTGAACATCTGAGCAAAGAGGGGGAATCGTTCCGGACCGGTGAGTTGACTCCGGGAACACTGGACACGATTCTGACGCAAATCAGGCAACGGTATGATGCAGAGAACGGTGGTTTTGGCAATAAACCGAAGTTTCCATCGACCACGGCACTGGAACTGGCAACTTATGCCTGGACCAAAGATCAATCCGATACCCTGAAGCAGATAGTCACGCATTCACTTGAGTCCATGGCCAAAGGCGGATTTCACGATCAACTGGGCGGCGCCTTTCACCGCTATTCAGTCGATGAACGCTGGCATGTGCCGCATTTCGAGGTGATGTCTTATGTTAACTCGGAACTGTTGCGTCTGTACATTTACAACTACGAAATCCACGGAATCGATTATTTCAGGGAGGTAGCTGAGCATCTGGTGGAGTATATCCTGAAGAAAGGTGCTGATACCAAAAACGGCGGCTTCTACGCCAGCCAGGATGCTGATTATTCCATGGAAGACGACGGCGATTACTGGACGTGGACTGTGGAGGAGGTTGAATCGGTCCTGGATGGAGAAACGGCGAAAATTATCCGTGAATACTATGGCGTTCGTGAGCAGGGCGATATGCAGGAAAATCCGGAGAAAAATGTGCTGAGAATTGCCAAATCAACAGCAGACATTGCACAGGAGCAGGGACTCGATTCTGCGGAAGTTGAAGTGATCATTGAGAATGGCTCCCGGCAGATGCTGCAGGCGCGCGATCAACGACCTGAACCGTATACCGACACCACACTGTACGTCGATTGGAACAGCATGATGTCAGAAGCCTTCCTGGAAGCTGGGCGGGTACTCGACCGGGAAAATCTGACCACGCTGGCTTTGCGAACACTGAATCGTATCTGGGAAGAAGGCTGGCACGACGAACGTGGACTCGTCCACCGGATTGGAGATACTCCCGGCGAAGACTGGGGATTACTTGGCGATCAGGTGTTTTATGCTAAAGCCGCACTATTCGCTTATGAGATGACCGGTAAAAACCAATATCTCCATCGCGCAAAACAGAGCCTGGATTACGCGTTAAAGCATCTCTGGAATACCGAAGAGGGCGGGTTTTTTGATACCGCGAAACCTGATGGAGACACAATCGGATTTCTGGATATCCGCTCGCAGCCTATCCAGGATTCGCCGACGCCGGGAGAAAACGCCGTCGCGGCGCTGGCGCTCCAGCGATATTATCTGTTGACTGGAGAAGAGCAGTACCATGACAAAGCCGAAGCAACGCTCAGTCGATTTGCAGGATCGGTGGGGCGTTATGGCACGTTTGCCTCTGCATTTGGTCTCGCATCTGCACAAATTATTCAGGAGCCGCTGCATATTCTTGTCATCGGGGATGAAGATTCCGCTCTCTGGAACGCGGCGAAAAGAGCAAAATATCCCATGGAAGTGTTACAGCGAATAGCGCCGGATGATTCATACGAAAACGTCCCCGAAGTGGCGAAATCCGCTGTGAAAAACCTGCAAACTGATGGTGCCGTGGCTCTGATATGCTCAGCAATGAGCTGCACCCAGCCAATTAAAAATGTCAACGAATTCCGTAATCGCCTGAGTGATGTCCGGCGTTGAAAAGTTTAGTCGGTTTTCAACTATAACACTCGAATACCTGAACAACCCAACACTGTGGTTAAACTCTGTTTCTCCTTGCTATTCTGAAGCAGTCAATCTATACTAATTTTCACTTTTTCCTGATTCACAGAACACATTAATAGGTAAGGACTGATTATGCGGAAGCTATCTCTTTCCACGAAGATTATTCTGGGGATTGTGCTGGGATTTTTCGTCGGGCTGATCTTCGGCGATGCGATTATGTTTCTCCAGCCGATCGGCGATCTGTTCATTAAACTGCTGAAAATGATTATCGTCCCGCTGATTATCGCCTCGGTCATCATGGGCGTGGCAGAAATCGGCGATATCCGGAAACTCGGACGCCTCGGCGGAAAAACGGTACTGTACTATGTCTCAACGACCGGGCTTGCCGTAGTGTTGGGAATCATCATGGTCAATGTTATGCGTCCTGGAGTCGGTGTGAACCTAGCCTTTGAACAATCCCCTGATGCCTCCCCACCATCCTTGATTGACACCTTTATGGGCATTGTCCCGGCGAATCCGTTTGAAGCCATCGTTAATATGGATATGCTGCCGATTATTTTCTTTTCGATTCTGGTGGGCGTTGTCCTCACGACTATCGGCAAAAAAGCCGAACCGATGGTCAAATTCTTCGA
>JAANXI010000004.1 GCA_018263365.1 Fidelibacterota bacterium | reverse complement strand
GGCAGACCAGGGCGGAACACAGGTTGAGCAGTCGTTTACACTCACCGTGACGAACACTAACAACGCACCATTCTTTGGGCAGGATACACTACAAATTGCTGCAGTCGAACGCGATTCACTCATTATTCCGTTGCACGTTAGTGAGCCGGATTCGTTTGCCGGCGATTCGGTTGGCTTTGCCCTCGGCGAAGGCGGGCAACCCGGGATGCTTCTCACTAATAGTGATGAACAATACAGTGAATTACACTGGTACCCGGAAAACCGGCACGTACCCGAGGTGTTCTATGTCCAGGTGACAGGGGAGGACCAATCCAATGAGGCGGACACCCTGATTTGTCATATTACGGTAGAAAATCGCAATAGCGCTCCGGAGATACGTAACGCAATATCAGATACGGTAGAGATGTATGAGGATAGCCTGTGGTCAAAATCTTTAACTATCAAGGATCCTGATGTCGATATTGAGCAGGATACCGTCCGGTTTACGCTGGAGAATGCCCCGACAAACCTTACAATTTCACCTGAGTATCTGAGCACAATAAATGACTCCGTCTTCACTTTGTCATGGCAACCTGATAACTCACAAGTCGTTGCAGACAGCCAGTTCACTATCTACTTCACCGATGATTCAGCAGCGACTGATACGCAGCAAGTGTCCTATAAAGTACGTAACACCAACGATCCACCGGCATTTGTTTAAGGGCCGCTCTCTGTGGACATTGATGAGGATACGCTTTTTACACACACATTTCAGGCGGCCGACGATGACTCTGCGTATGGTGATTATCTGACGTTCCATTTTCAGAATTTCGCAGCCATTCCAGACTCTATGCTGCTGGATTCACTGACCGGAACTCTTGCCTGGACGCCGTGGAATTATCAGGCTGATTCATTATATGAATTTAGCATAATAGTCTCAGATACAAGTAACTTGCAAGATACACTGAATGCATCACTTCAGGTCAATAATGTGAATGACGCCCCGGTATTTACATCCCCGCCAAATGACACAACATTCGTGGTTAAGCAGGACAGTTTATTAGAAGTCAGATATTCCTTCATCGATGTGGATACGCTTTTCGGAGACGTTGCAACTGTAGGGGCTCTGCCGAATCCTGCTGGTGTGGAGATACTGCAGGACAGTATGCTCATCAGGTGGCGACCGGATTCTTCCAATATCGGTTTGCATGAAATCAATTACAACGTCACCGATATTGCGGGGCTGGCAGATACCTTAACCTTTTTTGTGCAGGTTGACGATCGCAACGACCCGCCGCGTATTATTTCGCCAGAACCGGATAACAGTTTTACGGTCAAACAGGATTCGCTCCTGCAACTGACAGTGATCGCGGAGGATGCCGACACCGTGTACGGCGATGATTTTCTGCGTTTCACCTGGGATTCCACATCCATCCTGCTTACCGATAATTTACCGGAAATTGACTCGCTGACTGGCGAAGTTTCCTGGCGACCTGTCAACGCACAGTACGGTGAACATCACTTTACCGCGATAGTGCGCGACAGCAGTGGTCTTACAGATTCACTTGTGTTGAACATCACCGTAAACGACCTGAATGACACACCGTATTTCACGAGTGTGCGGGATACGCTCTACTTCACCGAAGATGCCGACAGTTCACATCAGGCGCTCTTCGGATGGGACCCCGACCTTTTCCATGCGCCGGATACGAGTATCCATGATTCCATTCTATTTGAAATTGCGTCAGTCACATCACCTGAAACAGAGGGATTAAACCTTGCAACTATCGAGGATACCGTCGGATTATTCCAGTGGATCCCGACGAACGAGCAGGTCGGCGAACATACCATCACCGTATCGGTTTTGGACACTGCCGGTTCAGGGAGTGATACAACAATTACTCTGATTGTACAGAATAAAAATAATCCACCGGTTATATCTAGCGGAACCTTCCCGGAACTTGTATTCGATGAGGACACGGAACTGAGTATTGACCTGAGCCAGTATGGTACGGATATCGATGCAGGAACACAGCCGGAAGATATATCCTGGTTTGTCTCACATATCGATACTTCGCAACAGAGAGCATGGGAAACCAGGGATAATATTTCTACTTTCCGAAAAAAGGCCCCACACGGTATTGGGAATAAGTCTATCGGGAAATCCATTGCGGAGAGTGCTGTCCATATTGATACGACAAACTTACCAACAGTAGTATTCTCAGCGGATACAAACTATTTCACCAGAGGCCCTGATTCTGTCCGGTTCAGGTTCATCGCCAGCGATCCCGAAGCCTTTTCCGACACGCTGGAACGGGGTGTATGGGTGGACTCTGTCAACGATAAGCCTATGCTGAGCGCTCTGCCGGACACCTCCACCGATGAGGATACGCCGATCCAGTTCGATGTCCGGTCCTGGAATGAATTGATAACGGACGTTGAGACAGATACGGCAGATTTCGCATGGAATATGGCAGCCGGCGAAAGCCATTTCACTGTGCAAAATACCGATGAACTCTACACTATCGAGCCGGATACCAACTGGTTTGGCGAAGATTCAGTTCTGATCATCATTACCGATGATGATGCCAACGCCCGTTCAGACTCGGCCTGGTGGCATATTACGGTCAATCCGGTCAACGACGCGCCGTATTTCATACAACAGCCTGGTGATACGACTTTTATGGAAGACGATTCGGTGACCTACTCGCTCAATCAGTTCGTTAGCGACGTGGATCAGCCGCTGGATGAGTTGACCTGGGAATTCAGTATCGACCAACCAACGATGCCAAAAAGTACGCGAGGTATGCGGAGAAAAGCGGGTGGAGGAGAGGCGCTTCTGAGAAAGCATTCCGCAATCAAAGGCAAACCGAACCACTCCATCCGGTTTGCGCCGGCAGCCGATTCAACGTTCACCCTGGGAGATTTCATTTTCCGGTACAAATCTGCGTCCCAGGAAGTCACAATTCGGGGAACTGAGCATTATTATACCGAAGATCCCTACAGTTTCTGGTTCACCGTCATTGATCCTTTTGGTGATGCCGACTCCAGTTCAGTTGATCTGTTCATTCAAAAGGAGAACGATCCGCCGGTCCTGAGTCCGCTGGCGACCATGACATTTTCAGAAGATGATTCGATAACCATTGCGTTGGACAGCCTTGTTACCGATGTGGATGACATCACCGATTCACTCCATTGGTTCATTACGCTGGATTCGCTACAGCAACCCGATTATGCTACCTTGGAGCAGTCGCGCAGTTACTCAGAAAATATTTCAGCGAGCGATACCATGTATGCGCTGCACACAGCTCCCGAACCCTTCGTCAATGGGGCCGGAGAGCGATTAACTGTGTACACCTCGCGTGATTATTTCAATAATCCGGGTGAGCCGGTCCGAGTGTTTTTAGGTGTGGTGGATACGTCCGACAACAGATCTGTGCAGAGCACACTACTCCGGGTAAACGCCGTAAACGATCCGCCGGTTCGCGAGCATCCGTTATCTGATCGTAACCTTTCCCAGACATTTCTGCGGGAAGAATCTCCGTCAATCGTTGTAGGACTTGATTCGGTCTTCAGAGATGTCGATGACCCGCGAAGTTCGCTGCGCTGGCATATCGCGGTAGACTCGTCAGACATTCCGGCGCCCCGATATGATTCCGTTCAGGTAAACCTTGCGGATTCGCTGGCCGTGCGATTACACCTCACGCCCACCTGGAACTATGCCGGTGACGAGATGTATGTTATCGGCGTGACGGACACCAGCAATACCACAGCGTATGATACGTTATACTTCACCGTCATTGATACCATTCCGCCGGAAGTGGACGTCGGAGTGCTGCAACATCCACTGATAACCAGTTCGGTCGACCTGTACTTTTTCTTCTCTGAAGAAGTAAAAACCAAAGACCCTCGTCCCAAACTCTGGATCAGACAGCCGAATCAGCAGGATAGTCTGATGGTGCAGTCTAACGAGTTCGTAGATTTGCCGTGGAGCGATTTCATGAATCCGCCGTATCCGTTTTATTATCAATTACGGATTGATGATCCGGGCACTGTCCAGCTCTATCTCCGTGACATTATCGATAGTGACAATTCGGATATGACCGGCGACCGACAATTCAATTTTGGGGCAGACAGCATTCCGGCGATGGCAAAGGCGACCTTGTCTTCACCAGAAGGGGATGCCTCGCTGCGCATTCCGTCAGACGGCGCCGGGAAGCCCGGCTACTGGCTGAGTTACGAACCGGATCTGGTCCTTAACTCCCAGGGGCTCCCAAAAGAGTCGAATCCGGAAGATTTCAGATCTATCTCAACCGAGCAGGTTGATGAGGTTGTGCGCTTTGACGGGCCGGTAAGCCAGTTCAAAAAAGAAGCCCGCATCGGCTTCACTGTTGATACGGACACTGATGCCTGGCGAAATGCCTCAATAGTCCTGTGGACGGGGGATCGCTGGAAACTGCTTGCAACGAATTTTACCTCAAAGACCGAACAGATTTGGGCCTATACGGAACGCCCGGGNACGTATGGCATCCTCTGGGAAAGTGGCGTGCCGGTGAACATGCTGCCGGATGAATATACTCTTGCGCAAAACTATCCTAATCCGTTTAACCCAACCACAATGATTGAGTATGCTTTGCCTGACGTGGCGAACAATCACAACGGCATTCAAACGGTCCGGCTGGACATTTACAACATCCTGGGGCAGCGGGTGAGGACGCTGGTAAATACTGCGCAAAAGCCGGGGATGTACAGCGTGCAGTGGGACGGGAGAAATGAAACTGGTGCACAGCTTGCAAGCGGAATTTACTTTTACCGGCTGCAGGCCGGCGATTTTGTTAAAGCAAATAAAATGGTGCTGATACGATGACCAGATTGACCCAAATCAGTTTTATCGGTGCACTGATAGTGGTGTTGCTGTCCTCATGCACGATGCTGACCGATTCCGGCTCCTCAGCAGCAGAGCTTACGCGGGACGGATGGGAGTTCTTTTCGAACGGGTATTACCGTTCAGCGTTACAGTCGTTTGAGGATGCACTTGGTAAGCGGGAAAATTACCCACCCGCGTTGCTTGGCAAAGGCTGGACACATCTTATGCGATCGAAAAATAATGAGGCGATTATTGAATTTAACACGCTTGATAAACAGGTTGATACTCTTACGGCATTATATGTTGGGCGTGGAGCATATTACCTGATGGACGATGCCTCATATCAGGACGCGATTCAGGATTTTACTACAGCCCTCACTTTGGACAGCACATTTCAATTCGAGTATAAGACGGATATCGATTATCGGGACGTTCGCTGTATGAAAGCGATGGCCCATTACAGGCTGGGAGACCTGAGTGATGCCCAGAAAGAGGTAACCTATTTGTTCAGCGGAACCGGGAATCCTACGACCCTGGACCCCAATGATCCTGCCACCTGGGTGGTAGACGGGGTGGAATACCGGTCTTATCCTGAAGCGTTGTTGCGCGCCATCCAGGTATTAGTTGAAATTTTTGGGACTGGGTATTTTATTTAGAATGAAATATTCATTAATCTATAAAGCATTGACTGGTGATACGGTCTTAAATTATGGAGAAACAATACATTATGATATGCTATGGAATGTCCGTGCTCCCAAAAAACCGGAAGAAATATTTGCAAAATGATAACTAAACGATCCAACTCACCCCTTGGTCCCCTCTCTTCAAAGAGAGGCGAGAACGTTGAGGAAACCAGTTCCCTTCCTCTTGCGAAGAGGAAGGGGCAGGGATGGAGTTGGATTATTCGAAATGATGCTGGTATTTTTTCAAATGAGAAGGTGCAAAATCACTTATATTCAAAGACGAAAGATCCGATTGGAAACCCAGTCGTAAGTCCCGACTATCGACAGGCTCTTGACTATCGGAAACAGGCCTGTAACGAGATACGATGCTGCTTATGAATAATTCAGGCTAGATTATAAACATGATATTCTTTTAACAATTTACTTTAAATGAGGAGGCTCAAATGCCTGAAATAAAGAACATATTGTATACAACAGATTTTTCTGAATTTTCCAGATTTGCTCTCCCGTATGTAGTGGAAATGGCTGAAAAATTCGAGGCGGATCTGCACTGCCTTTACGTCGTGGAACCGATTAACACCCCGGTGGATTTCGGATGGACGCAGGTAAATTATGCGGAACTGGAAGAGAATCACGTTGAGCATGCCGAAAAGAGCCTGAAATCAATTGTCGAGGAGGATATCCCACAGCATATTCGAACCCATTCAGTTGTCAGGCACGGCCGGAGTTTTAAGGAGATCATCGATTACGCTCGGGATGAAGGGATTGATCTGATTGTTATGGCGACCCACGGATTGAGCGGTCTGAGTCATATCCTGTTCGGCAGTACGACGGAAAAAGTGGTGCGGAAGTCCCCGTGTCCGGTGCTGACGGTACGTGATCCCGAACACGAATTCGAAATGCCGTAAATTGATCCGACAGGCTGTATTCTCACTTTTTCTCCTTTTCGTTGGAGCAATTCCCGCATGTCAGGCGGAACAATCGGCGCTGCCCGGCGACCGCCTGCTTCAACGGGGCATTTATCACATGTACAATTACGAACACCGGGAAGCCAAGCAGTATTTTCGGCAGGTCATGGACCAATACCCGGCACATCCTGCCGGCTCTTTGTTATTTGGAGTCGCCGACTGGATGCTTGTACGTGGAACCCACGGAGTGACCGCCAGCGAGGAGACACTTCTCGTGCGGATTCAGGAAGCGGCGGAGCTCTGCAAACCTTATGTCCAAAAGAACCCTGATGATGTGTATGGCTGGCTGCTGTACGGAATGTCCCTGGGAATTCAGGCGCGCGTCGATTTAGCCAGAAAACACTGGATTGCCGGAGCAATCCACGGATACCGGGGAATAACGAAGGTAAAGAAAGCAGAACAACTTGACTCCGAACTGGCGGACGTCCAGCTCGCCATGGGGGCATTTCATTACTATGTGGGGATGTCCGGCGCGCTGCTGCAGACTGTCTCGCGGCTGTTTGGGCTGCACGGGACAATGGAACAAGGGCGCAAGGAATTGCAACACGCTGCGGAGAACGGCCGGTACGGAAGCCAGGAAGCGTGGAGTATTCTGATGTACATCAACGGCTACCTGGAAGACCACGTGCAGGAGGCATTGAAAATATCAAGACGATTAACTTCGGAATTCCCGAACAGTCCGTATTACTGGGCGATGCGGGGCGATTTCGAGTTCGCGCTTGGCGACACGATGGCTGCCAAAAATACCCTCGATTCGCTTCGTGAGTTAATTCCGGGGTTAGACCGGTTTTATCAGTTGGAGTACGGCAATAAGGCGACGTATCTCTCAGGACTGCTGGCTTTTCACAGGCAATATTACCAGGACGCAATTGCACTCCTCCAGCAATACATCGATGAAAATATCGATGAGTACGATTTTCACGGTTTGAACGCGCGGATTATCGCCGGAAAGTCGTATCTGGAGTTGAATCGGCCTGACGAGGCGCAAGTCCATTTCAGGGAGGTTGCCGCAGAGCAGATCCCGTCCCGGATGCGCAGTGAGGCCCGGCAGATGCTCCAATCATTGGAGTAAGAAGAAATTCCCATTGATTACCATAACGGAGGCGGCTACTTTTTCTTTTTACGAGGGCGATGAAGATGGGTGTGAACACTATATACCGCAATTCCACGAAACAGGTGATGGTTGGGGATGTCCCGATCGGAGGTGGCGCGCCTGTGTCGGTGCAGTCAATGACCACTACCAAGACGGAGAATACCTCGGCAACGATTGATCAGATCCTCCGCCTGGAAGAGGCGGGATGCCAGATCATCAGAGTGACCGTGCCTTCGAAGGAAGCGGCGAAATCGTTAGAGAAAATTAAACAGGCTGTGGCGATTCCGGTTGTTGCTGATATCCATTTCAATCATGTGATGGCGTTGCACGCGGTAGATGCTGGCGCTGACAAAATCCGCATTAATCCCGGCAATATCGGAAAGGAATCCCGGGTTGCTGAGATCCTTGAGAAAGTGAGTGCGGCTGGCATTCCTATTCGTATTGGCGTGAACGCCGGGAGCCTGGAAAAAGATTTAATAGAAAAACACGGCTATCCGACTGCCGAAGCAATGGTTGAGAGCGCCACCCGGCATATCCGAATTTGCAAGGAGCACGATTTCAGCGATATTGTCGTCTCCCTGAAGGCGTCGGATGTCCCGCTGATGATTCAGGCGTATCGTCTGTTTGCGGACCGTTACGATTACCCTTTACATCTGGGTGTGACTGAAGCCGGACCGTACCGGCAGGGCTCAATTAAATCATCTATCGGTATCGGGACGCTGCTGGGCGAAGGGATTGGCGATACAATTCGCGTATCGCTTGCCGATGATCCGATCAAAGAAGTAAAGGTCGGATTCGAGATCCTGAAGTCGCTTAATATGTCCACAAAAGGTGCGACAATTGTAGCTTGTCCGACTTGCGGCCGCCTCGAAGTCGATCTGTTCAAAATCGTGGAACAGGTGGAAGCTTATCTGGAACAAACCGATAAGACCCTGAAGGTCGCCATCATGGGATGTGCGGTCAACGGCCCCGGGGAAGCAGGCGATGCCGACATTGGCGTCGCATGTGGGCGGGAAGAGGCGTTGCTTTTTAAAAACGGTCAGACCATCGGTAAAATCCCGGAGAATCAGGTAGTAGAACGCCTGATCCGGGAGATTGATGCCTGGAAGCCGGAAGCCGGTCAAACATCGAAGGTGGCATAATCATTGGAGTGTATACCATGCGTATTTGGCTAACGATTGTTTTCTGCATCCTGTTCTTATTCAGTTCAAACACCCACGTATTTGGTCAGCCTGAGGTTGACTCGGCGGCGTTCAAACAGGGGAGACCGAAGTTAATTTCAACGGGTATCGCCCTGTACTGGAAAACCATGAGCACAGAGGAAAAAAATACCTTTCTGACCGGATATCTGATGAGTCATTATGATGTGCTCCGAAAGTTCGACAAATCCATCGAATCCGCCAATAATAACATCGGTGAAATTAAATCAAATTTGGAACAAACCGTTGCGTATTTCCGGATAAATTCCTATGATGAACGACAGCGATTTATTGAGTTGATTGACCAGTACTATAAGCGGAAAATCCACGCATCAGGAAGTTTTGCCGATGCGTTGCGGTATGCACATCGAATACTGCAATACGAGATGAGCGATTCAACACAGACGCAATAAATCAGCGAGATAGTTAGTAGTCAGGTTGGAGTACCTGCTGACCAATCGGCAGGTGTTGTATTTCAGTTATTCATTTAAAAAAACACGGAGTTAGTATGTATGCACAAGTACCAAGCAGTACGGTTCTGGGCATCGATGCCTATATCGTAAAAGTCGAAGTCCATCTGGAAAACAATACGCCGAAATTTTTTATGGTCGGCCTGCCGGAAGGGGCGGTGAAGGAGAGCAAGAGCCGGGTTTTCTCTGCGATTAAGAATTCCGGGTATCAGTATAAACCAAAGCGCACTACTATCAACCTTGCTCCAGCCGATATCAAGAAGGAAGGCAGCGCCTTTGACCTGCCTATTGCCGTCGGTCTGTTAGCGGCCTACGGCCATGTGAAGCACGAGAACCTCAAAGATTTCATTCTGTTGGGGGAGTTGGCCCTGGATGGAAATCTGCGTCCAATTCATGGAGCGTTACCGATTTCTATTTGCGCTAAATCGAACGGTGTGCGCGGCATCATTCTCCCAGAGAAAAACGCCAAAGAGGCCTCACTCACCGACGAACTGGAGATTATCCCGGCGAATAATCTCAGAGATGTGGTGGAATTCCTG
>JAANXI010000039.1 GCA_018263365.1 Fidelibacterota bacterium | reverse complement strand
ACGATGAGTTCGATATCGGACTTGGGAGTAAATTCTAATCCCAACATATGTTTTTGTGAAAGTGCGCTCATACTTCTTCATCCTCCTTTTCATAGAGGTACACCCCATCTTCGCCATCGATTTCCTGGAGATGCACCCGCACCTGCTCCGCCTTCGCTGTTGGGATATTCTTCCCGGCGTAATCCGGTCGAATCGGCAGCTCACGGTGTCCGCGGTCCACAAGCACTGCTAGTTTAATACTCGCAGGCCGACCATAATCCATGATCGCATCCATGGCCGCGCGGATCGTTCGGCCGGTGTACAGAACATCATCGACAAGGATGAGATCAACCTCTTCCAGATCAAACGGGATTTCCGTGGACATCACCGACGGCTGGCTGAGCTTGGTGCGAAAATCATCTCTGTAAAAGGTGATATCCAGAAACCCGATCGGGATATCGACATTCTCGACGGCCTGAATCGTCTCAGCCAGTCGCTTTGCAAGATGATCGCCGCGGTCTCTTATGCCAACGATTCGGAGGGTATCCAGATTCTCCACGTTTTCCAGAATTTCGTGCGCCAGGCGCCGGAGGGTACGCTTAATCCCCTCCTCGTTAATGAGCGTAGATTTTGGTTCTTTGGTCATACTCACCTCATGGGTTTTGGGTTTGGTACTTCCCAGCAGGACCGGAGGATACAAAAAAAGCCTTTCCAGGCAGGAAAGGCTCAAAGATATCGCAGTCGGTAGAGGATACGCCGGTATTTACGGCGAATCCGTGTAGTATTTGGCGTCGGATTATGCGGTTCACAGTCCCTTTCCTTCTCACTGGACAGGATTAAAGGGTTCAAATTATCGGTGGAAAATATACAAAGAATTCCAGTGGATCCCAGCGAATTTTTAGCAAAAACAGTGTTAAAGTGTTCAGGTGTTCGAGTATTCATGTTGTGGGAACACAACATGGCTCCCTGGGTTGTTACCACGCAACACCCAGTACGCAATATTCACCTTATTCCGTATTACTTTTCAGAAATTCTAAGATAGCCTCGACAACCAATTCCTGATTTGGGTACTTATCCAAATCAAACCATGTCACATCGTGCTGGTTTCGGAACCAGGTCATTTGTCGCTTGGCGTACCTCCGGGTGTTTTTCTGAATTTCCTTTCTGGCTTCCTCCAAGGAGATATTTTCGTTGAGATAATCGAATATCTCCTGGTAACCCACCGTTTGCAGGGCATTCTCTTCGCCGGTATATCCTATTCCAAGGATGGATTGCACTTCTTGTACTAAGCCATCCTCGATCATCTGCTCAACACGTCGATTGATCCGGTCATACAACTTTTGGCGCGGGCGTTTCAGTCCGATGAAAGTATAGGGATAGCGTAATCCCTCATGCTCTTCCTCAAAGTGTTCAGCCGGCGGTTCGCCGGTTACCTCGTAGATTTCAAGCGCCCGGATGATCCGCCTGGTATTGTTCGGATGCATTGTCTCAGCGTATTCCGGATCGATGTTCCGAAGTCGGGAATACAATGCCTGGGAGCCTCGCTCATCAGCCTCTGTTTGCAATGCCTCGCGCACCTCATCATCTCTGGACGGCGTATCGAAAATCCCCGCCACCAGCGCCTTGATGTAGAACCCGGAGCCGCCGACGATCAGGGGCGCCTTTCCTCTGGCTAATATATCCTCAATGATTTTCAGCGCATCCTCGGCGAATTGTCCGGCTGTAAAAACTTCATCCAACTCAAGAATATCCACCAGATGATGCAGCACAGCATCCAGCTCATCTCCGGATGGCTTCGCCGTACCGATATTCATGTGTTTAAATATTTGCCGCGAATCCGCCGAGATGATTTCCGCATTCATTTTACGAGCAAGTGGTATACTGATTGCGGTCTTCCCGACGGCAGTCGGACCGACTAAAATCGGGATAATTATTTTAGAATTCATATAAGAACAAGAAAATTTGCACGCAGATGACGCTGATTCAACAGATTTTCGCAGATAAAAAATGTCATAAGATGAAATATACTCTCACTGATTAAAAAAATTCTCTTAATCTGTGGTTACCCGTATTTTCAGTGTCATCTGCGTGCAAGTTTTTTTAAGTGGGCCGTTCAAAGCGCTTATGCAATTCCTCCAAGCCAAGATTCACTATCACCGGGCGGCCGTGGGGACAGTGATACGGATGCTCGCACTGGAACAATCGATGGATCAGGATACGCATCTCCTCTTCGCTCAATACATCGCCCGCCTTGATCGCCGCCTTGCAGGAGTACGATGCCGCCAGTTTATAGTGTGTCGG
This sequence comes from Fidelibacterota bacterium, assembly GCA_018263365.1. Classification (GTDB taxonomy): domain Bacteria; phylum Fidelibacterota; class JAANXI01; order JAANXI01; family JAANXI01; genus JAANXI01. Next base: position 2,379 of record JAANXI010000039.1, on the reverse strand, counting down.
ATTGTCCTTGTCCCGGCGTTCCTTGAAGTCATCAATGATTTCCCGGATCAGCTTGGCTTCGTCGCCGCCCCGCATATCGCTGGGCGTGGCATTCAGTACCACCGTGTGCTTGCCAAACTCCTTGAGTTCAAAGCCGATCTTTTCCAGGTGCGGCAATAGCTCGAGCATCAGATCGAAGTCATCGGCGGAAAATTCAATCACCTGGGGAAACAGCAGTTGCTGGCTCGAAATATTCTGTTTCTCGAAGGATTCCACAGCCTCTTCGAACAGAATCCGCTCGTGTGCCGCGTGCTGGTCGATAATCACCATACCGGATTTGATTTGCGACATAATATACAGTTTATGCACCTGCCAGACCTGCTCGGCGACAGATTCCTGCTCCGGTTGCTGGCGTTCAGTAAAACGATTCACCCGACTGATAAGGTCGGGCCTCTCAGCCTCCTCTTCGGATTGCGGCTCCGGCACGGTCCCGAAGCGAGGCGATTCCGGTTTTTCCGGCGCAGGGGTTTTTGGTGTAAATTGCGGATCCTTTTGCGGATGGATGGTGTCCGTCCAGTCCTGCTGCGTGATGCGTGGAGGTGTTGTATTCTCGTCGTCGCCGGAACGTTTGGTGAAATGTCCGGCCGTGTGCAGCACATCGCCGAAACTGCGTTCCACCACATTTTTCAGGTAATTGTAAATCTGCCACTGATCCTGAAACTTCACCTCCATCTTGGCCGGATGCACATTCACGTCGAACTCGCCGGGATCCAACTCCAGATTCAGCACAAAAAACGGGTATTCCCCGCGCTGGATCATGTGTCGATACCCTTTATAGATGGCAGTATTCAACAGGTTATCGGAGATATACCGGTTGTTCAGGAAAAAATACTGTTCCCCGCGCGATTTGCGCACCAAATCCAGATTGCCGATGTATCCAAAGAGGCCAATTCCCCGATATTCCTCATCGATTTCAATGAGATTCTTCGGATAGCCTTTCCCAAAGATGCTGCCGATGCGCTCCTTCAGCGGCGCAGGCGGCAATGCCATATTCTCCCGGTCATTGTGATACAATTCAAAGTGGATGTCCGGATAACCCAGCGCAAACCGCTTCATCGTATCGGTGATCTGACGAAATTCCGTACGCTTCCCCTTCATGAACTTCCGGCGCGCCGGAGTATTGAAAAACAGGTCTTTCACGGTGATTTGAGTGCCGATATTCATCCCGGTTGGCGCCACATCCTGTATTTCGCCGCCGTGGATCTGTATCACATGTCCGGCATCGGAGTCTTCGGTCCGGCTTCTCGCCTCGACGCGCGCCACCGCCGCAATGCTTGCCAGCGCCTCGCCGCGAAATCCCAGTGTATTGATTGCCTTCAGATCATCTTCATCGTGGATCTTCGATGTAGCATGTCGCTCAAACGCCAGCACCAGATCATCCTTTTCCATTCCCTGCCCATCATCGGTCACCCGGATAAGCTTCCGCCCCCCGTCTTCCACGTGGACAGTGATATTTTCCGCGCCGGAATCGATTGCATTCTCCACCAGTTCTTTCAGTGCAGACGCAGGTCGCTGAACTACCTCCCCGGCGGCGATCTTGTTTGTAACGCTATCCGATAGTACCTGGATTTTCGACATGTTCTGTTTCAAGCCTTAGCTGTTATTCTCTCAAAAGTCATAATGCTTATTAATTTTACTCAGGAAATTAAAAAAGTGTTCATGAAAGTCCCAGACCGGGTGGTCTCTCAAGATGGGATTATTGTCCTCAACGATCCCCCCTCTCTTGCAAGAAAGGAGACCAACGGGGTAAGTTGGGTTGGATCATTCTGGTTTACAGTCCCCATCCAACTCCATCCCTGACCCTTCCTCTTGGCAAGAGGAAGGGAAAGGCTACCCGGAGCTTTTCTCCCCTGCCGATTTCCGTGAGAGAGATTTTCAGTGCAGACAATTCTGTCAATGATCTGATCCATTTGTTCTGAATTTTAGCAGCCATATCAATCTATGGTAAATGAATCATTAACCTGCCCGCGAATTTCCTGGTTCAGTTGTTTGCCTGCTTCTAGCAACTGTTCGCACTTACGGTTGTACTCGGCAACAAAATCGTCGTCCTCGATGTCCTTCATATTGATGCGCACGTTGTAAACCGCGCCCTGGACTCCGGCCCATGCCACCAACGCACCCACGCCTGCGTCCGTGATCGAATTCGGGTTGCCTTTCATGGCGGCGGTTTTACACAACTCGATGGCTTCGATACAGAGTTCAGCCGTTCCGTACGGGACCAAAATGGCGTTTTTCAGGCCTGCCTGCATCGCTTCGTGGCGTTTTTCACGTTCCTCCTTGGTACCGGACGGCATCCGGGTTGCCTCCATGTAATCGTTGAAGGCATCCGTATCTTCGTCC
>JAANXI010000038.1 GCA_018263365.1 Fidelibacterota bacterium | reverse complement strand
GAGATGAAAAGGGTTTTGGGAAACCGAAGGCATACCCGGAGGGTCTGTCGAGGATTTCACGGAGCCTTCGCGCTCAACAGATTGGTGCAGATCGCCGCACAAAATCGCTTAATTTAGGACGTAAGTAAGAAAACAGTAATCCCCTTTTAAAACTGAACTCAATGAATAAAAAACCATTCACTTTTTTCCTGCAAAGTAAATACCTTCCACTTCGTATTTTTACTTACAACCGGATACATCGACATAACGAAGGAATTGTTCACTGTGCCAAAGTCATTACGTACCAGCGCCATTCTGACCGCAAACGGTTACCTGTTTCTGCTGATTCTGTTCTCTGTGGAGCTCAGCATCCATAGCGCTCACAATGTGATCTGGTGGATAATCGGCGCTTTTACAGTTTTTGCCTACATCCTGTGGGAGTTGTGGCGTTCCCTTGCAAAGAATCACCCGCCGGAAAGCAAGACGGTAAACCAATCGCTGGGATTACCGACCCAGATAACATTAACCCGGGGCTTCCTGATTGCGGTGGTGGGCGGCTTTGTCCTCTTCCCGGCGATGGAAGGCTGGATGCGATGGGTTCCGGGAATCGCCTATCTGCTAACGGCCATTCTGGATGCCCTAGATGGGTATGCCGCCCGGAAACTGGACCGAATTACGCAACTGGGACAGATCCTGGACAACAAATTCGACGCGCTGGGCACCCTGATTGCGGTCCTGCTGGGAATCACGCTTGGAAAACTGCCGCTCTGGTACATAATTGTCGGGATAGCGTATTACCTCTTTATCGCCGGACAATGGCTCCGGCGGAGGCTGGATCGAACAGTGTATGATCTGCATCAAGACCGGCGCCGCAGCGTCTTCGCCGGCATACAGATGGCGTTTCTGGGCATTGTTATTTTACCTGTTTATTCTGCCGAATCAACCTTTTTGGCGGCGGTAGCTTTTTTCATTCCGACGGCGTTCATGTTTGCCCGGGACTGGCTCGTCACCAGCGGTGTACTTTCTCCTGATGAGGATTCATACCAAAGAAAAGCGGATTTTGCCCGAAACCTCCTCTCTTTCATGCTATTACCGGTGCTCCGGCTTGTGTTGTTCTGTACCTTTGTTTACAGTTGCATCCTGACCGCTCGATACACCGCGTTTCCCGCGTTTGGCCTGAGTCAACCGGTTGTGGCGGCTATCATTGCTGGCTGCCTCACGCTTATTTTGTTTGGATTTGGGGGAAGAGTGGCCGCTGCGGCGGCGTTGTTACTCCTGGGCGCCGTTGCCGGGGGTGTCTCGGTCCTCTCCGTCACCGGAATACTCTTCTTTGGCGTTATCATTATCCTCCTGTTCGGCACCGGAAAGTTTTCTATCTGGCAGCCGGAAGAGGCCATCCTATTCGGCAATAGTCACACCGATTGAGCGACCTATGCAATTCAACATCACGGTCTTGGTGGTATTTGGCGTATATCTGCTGCAGGTTATAGAGCTGATTTTTTTTCCGCTGCCCAGCGAGGTTTCGACCTATGCGATTCTGACAGAAAACGGCGCTGACGACGAGTCCACCGACTCACCGGTGAAATTCAAATCGCTGGCACACTTTGTTATTGCAACCACCGGAACTGTGCTCTCACTTGTCACTTTTTTGCTCCCGGCCGCGATTATGGTGTATCCCCCGATACACACATTTCTGATCCCGTTTGACATGTTGGAAATCTCCGTTGTGTTTTCCATTGGATTGATAAGCATGGCTGTTGGCAGCCTGCTTACGATTATTGCGGTCGTACAGATTTCCCGATTTAAATCCATTGACTCCGGTGAGAGCATATATAGAAAAGGACTCTACGGCTTTTGCAGACATCCTATCAGCCTGGGATTAATGCTAATCGTCGTGGGGTTTCTGCTGCGGTTCCCCTCCGCGGGAATGTTGGTGGGTGCCATAATATTCATGTCCAACGTGGTGGCCCGCATCCGCTGGGAGGAAAAGGTATTGGAAGCACGACATGGAAAGGCGATTCGTCAGTATTACGCATCCACCGGGCGTTTCTGCCCGAAAGGTAAATTAAACGAGTGAATGGGCTCCCACAGGACGGGCTGAATTCAGCAAGAGAGTTAGCGCTGCCACTCTTCTCTCAGAATACNGCAAAAGTCCATATTATGGGCTTTGAGTGACAATTCCCCCGCTTCCAATTGCTGATAGCGGGTCTCCATCCACTTGCGAAAAAACGACTGATCGAGCATCGGATCTCCTGTTAGAGCCCGCTCCATCGTATTGAGAATACACCGGATAAAGAATTCTTCCTCGTAATGGTAGCCGTTTTCAACAGGGGTCACTTTCCAGTCAGAGTCTCCATAAATGAGCAATTCAGTCTCACGCTCCAAATATGCCAACAGATTATCTCCGGTGCGGCTGCCGCTGCGCGGATTTCCGGCGATACTGATCCGGTCCATTGAAGCGTTGTACCGCGCCTCGACAAGTGTTTCCCACTCTGGATCAACCGGGGGCAGGAAGGCCGTGCGACCGTTATAATTGAGGGTAAAATAGTATAGTCCGCCAGATGTAAGCGCCTGAAAAAGTACGGGCAGCGCCGATTCGATGTGAAAAATATCCAGCACCGCGTTCGCCAGCAGAACATCGTATTGGCCATGATGATTTTCGTGTGACGCAAATTGCATGGCATTGGCAGTCCGAAACCGAACAATCAATGTCCGATGCTGTTTTTGCGCCTTTATCAACTGGTCACTCCGGGAGGTGGTCATCTCCCATCCCTGTTGATCCAGATGCCTTTGCAGCCGGTTAAATGCGATCTCTATGCCCACCGGATCGAGATCCAATATAGTGTAATCCCAATGGGGTTTCTTTTCCATCGACAGGATCCGCTCCACCATCGTCCCGATACCGGCTCCGATTTCGAGTACTTTGACAGGATCAGCCTCCGTTTCATCATTCAATACCGTTTCAAAAGCGCTGAAAACTTCTGGATTCAACGCCCGGTCATCTACTGATTTTTTCGCCGCAAGATACTGTTGGTAGTCAAAATTCTCAGCCATGGGTTTTCTCCCCTGGAGCGAATTGGTTAAGAAAGTTGAGCACTGTTTTCCCTGTCTCCTGCCAGGACGGATGGGCCCGGTATCGCTGCAATGCCGCAATACTCATCGATTTATACAACTGCTTATCCCGCATCAGTTTCTCGATGAATGTCCTGATGGCGGTAGCATCTTCTGGTTCAACAACGTATCCGCTGACACCATGGTCAATGAACTCGCCGGCGCCGCTCTTGCTCGTCGCAATTGACGGTACGCCAAATCCGGCGGCCTCGGCATGCACCAGCGGAAATCCCTCCGAATATGAGGGCAACACCAGCAGATGGGCGTTTCGATAATATTCGGCAATGGAGTCCGGTTCGGTGATCTGCCCGGCGAAGGTAACCTGTGAGTCAAGGTTGTGATTGGCGATAAATTGTCTGACCTCCCGGGTATATGAGGCCTCGGAATTCATGTTGCCGATCACCGTTAAGTGCGCATTATTTAACTCCATTGATGCCAAAGCCCGCAGGACGCCAAGCAGGTTTTTATTTGGCCTGATGTTCCCAACAAACAACAACTGGAATGGGTCAGCCTTTTCTGTTTTTTTCCTGATCTCTTCCTCGGTAACGGACTCACCAAATCGATCTCCAGCCGGATACGCGACGATATTCATCTTTGGTGAGTTGGTCAGGGCATTCACATGTTTCCTGATGTAATTGCTCACGGCGATGTACCCGTCAAGAGAATTCAGATACTTTCTTTCCAGCATTTCTGCAAACTTTTTGGATAACGGGGACAGCGGAGACCGGCATCGCAGCGCGTGTACAATCCCGATTATGGGGATTCGATACTGTCTTCGTATTTGCTTGTTCATTGCGAAGAGTGACGGATGATTCAGTTCGTCCTCCAACAGAATATCCAGGTTTGCCTCCGCAATTTTCTCCCGGAAATTCCGATCCCAATTGTGAAAGATATTCCACGGATACGGCCGCTGCTTCTGGGAAAAAATGTGGACCTCGTGTCCCGCGTCTCGGAGTGATTCTATGATTTGTTTATCATAGAGATAGCCGCCGGTCAGGGAATCCAGCGTACCGTAAATGACAAGTCCGATGTTCATAGGTTTTCAGTTCCGCGATAATGGAGAATTCAGGCTATCCCGCTGATTTGTGGCGTGCAGGTTGCGCATCAGTATCGGAAAAATATCCGCATGGGTGATTACGCCGGGCGCATCGACATCTTTGCGAAATCCCGTGGAAAAGCCATCACTGGAAAATTGTTGCAAAAAGGTGGTATCCCGGCTGATGACGTGCACAATGGTTTCGGTTCCGTGTTGCCGTCTGGTGACGAGTGGCGGCTGGTGATCGCCGACGATAACAATCACGCTGTTCTCCGGGATTCTCCGGGTAATAAACCGCTGGAAAACCTGCATATCGTATTGAATGAGTCTGAGGAAGTTTTCCGGTTTATACGGCTGTAGCATCGTTTCTTTGACCCGGATCTTCAGGTGCTCGCCAAAGGATTCTCGGGGGATTTCTTTTCCGGCAGAGTTCAGGGATCGCCAATCCTCAACAAGCGGCGGAATGGATCGATCCTTCCACATGGTGTGCGTGGCGAGTGTCGT
>JAANXI010000037.1 GCA_018263365.1 Fidelibacterota bacterium | reverse complement strand
AATTTCATCTCCGTCCCGCTTGCCTGCAGCGTAAACCCATGGCCATTATAGTGGACAATACTGCCGCCGTCACCCACAAAGTACACGTCGTCCGGGGCGCTGCCCCAGATGGCGTTGCCGGCACAAGCATCGACCCTAACTCCACCAGATGAAAAGCGATGGTAAGTCCATTCGCTTCCATTCCAATGATACGGGGAACATACATTCGCAACCCATACATCATTTTCGGTAAACGCAAAAATGCTATACAGGTTATTCCCGGTCGGACCAACATTAGATAACCTCCAATTATTTCCATCCCATTTCGCCAGGTTAAAACGTCCGCTATCCGTGGCAATATCTCCCACTGCCCAAATAGTGTTTTTATCCACAATCGCCACGTCCTCCAGGTAACTGCCGCCGCTTCCCAGGGTGTCAATGGTCCAGGTGAAGTTATGCGAGGTGGTGTCCGGCCGGTCGGGGCCATCGGGTTGGGTGGGGCAGTGCTGAAACAACAGTACTGCTCCTAGCATCCCCATGGTGATCAGTAATTTGGTCATACGTAATAAAAGCATACTACGGCTCCTGTCTGTGCCGTCGCACGACGACATACCCTATCAATGTGTGTGTATAGCCTGAAAGCCGCTACTAACTAAAGCCGCTTTCCTCCCCGGAGGTTATACGAATACAATCACAAAAACAACAACGGTGTGTGACTACTTGCGAACAATAGTATAAAAATTAAGGGGGGGGAGTAGCAAGTGAAAAGATTTGGAGTATTTGGGTGTTCGGGTGATAGCGTTCGCAGGTATCAGTTATGAGATAATCGAAGACAATTCCACGGAGCACACCCTATCAAAACGTTCCCGTGTCAAGTATCGAGGTTCAAGAGCCTCTCGCAAAGACGCGAAGTCGCAAAGAGAAAATATTTGCTAATTTGCGTTCATTTGCGGGTATTCGCGGTTCATTTTTTGCTGTTTTTGGTGTTTTAACTGACCTCCGGAGCGAAGTGCCAACTGCCGCCTGCCAATTGCCTATTGCCGACTGAATCCCAATTCCCTTTGTTTTTCAATACAAATCTATTTGTGATAATTCGTGTAATTCGTGGACAGGTTTTAATCAGCGGAATCGGCGGACATTACGGCTTCGACGAATCCGTTGACTGCGGTATTTGCGGCAATGCTCGCGGCACTCTCACCGCCCCTGGAACAACCGGGATGCCAGGAATTCCGGTAAATTCGCCTGGCGGATAGCTGCCGCTGCCGCATAAATATCGTAGCCGCCGCGCAGGAGTTCGATGGTATTCTCCTCCGTATCGTACACGGCACATCCCCAGCGCGGATCGCCGTCCCTGGGCTGGCCGGTGCTGCCGGGATTGACCAGGTACTGCACGCCGTCCTCCAACGCCACCTCAGAATCAAAGTGCACGCCGCCGTCGGAATCATAAATCACCTGCACGTGGGTATGACCGAAAATGCAGACCTGCTCGGAGAAGAGATCAAAGAAATGCAGGGCATGGGACGGGCTCATAATGTACGTCCAGTCTGCCGGCGCACCCGGCGAGGCATGTACTAACCGAATGCCATCGTTGACTTCGACGTACGGGAGCGTACTCAGCCACTCTTTATGCTTCCCGGTGAGCTGTTTCTGAGTGTACGGGATGGCCTGTTTGGCGTATTTGTTGAAGTACTGAGGCGATTCCTTGCCGACCACTACCGCATCGTGGTTGCCGAGCACTGAATACTCGACGTTGTCCATCGCCCAGTCGAGGATGTATCCCGGATCGGCGCCGTAGTCCACAAAATCGCCGGGACTCCAGATCGTATCCACATCTCTGGACTGCAGCGCTTGCAGCGCCGCATCCAGGCCCTGGCGATTTGCGTGCATGTCTGACAGGAGGGCGATTCTCATGGGCTATTCGAGGAACACCCGGCCTTCGTTTTTCAAATCGTTGAGGATGGAATCCAAAATACCGTTGACGAAACTGCCGCTGTTCTCCGTACTGTAATCCTTGGCAATTTCGATGGCTTCGGAGATACTCACCTTCGGAGGGACATCGTCGAAATGCAGCAGCTCGCAGATGGCCATGCGCAGCACCAGCCGGTCGATTACAGCAATACGATCGAACTCCCAGTGCTCGGATTTCCCCTTGATCATCTCATCGAATTTTTTCGCGTTCACATGGGTTTTGAGCGCAAGTTCACGGCAGAACTCATGAGCATCCTTCTGGAGCTCTTCGCGATCCATGGTATCCTCAACCACCTGCTCAATGCGCTCTTCGGTGAACTCCTGTGCGTATAACGCTTTCAGCACACATTCCCGCGCCTCGCGACGACCCTGCATATTTTTATCCGCTGCTTTCCAAAGATGTTGTTACCGGCGATTGTCCGGATTCACGCCTGTCTGATGGCCGACGTAAATATTTTTAATCCGTCCGATGTTATTGATGCGATCCTCCGCTACCCGGTTGGAAGCATAATGCGTGGGGATATCCTCATCTTCCGCCCGGTCGAAAATATCCATCAAAATATCATAGATGCCCTCAGCCTGGCGCAGCGCCCGCTCCCGGTTGTACCCTTCGAGTTCGTTGTATACGTTGATGAGCCCGCCGGCGTTGATCGCATAATCCGGGGCGTAAAGAATCCCATTTTCCTTGAGTACATGTCCGTGTTTGGATTCGTCTTCCAGCTGGTTGTTCGCGCCCCCGGCGACGATATCGCATTTGAGCTGCGGAATCGTCTCATCGTTGATAATTGCGCCCAAAGCGCACGGGGAGAAAATATCCACATCCAGACCATAGATCTCATCGGTGGAAACAGCTTCGACTCCGAATTCGTTGACGACCGCAGAGACTTTCTCCTCCTCGATATCGGTGACATATACTTTTGCTCCGTCGTTAACCAGGCGTTCCACCAGATTTTGTCCCACGTGGCCCAGTCCCTGGACGCTCACCTTTTTTCCGGCCAGTGAATCGGGCCCGTACACCCGGTTGGCGCACGCTTTGACGCCGGTAAAAACGCCCAGCCCGGTGACCGGGGACGGGTCACCGCTGCCGCCGTGAGCCTGTGCAATGCCGGTGACGTACTTCGTTTCCGTCCGCACCCATTCCATATCTTTGACCGATGTCCCTACATCTTCTGCCGTGATATACCGGCCGCCCAGTCCTTCAACAAATCGCCCGAAAGAGCGAAACAGCATCTCGTTTTTATCGGTCTTGGAATTGCCGATAATCACTGATTTCCCGCCGCCTAAGTTCAGTCCGGCAATGGATGCCTTGTAAGTCATACCGCGGGAGAGCCGCAGAACGTCCCGCAGCGCCTCTTCTTCGCTGGCGTAATTCCACATCCGGCAGCCGCCCAGCGACGGCCCGAGGGTGGTATCATGGATACTGATGATGGCCCGCAATCCTGATTCCTTATCGCTGCAAAATACGACTTGTTCGTGATCCCGCTTTTCGATATCAGCAAAAATACCCATGCCATTTCTCTCCCTCTTCAGTTAAAAAGTATTCGAGTGTTCATGTGTTTTCTTCCGTGTTGCGCGGTGCGTATTACGTGAAAACTCACTTGCAAATCTCTTGTTGAATAGCACCTAGGCCATCTATGTAATACGTAATACGCAGTATTTTTTACCTTAACAACTCATATTCTCTTTTTACTCTCTCAGCAATTGCCGGGCAATCACAACGCGCTGTATTTCATTCGTGCCTTCATAAATTTGCGTGATCTTCGCATCCCGCATCAGTCGCTCAACCTCGTATTCGGTAATATAACCATAACCGCCATGGATTTGCACCGCTTCATTTGCGGCGCGCATGGCAGTATCTCCGGCATAGTACTTGGCCATTGCGGCTTCCTTCGTCACCGGCTCACCCCTGTCTTTCATTCGGGCGGCGCGGCAGGTCAGGAGTCTGGCGGCGTCGAGTTCGGTCGCCATCTCCGCCAGCTTGAACTGGATGGCCTGGAAATCGGAAATCGGCCGGTTGAACTGTTCCCGTTCTTTGGAGTATTTCAGCGATTTATCCAGCGCTGCCTGACCGATGCCCAGCGCCTGCGCGGCGATACCGATACGACCGCCATCCAGCGTGCCCATGGCAATTTTAAATCCCCTGCCCTCTTCCCAGAGCAGGTTTTCCGCCGGGATTTTGCAGTCGTCGAAGATCAATTCGCAGGTGTCGGAACTCCGGATGCCCAGTTTATCCTCTTTTTTGCCTGTGGTGAATCCGTCGAAATCACGCTCAACGATAAACGCTGAAACTCCCTTATGGCCGACGCCCTTTTCGGTGAGCGCAAATACGACATACGTATCGGCGCTCTTTCCGTTCGTGACCCAATTCTTCGTTCCGTTCAGGATGTAATGATCGCCCTTTTTCTCCGCAAACGCCCGCATGTTCGAGGCATCGGAACCGGACTGCGGCTCGCTCAGAGCATACGCACCGAGTTTTTCCCCCCTGGCCAGCGGCACGAGATATTTCTGTTTCTGCTCTTCGTTACCCCAGGTAGTGATCACACACTGGCACAGCGAATTCGTCACGGACATGATCACGCAAGTGGCGGCATCAACTCTGGCAATTTCCTCCAGGGCCAATACGTAACTCAACATATCAAAACCTGCACCGCCGTATTTTTCCGGCGTGATCATCCCCAGGAAGCCCATCTCACCCAATTGGGTCACAGCCTTTTCGGGAAAAATCGCCTTCTCATCCCGCTCAATTGCATCGTGGCGTAACTCAGCTTCCGCAAAATCGCGGGCTGTCTTCTGTATCATTTTGTGTTCTTCAGAAAGAGTGAAATCCATAGTGATATCCTAAAAAATAGTGTTATTGTGTTATTGTGTTATTGTTGTCACTGGTCACGAGTCCATTGTCCCCGGTCAATCCTTATTCCATATACCTTATTCCGGTTTTAACCGCTGTAATCATAAAATCCCCGGCCGGATTTACATCCCAGGCGGCCGGAAGCTACCATCTTTTTCAGCAGCGGACACGGACGGTATTTGTCATCGCCCAGTCCCTCGTACAGCACTTCCATGATGGACAGGCAAACGTCCAGTCCGATAAAATCCGCGAGTTGGATCGGCCCCATGGGATGCCCCATGCCGAGTTTCATAATCTCGTCGACAGCCTCTTTCTCCGCCACGCCCTCCATCAGCGTGTAAATGGCTTCGTTGATCATTGGCATCAACACCCGGTTGGAGATAAATCCCGGATAATCCTGCACGCTCACCGGCGTTTTTCCCAGGGATTCCGCAAGCTGCGTCACGGTATCAACTGTCAATTCGGACGTCGCCAGCCCGCTGATAATCTCCACCAGTTTCATCACCGGCACCGGATTCATGAAATGCATGCCGATAACCTGATCCGGCCGGGCGGTTTGGGCGGCGATCTCGGTGATGGAAATCGAGGAAGTGTTGGTCGCCAGGATCACGTTGTCCGCGGTAATCTCTTCGATCTTGCTGAAGATATCAAATTTAATATCCTCGTTTTCGCTGGCCGCTTCAACCACGAAATCAGCGGACTCCAGCGATTGGAGATCAGTAGAGGTCGCGATTCGTTCAAGTGCGGTTGACTTTTCTTCTTCGGTGATTTTTTCTTTTTTTACCTGCCGTTCCAGATTCTTTTCAACCGTGCTGAGCGCCCGATCCAAATATTCCTGCTCCACGTCAATGAGCTGCACATCATATCCATTCTGGGCAAATACGTGAGCAATACCGTTGCCCATAGTACCGGCGCCGATCACGCCGATTGTTTGAATATCCGCCATAATTTTATCTCCTTTCGTTTCTCTCGCAAAGCCGCTAAGAACTACAATCCATTTACTACTCTTTTGATTCCGTTTTTCATAAGCGCCTCGTTGAAGTTCATCAATATCCCGAGTTTTAGTCCAGTGATTTTCAAATAGGTTAATAGCTGTTTTGGATGAGCCGGAGCGAGAGTTTCCACGGATTTGAGTTCAATGATGACCTTTTTATTGACAATTAAATCAGCCCGGAACCCAATTTCCATTTTCAGATCCTCCCATACCACTGGAATTACTTTTTGTCGCTGGACCTCCACATTCTTCTTAGTCAGCTCATAATACATGATTTCTTCATATACTGATTCCAGCAAACCGGGACCCAACCGCTTATGAACATGATAAGCGGGATCTACTGCGATTCCTGAAATCTCATTTTCCGTCATGCAGAATTATACCTAACTTTTGATTTGCAACTTTACCTCTCGCAATGCCGCTAAGACGCGAAGCAAAACTACTACATATATTATCCCAGCTGTTCTTTGCGCCTTTGCGCCTCTGCGAGAGTTCTGGTAATTCCTTACCGCTCCACGACCACCGCCGAGGCCTCTCCGCCACCGATACAGAGTGTGGCCAGGCCGGTCTTCAGATTCCGCTGCTGGAGCGCATATAACAAGGTAGTTAAAATCCGTGCGCCGCTGGCTCCGATCGGATGCCCAAGCGCCACGGCGCCACCATTGACGTTGATCTTGTCCAGCGGGATATCCAGCTCTTTGTTGGCTGCAAGCGTCACCACAGAAAACGCCTCGTTGATCTCGAACAGGTCGATAGAGTCTTTCGTCCGTCTGGTCTTCTCCAACACCTTATTAATTGCATCAATCGGTGCGGTCGTGAACCATTCCGGCGCTTTTGCCGCAGATGCCTGTCCCAGCAATCTCGCCAGCACCGGCGCGCTCATCTCTTTGGCAACCTCTGCTGCCATTACAACCAGCGCTGCTGCACCATCGTTGATTTTCGATGCATTTGCTGCCGTGACAGTGCCTTCTTTATCAAAGGCCGGGCGCAACTTCGGAATTTTATCAAAGTTAGCTCTTTTCGGCTCCTCATCCTCATCGACTCTCACAGGGTCGCCCTTGCGTTGCGGCACATCCACCGGGACGATTTCATCCTTGAAACGTCCGTTTTTCTGTGCATCGATAGCCCGCTCATAACTCATCTTTGCGAACTCATCCTGTTCCTCCCGACCGATGTCATGCCCGCGGGCGCAGAGTTCGGCGGCGTTGCCCATGTGAAAATCGTTGTACACATCCCAGAGACCATCGNAAATCATCCCGTCGATCACCTGTTTGTGTCCCATACGATAGCCATCTCTGGCCTTTGGCATATAATAGGGAACGTTGCTCATGCTCTCCATGCCTCCGGCTACCACGATATCCGCATCGCCGACCTGGATGGCCTGCATGGCAAGCATCACCGCCTTGAGCCCTGAGCCGCATACCTTGTTGATCGTCAGGCATTCGGTCCGTTTGGGAAGTCCTGCGCCCAACGCTGCCTGACGCGCCGGCGCCTGACCTTCGCCCGCCGGGAGTACATTGCCCATGATGACTTCGTCGACATCGTCCGGCTGAATGTTGGCCCGCTTGATGGCATGTTCAATGACGATACCGCCTAATTTTGTTGCATCAACACTGCTGAGTGTTCCCTGAAACGCTCCTACAGGCGTACGCACTGCGCTGGTGATCACGACATCACGAATTTGTTTCATAGATAAAACTCCTTTTTGCTTTGACCTAAGTTAAAAACCGCCTGATGGAAAACATGGAAAAATCCGGATGGATCCCTTCAATTAATAATGTACTAACAATCTCCGCGACCTTTGTTGCGATGCTCATACCGTGTCCGGTAAATCCCCCGGCTACATAGATATGCTTCGAGTACGGAAGTCGGCCGATAACAGGTAATCCGTCCCGCGCAAATCCCATTGTTCCCGTCCAACGATGTGTGATTTCCGGCGATCTGTCCAAATCCAGCAAATCCATGAGATAATCTTCGAGTTCCGACTGAATCTGTTCGTTTGGTTCTTCATCAAATCCCATCTCCGCATCGGGATTGTGGTCGCGACTGCCTCCGATAATCATCCTGCCATCGGATGTCTGACGAAAATAGTCGAACCCGAAGTTCGCGTAGCAAGGCACAGCTATCTTGGCATCTATGGGCTCCGTCGCCAGCATTTGTCCCCGCACCGGCAGGATTTTACCATCCAGGATGTTCCGGAGTTGCGGCGTAAAGGCGTTTGCCGCGACCAGCACCATCTGCGCCTCGATGGTTGCATCCGGCATGGTTAATGTAACATGATTTTGCCCCGATTCCGAATAATCCAGCACCGGTGTGTTCTCGTAAATTGGAACCCCAAAATTCTCCGCAGCGGATGCCAGTCCCCGGACACATCTCGCCGGATTTGCACTCCCGTCGTCGCTGCAGTAGTAACCGCCCGTAAATTTTGTCAGAGATTCTCCCCAGCGATTTAACTCCTCACTTTCGATGGTTTCAGCGTTAAAACCATCTTTGCGAAGCTTTTCCGCTGCTTCTTGAATTTCGCTCCATTCCTCCGGCGTGGTGGCCAGTACCAGGCTGCCATCGTTGGTATAGTCGCACTGGATATCAAACTCCCTGATCCAGTTGCGTAACGTATGATGGCTTTCCAGGGAGAGTGCCCAGAGGCGTTTCGCTTTTTCACGCCCGATAAATCCGATCGCCCGGTGATAGTACTCCACACTCCCGGCGATCAGGAATCCTGCGTTCCTCCCGCTGGCACCACTCGCGATTGTCCGCTTCTCCAGCACCACGGGTTTATATCCTTTTTGGGCAAGATGTATTGCAGCACTGATACCGGTGATCCCGCCGCCAACTATCGCAATTTCTGTTTGAATGTTTTCCGAGAGAGCAGGACGCTCCTCGTAAGGGTAATCCAGCCAAAGTGGGGGGAATGAGTTCATAAATTTTCCTGAAACTGCCTGGGCCGGTGACCGTTATTCAGGCCGTATTTTGGCGCTCGGCCCCGTAATCATCATACGCGCGGATAATGTCTTTCACTAGGCGATGCCGCACGACATCTCTGGGTGATAAATATACAAACTTAATGCCCTCAACATCAGTCAAAATTTCCTGGCACTGCACTAATCCGGATTCCTGATGACCCGGTAGATCAATCTGGGTGACGTCACCGGTAATAATCGCCTTGGAGTTGACGCCAAGCCGGGTCAAAAACATTTTCATCTGAAGCGTGGTGGTGTTCTGCGCTTCATCGAGGATCACGAACGCGTTGTTCAACGTCCGGCCGCGCATATACGCCAGCGGAACGATCTCAATGATTTTCTGATCCATCAGCGCCCGCAGTTTTTCGACCGGGAGCATCTCATACAATGCATCATACAGGGGTGTCAAGTACGGATCGACTTTCTCCTTAAGATCGCCCGGTAGAAATCCCAAACTTTCGCCGGCTTCGACCGCAGGACGGCACAGCACAATCTTTGAAACTTCCCGGTTCTTAAACGCGGCGACGGCGATGGCGACGGCCATGTAAGTTTTTCCGGTCCCGGCCGGGCCGATGGAGAACACAATATCGTTCTCCCGGGCGAATTTCCAGTAGCGTTCCTGGCCCTCCGTGCGCGGCTTAATCACATCGTTTTTGGTGAAAAGGATTACCGAATCCAGGCCCTCTTCGCGGTGCTCCATGGACCCCGATTTTTCCAGCCGGACCAGCGTCTCCACATCCTGTTCGTCCAGGCTTCCTTTTTTCTTCAGGGTGTAGACCATTTCGGTCACCACATTTTCGATTTGGGTGACTTCCTCCTCTTCACCCTTCACCTGGATGGTATCACCCCGCACCATAATCGAGGCGTCAAAATTGTGTGTCAGGACTTTTAGGTTGGAATCGTTTATACCAAGAAGCGATAATGGATCAACACCAACGATGGGTATTTCCAAACTTTCAGCCATCTAAATTATTCGGTATCCTCTGTTAATTATCTTGTCCAGCAGAAAATAAAAAAAGCCTTCGGTCTGGTTTCAACCGAAGGCTTTTATGGATATCTTCTTATTGTATAGTCACAAAGACCGAAACACCTGCGTCAGTTCTTCGGGACGGTTATGATCTGATGCGGGTAAATCACATTCGGATCGGAGATAATCTTCTGATTCGCGTTGTACAGTTTTTGCCAATCGAATGGATTGCCGTAGATCTCCTCATACGAAGCGATCTTTGACAGATTCTCGCCGCGCATCACCAAGTGCTCGTTGTTCGCCAGCTGACGTGGAATATCGAACTTCTGTTCCGGATAAATGAGATCTGGGTTGTTGATTTGATTCCGGTTTGCCGACCAGATCTTCACCCACTGATACGGATCGTCGTAGATATCATCTTTGCCGGAAATTTTCCACAGATAATCACTGCGCAAAACCGTGTACACATCGTTCACCGGTTCAGGCACCTTTGCCTTGACTCGTTCAAGGAGGTTTTCAATTCCCTTGATTTTTTCCTTGGATTCGTCCAAAGAGGCGAAGCTATTCTTTTTCAGTTCTTTCAATTTCTTTTTGGCTGCTGCTACCTCGTCCTGGCTCTGGTAGAGTTCCTCAGGCGACAGAGCTAACAGCCCTTCCAGCTGGTCAATCAATCCCTCCAACTGGTTCTGATACTTCTGGGCCGCTTCCTCAACGCTTCCCTCTTCCGCGCCGGTGCTCTGGCTGAGCAGGTCCATCGTTTCCTGCCGGACTTTTGCTATCTGCTGTTCGGTGGAAGCAATCTGATCTTTGAGATCAGCAATATCCTGTTTGAGCTGCTGAATTTTTGCATTCGCCGCTTCTTCGCGCCCCTGCCATTTTTCCAGCTCGGCGTTATATTCTTCCATGGTCATATCGCTGGTATAACCGTAATTCTGAGCTGCCAGAGGGGCGCCCATTACCAATCCAAGCAATAAAACGATTGTGCTTATCCAAAGTGTCCGTTTCATTCTGTCATCCCTCCTTCACCCTTTTCACCGGAATCGCTGACAGCTTTTTCCACACGGGCTTTTTCTGCTTGTGCCCGGCTGAGTTCCTGCTGCTTCGCTTCCAGTTCAGACTGCAAACTCCGTTTCTCCTTTTCCAGATCCTTTACCTGCTGTTCCCCGGCTTCTGCCGCCTGTCTTGTCTCCCCCAGCGTGTTCAACTGTTCTTCAGAGGGACCTGAACTACAAGCCGTCGCAATGAGGGACATCCCCACAAGACCGCCAATCACGATTTTCTTAAAATTTTTCATATACCTTTTCCTCCGTCAGATTGGAAATAATTGTTCTGCCCCTATTCAAAACATATTGAAATTACAGCTACGCTCTATACATGTCAAGGCGATATTGTCAGGGTTCTATCACTTGTTATTTTGGGGTATTGATGATTTTCAACCCCAACTCTTTCAGCTGATCTTCGCTTACTTCACTTGGTGAACCGTCCATGAGAGAAAGCGCCGAGGTCGTTTTCGGGAAAGCAATGACGTCCCGGATGGATTTCATGCCAGCGAGCAATGCCACCAGCCGATCAAATCCGAAGGCGATTCCACCGTGTGGCGGCGCCCCGTATTGCAGGGCATCGAGCAGAAATCCGAATTTCTCCCGCTGCTCTTCTTTGTCCATATTCAGCAGCTCAAACACTTTCTGCTGGATATCCGACCGGAAGTTACGGATACTCCCGCCGGCAATCTCGTGTCCATCGATCACCAAATCATAGGCTCTGGCTCGTACTTTTCCGGGATTGCTCTGCATTTTTGCAATATCCTCGGGCATCGGCGCAGTAAACGGGTGGTGCATGGCATCCCAGCGATCTTCATCCTCGTTGTACTCCACGAGTGGGAAATTGAGGATCCAGGCCGGCGCGGGCTTGTCTTCGTCGATCAAATCCAGTGTTTGTCCCAAATGTAGCCGCAATTTCCCCAGCGATGGATAGGCGATTCTGGCGGTATCCGCCACAAATAACAACAGGTCACCGGCCTCAGCATCAGTCTCTTCCAACAATTCCGCAATGGCTTCATCGCCAAAGAACCGGCTGATGCCGCTATCGACACCGTTCTCAGTAACCTTCATAAACGCAACGCCCTTCGCTCCCACCGGCGCCACAACCTCCGTCAGGTTATCGATTTCCTTCCGACTCAGGTCGGCATCTTTCACACATAATGCCCCAATAATGCCGCCGGATTTCTTTACTTTAGCAAAGATCTTAAACTCGGATTCACCAAGGATCTCCGTCACATTGTGGATAGGCAGGTCAAACCGGAGGTCTGGCTTGTCGACGCCATACTTCTCGATAGCTTCCCGATAGGACATTTGCGGAAAAGGACGGGCTAACTCTTTATCTATTACTTCTTTATAAACTTTAACCGTGATTTCCTCGGCCACATCCATCACGTTTTCTTCGTTTACAAAGGACATTTCGAGGTCGATCTGTGTGAATTCCGGCTGGCGATCGGCCCGCAAATCTTCGTCGCGAAAGCATTTCACGATTTGGAAGTACCGGTCGTAGCCGCTGATCATGAGGAGCTGTTTGTACGTCTGGGGCGATTGCGGCAGAGCATAGAACCTCCCCTTGTGTAAACGGCTCGGAACCAAAAAATCTCTGGCGCCTTCGGGAGTGGAACGCATTAGAAACGGTGTCTCGATTTCAAAAAAATCCAGGGAAGAGAGCGTATTCCAAACGCTTTGATACGCCTTGTGTCTGACCTCCAAATTCCTCTGCAATTTATCGGTGCGCAAATCGAGGTAGCGGTATTTCAGCCGGACTTCTTCGGTGGCCGACGTTGGATCAGTGATCAAAAAAGGCATGGCCTTCGCCTCATTCAGTATTTCGATTGAATCCGCTTGGACCTCGATTGCTCCGGTGTCCATATCCTCATTAATATTCGCCGGATCGCGCTCAGTGACTGTCCCGGACACCGAAATTACCCACTCAGTCCCGACACTTTTCGTCTTCTTTGCAAGTTTTTCGGAGTCTTCAAGATTCACTACAACCTGTACTCGTCCATACCTATCCCGAAGGATAAGAAAAATCACACCTCCGTGATCCCGTTGAGTTTCTACCCACCCGTTTAATGTTACTTCCGTTCCGGCGTTGCTTTTTCGTAACTCTCCACAAGTGTGCGTTCGTTGTGGAACTTTCATGGTCAATCTCCGATTTGTATTTCAGATAGTACTATAGTGTTCTATTAGTGTTCTTGTGTTAAAGTTTAAGACGAACAAGGCCTATACCGCCATAAATCAGCAAGTTGGCAACTTGCTTTACATTGCCGTTTAAACCTTATACCCAATATCTTATTCCTATCTTCATAAAAAAACCGTCAATCCCTGTGCGAGAATGACGGTTTCGGTAATTCACTTTCTTGTTTCCCTACTTGCGCCTGGCCACCGTCAATCTGTTTTGGGCCCGCCGTAGAGCGGATTTCGCCCGCCCCGTATCGATATCGGACTTATCTGATTTTTCTAACCGCTCCTTTGCTCTTTTAAGCGCAGAAATTGCACGATCAGTATCGATTGTGCCAGCAGTTTCTGCTGTTTCCACAAGCAACACAACTTTCTCCCTGTGGATTTCAGCGTATCCGCCGCTGATGGCATAATGCTCCCTGCGTCCCTGCTGTTCCACCGTCAATTCGCCGATATCCAATGCAATCAGGGATGGCACGTGTCCCGGCATTACTCCAAAAAGTCCGTCGGTACTCGGCGCCCGCAGGTAATCAACCTGGCGTTCTTCGGTCAGCGAGGTTGGCGTCACAATTTCAACGGTCAAGTGGTCGGGCGTCATGACTGCATTTTCTTCGCTTTTTCGACAGCCTCATCAATTGTTCCGACAAAGAGGAAAGCGCGTTCCGGCAGATCATCGAATTCACCGTTCACAAGCCGCTCGAAGCCATCAATGGTATCTTCGAGTTTGACGTACCGTCCCGGTGTCCCGGTAAACTGCTCCGCCACGAAGAACGGCTGGCTCAGGAAGCGCTGAATCCGGCGGGCTCTCGCCACCGTCACCTTATCTTCCTCGGAGAGTTCATCCATCCCGAGGATAGCGATGATGTCCTGCAAATCTTTGTACTTCTGGAGGATCTCCTGTACCTGGCGGGCCACGTTAAAGTGTCGCTCACCGAGAACTTGCGGATCGAGAATTCGCGAGGAGGAATCCAGGGGATCCACAGCCGGATAAATACCCAACTCGGATATCGACCTATCCAGTACCGTGGATGCGTCCAGATGAGCAAAGGTCGTTGCCGGCGCCGGGTCAGTTAAATCATCGGCCGGAACGTACACAGCCTGCACCGATGTAATTGATCCCTTGTTCGTCGAGGTAATCCGTTCCTGTAGCTCGCCCATATCCGTGGCCAAGGTCGGCTGGTAACCAACTGCCGACGGGACACGGCCAAGCAGTGCTGACACCTCAGAACCGGCCTGCGTAAAGCGAAAAATGTTATCGATGAAGAGCAGCACATCCCGCTCTTCCACATCGCGGAAATATTCGGCTGCGGTCAACGCCGTCAGACCGACACGCATACGGGCTCCGGGCGGCTCGTTCATCTGGCCGAACACCAGCGTGGTCTTGTCGATAACGCCGGACTCGGTCATTTCGAGCATCAAATCGTTCCCCTCACGGCTGCGCTCGCCGACGCCGCCAAATACCGAAAAACCGCCGTGCTCGGCTGCGATATTTCGAATCAGCTCCTGAATGAGAACCGTTTTTCCTACTCCGGCGCCACCAAACAGCCCGGTTTTGCCGCCCTTGGTATACGGTTCCAGCAGGTCGATCACTTTAATGCCAGTCTCGAACATCTCCGTTGTCGTCGTCAAATCTTCATGAGCCGGCGCCGGACGGTGAATCGGAAATTTCGCTTCGGTTTCCGGCGCTTCCTTTTCATCAATGGGATTGCCGGTGACGTCGAACATCCGTCCGAGAATTTCCTGGCCCACCGGAATCGAAATCGGATCGCCGGTATCGCGTACTTTCTGCCCGCGCACCAACCCATCTGTGGAATCCATGGCAATCGTCCGGACCGTATCTTCGCCCAAATGGTGCGCCACTTCCAGTACCAGCGTGCTGTCTTCGCGATCGATTTCCAGCGCGTTATAAATATGGGGGATGTCGCCATCCTCGAATACCACATCCACAACCGGTCCCATAATCTGAGTGATTCGACCTTCATTCATGTGATTCTATACCTCGTATTAGTTTGCTTCGAATTCGTCTTAATCTTCTTTCATGGCTTCGGCGCCGCCGACAATCTCGGAAATCTCCTTGGTAATCGCGGCCTGACGCGCCTTGTTGTACTGCCGCTGCAAGTCTTCGATCATATCCTCGGCATTGGAGGTTGCATTGTCCATGGCCGTCCGCCGGGCGCCGCGCTCCGCGGCGTTCGATTCCAGCAGCATCCGCCACATCTGCACATTCAGGTGCTGCGGCACCAGAGAATTGACAATATCTTCCTGGTTCGGCTCGAACATGAACTCATCGAGATCCTCGATTTCGTCTTCGTCCTGCACCACCAGCGGCAGAAACTGCTCTACTACAACGCCCTGCTGGATGACATTTTTGAACTCGTTGTATAGCACATCCACTCGATCCAATCCATGACTGATGTACAGTTCTGTGACCACGTCCACGATGGATGTCGCATTGGAAAATGTCAGGTCCTTGAAAAACTCCGTGTACTCTCCAATGATGTCGTAATCGCGCTTGCGGAAATAATTGAGCCCCTTTTTCCCGATGCAAATCAGTTTAATCTGTTCAGGATCGTACTTTTCTATTTCCTGTTCCGCCTGGCGGATGATCCGCGAATTGAACGCGCCACACAGTCCGCGATCCGCCGTAACGATGACCAATCCGATGTGTTTCTGCTCCCGGACTTCCAACAGAGGATTGATGGATCGGTCGATCTGTGGCAAAAGCTGCCGGAGTACATTATTAATCTTGAATGCATACGGCCGGGCCTGTTCGATGGCCTGCTGGGCCTTCTGGAGTTTGGCGGCCGCAACCATTTTCATGGCGCGGGTTACCTGCCTGATGTTCTTGACAGAACCGATCCGGTTTTTTACTTCGCGGAGTGTCGCCATAATCTATTCCTATGCCGCTTCCTCTTCTTCGATGGCGAAGGTTTCGAGAAAATGCTCAACGATGTTGCCAAGTTCCTCTTTCAGTTCGTCCGACAGGATTTTTTCCTCGCTGATTTTTTCCAGCATATCAGCGTGTTGCGTTTCCATGTACTCAAGGAATTCCGGCTCGAAACGCTCTACCTGTTCGATAGAGAGTTTATCCAGATAACCTTCGGTCCCGGCGAAAATCACCACCACCTGTTTTTCCATGGGCAGCGGCGAGTACTGTTTCTGTTTCAGGATCTCATAGAGACGCTCACCACGGGTTAACTGCTGCTGCGTTGCTTTATCCAGGTCGGAACCGAACTGCGCAAACGATTCCAGTTCACGATACTGTGCCAGGTCCAGTTTCAGCGAGCCAGACACTTGTCGCATAGCTCTCACCTGGGCGTTACCCCCGACCCGCGACACCGAAATACCTACGTCAATCGCGGGCCGCTGACCGGAGTAAAAGAGATCCGGTACCAGGTAAATCTGCCCGTCGGTAATGGAAATCACATTGGTCGGAATATATGCGGAGACGTCGCCCTGTTGCGTTTCGATGATCGGCAGCGCTGTCAATGAGCCGCCGGTTTTCGGCAGTTTAAGTACTTCATGTGATTCTTTACCAAGTTCCTCCAGATCGTTTTCGAGTGCTTCGGCACTGTCTTCAATATGTTTCCGGTATTCCTTCCCGTTAACACTATCTTCCACGTTCTCGCTCCCTTTCGGTACGATCACATACTTTTCTTCCAGTTTGGAGGCGCGCTCCAGCAGACGACTGTGGAGATAGAAAATATCGCCCGGATACGCTTCACGTCCCGGCGGTCGACGCAGGAGTAATGAAAGCTGTCGATACGCCCAGGCGTGCTTGGTTAAATCATCGTAGATAATCAACGCATGTTTGCCGTTATCCCGGAAATATTCGCCAAGGGTTGCGCCGGCAAACGGCGCCAGATACTGCAGCGGAGCCGGTTCGGATGCGCTAGCGGAAATCACGGTCGTGTAATCCATGGCGCCGTTGTCTTCCAGCACCTTCACGACCTGCGCAACAGTTGAGGCTTTCTGGCCGATGGCCACATAAATACAATAGACGTCCGTATCGCGCTGGTTGATGATGGTGTCCACACCGATGGCGGTTTTCCCGACCTGGCGGTCGCCGATAATCAGCTCACGCTGGCCACGCCCGATGGGAATCATCGAATCCACAGCCTTTAATCCGGTCATCAGCGGTTCCTTCACCGGCTGACGCACCATCACGCCCGGCGCTTTCCGCTCCACAGGACGGCGTTCGGTAAATTCGATATCACCCTTGCCATCCAGTGGCCGGCCAATCGGATTAATGACGCGTCCGGCGACTGATTCTCCCACGCCGATTTCCACCACGCGCCCGGTCCGCTTCACAACATCGCCTTCATTCACATCGCGGCTTTCACCGAAGAGCACCACACCAACGTTGTCCTCTTCCAGGTTCAGCGCCATGCCCACGACATCATTGGGAAACTGAACCAGCTCGCTGGCCATAACGTTTTCGAGTCCATACACGCGGGCGATACCATCCCCCACGCTGATGACCTCACCGACTTCATCAACATCCATGCTCACATCGAATGACTCGATCTGCTGCTTGAGCAACGAAGTGATTTCGTCTGCTTTAATCTCCATCGACTTTTGTGCCTCCTTTATCAGTCGTCACGTATTTTTCTAAAAAATCCATTCCGAATAATTCATCGATGCTGTCCCGGCGTCTACCCTTCCCGGAAGGGAGCCCTTGCGGGCCGACAAGCTCAGACCAGCAGGAGTCTCTGCTGAGAGGTGACGCCTCGGTCTGTCACTCCGAGCTTGTCGAAGAATGGCATCCGAAAGTGTTTATCGCAATAAATTTGCTTTTCTTTTCATGAATTATTCAGTTTAACTCAATTGTTCTCGTAATTTTTCCAGTTGATGGGCGATCGTCCCATCGTACACCGTGTTTCCAATGCGCAACCTGAGACCGCCTTGCAGGGATTCGTCCACCGACTCGACGAGCTCCACCGTTTTCTCCAGCGCTTCTTCCAGAGATGTTTTCACCTGTCCCCGCATATTTTCGGACATCCGCGTGCCGGTATTCGCCTGGACAGTCACGATGTTCCGGTGTGCTTTGACGCGTTCCGCGAATAAATCGGCAACCTCCTCAATGCTCTCCGCCCGCTGATGCTGGAGCATCAATGCGATGGTATTGAGCAAGTGCTGATTCATTTTACCCTCAAAAACGTCGCGAAAGACCTTCACCTTATCGGATGCGGGCACACGGAACGAGCGTAAAAACAGCCGTAACTGTCCGGTCTCCTCCAGCAGATCTACAAAGTCCTGCAGATCGCTGGCGACGGCATCCAGTTCGTCGTGCTCTTCGGCAACGTCGAACAGTGCCTCAACGTAGCGTTCTGCGGCCGGATCGTGCTGCATTATTCGGAATCCCTGAACTGTTGCAGTGAGCGGTCAATAATGTCCATGTGCTGCTCGGCGTTCAGTTGTTCATTGATGATGCGCGACGCCGCGGCAATCGCAATATCCGCCACGGAATCCTTGATATCCTGCATCGCTTTTTCGCGTTCGGTCTCAATCTGGTCCCGGGCTTCGGCGATCATCTTCTTTTTCTGCTGCTCCGCCTCGTCGATGATCTCCTTTTTGATCTTCTCTGCAGAATCTTTGCTCTCATCAATAATTTCGCGGGCCCCGATGCGGGCCTCTTTGAGCTTATCTTTATACTCCCGCATGGCTTCTTCCGCTTCTTCGCGGGCCTGCTCTGCTTCTTCCAACGATTTCCGTACAGTCTCCTCCCGCTCGTCAATCATCGCCAGAATCGGTTTCCAGGCGGTCTTCCGCAACAGGATCAGCAGAATGATGAACGTCACCAACGTCCAGATAATTAAACCGGGATCAATATCAAGTAAACCCATGATTATCCTTTATTGTGTAAGCGTCTTATTTCAGCGCCAGAATAATACAGACCACTTCACCAAAAAATGCCACACCTTCGATCAGAGCGGCGGCGATAATCATACTGGTCCGGATATCACCGGCAGCTTCCGGCTGGCGGGCTGTGCCGTCCATTGCGGACGCGGCCAACTTCCCAATTCCGTATCCTGCACCAATGACTCCGAGCCCCGCTCCAATACCTGCAGCGAGAAATCCTAATCCGAGATCTCCCATCTCATCCTCCTCTGTTGTTCATGTGTCTTTGTTTTCGATGTTTTTTCATGTAAAAATTTTAATGCTCCGGATGGGCGGCCATCCCGATAAACAGCGCCGACAGCATCGTAAAAATATACGCCTGGATGAACGCCACCAAAATTTCCAGCAGATAAATAAAAATGGCAAATCCGATTGATACCGGTGCGATAAAAATGGTTCCGAAGGTGAAAATCAGCATAATCAGCGAAAGTATTACCACGTGGCCGGCGATCATGTTCGCAAACAGTCGCATGCAGAGCGCAAACGGCTTGGTAAACAGCCCCAGGATTTCCACCGGAACCATGATCGGCACCAAAAAGATCGGCACGCCGCTCGGCACCAGACTTTTCCAGTAGCCGACCACCCCGTTTTCCCGCATTCCCTGAAACTGAATCACCAGAAACGTGATAAATGCCAGCGCCGCGGTAACATTAATATTACCGGTCGCCGTGGACATAAACGGAATAAGCCCCAGGAGATTACAGAACAAAATAAAAAAGAAAAAGGTGAGCAGCAGCGGCGTCATTCTTCGCCCTACTTTCTCACCCATGGTGGCGTACGCGATTTCGTCGCGCACAAATAGCACCATCATCTCCAATAGTGCAAACGAGCCGGTCGGTACCAGCGAATCGCCCTTGTGTATCGCCTTGGCCATTCGGGTGAACAGGAGAAACACCAGCGCCGCAGAAATCCACATCATCACCACATGTAAGGAGATGGAAACGTCGATCCCAAACAGCGAAAATTCCGGGAGGTGGATCTGAATATCTTTGAAAAATTGCCAGACATTTGAATCTGTGATATGGTGAATAATGACTTCACCAGCTGATTCTTCATGCCCTCCGCCATGACCGCCTTGTTCAGCTGCTTTAGCAGCCCCTTCAGCCAGCATCAAAATTTATCCTTGCTTTCCTGCCTTTTCGAAAATTCGCCGTCACTGCTCTTTCCTCAGATGGAAATGCACGTATAATATTTCCAGCACCATGAAGACAATATAATAGGCCATTGTCCCCATCAAAAATGTCAAAAAATGTAATGGAGTTCGGACGTAGATCAAAGCGATAATTGCTCCTAATACTAATAATCGGATTCCCATTCCGCCGAAGACAATTTTCATGAAGGTTGTCTGGGAGGCGTTGATACCTTTCCGAAGAAAATAAACGCCGATAATAGCGTTCAAGGCAGTGATTACCGGCGCCACAATCAATGCCCATGTCACGGATGCATCGCGCATTTGCAGGGCAATTACCACCGAGACGACAGCCCCAATCAGAACCGTCATTCCGACCCACCGAAGAAATCTATTCAGCGTCTTTGTCCTTTGTTTGTGAGTCGGATTGATTGAGTTGAATTACCGTATAATACAAATGAATAAACCCCAGGATCATACCAACTGCCGCACCGGTAATGAGCAGCCACGGGCTGGTCCCAAACCGGGAGTCCAGCCACCGGCCGAAAAAGAGAAACGCAAGGATTGTAACCGTAAAGGTAAGTCCAAGGCCGAGATACGGCTCCAGCTTTTGGTAGGTTTCCAGCAGCGAATTGGTTTGGTCACGTTCCGGAGATTCGGGTTTGTTGTTTCGAGACTTCCGTTGATTCATCGACGGGGACCTCCTCAACTTTCTCAGCGACCGGCATTTCACTCTTGCCGGTAAAGACTGCGCCCTCTTCGATAACAAGTCGTGACGCCTTTAAATCACCTAACAGCGAGGCCTTCTTGCCAAGCTGGACTTTAGTTTCACAGCGCACATTACCTTCAACCCTCCCTGCGATAATCGCACTTTTCGCTATCAGGTTGCCGGTAATCGTCGACGACTCCACCACGCGAACAAAATCGTCGGAAGTAACATCGCCGTCAACCCGGCCGGCTACCAGCACGCTGCCTTCTACTTTAATGTTCCCGTGCACCTGGCTCGCGGCGCCGATGATCGTATCAATTTTTGAATCGTTTGCATGTGCCATATTGTTATTTAATCCAGTTTCTGGCGTTCCACTGAAACATCGTTGTCTTCATAAATGAAAATGTAATCTTTGGGATTTTCCGGCTGCCCGCCTTTCCAGATTTCAAAGTGCAGGTGTGGCCCCCGGCTTTTCCCGGTATTGCCGAGAAAAGCAATCGGTTCGCCGCGCTCAACCCATTCCCGGTCCCGGACGATATTCCGCTGGTTATGGCTGTACACCGTTATATATCCGTTGCCATGATACAAAATAATGGTGTTGCCGTATTGATACGTCCAGTTGGAAAACACGACAAGCCCGGATGCAGCCGCTTTTATCACTTCGCCCTGGCGGGCAATAATATCCAGCCCGTAGTGGTTGTCATCGTAAAAAACCGCATCATTGTAAAAATCCTGGGTGACATATCCGTCCACCGGAGGCAGCGATGGCACATTCTCCAACAGGTCGATCCCGGAATGAGGCAACACCGGAATAACCCGGTTGACCCGGGATCTCTGCAGGGAGTCCAGCGCCATCACGTCGCCTCCTCCCTCACGGACTTTTTCCGGGGATATTTTGGCGCCCAGTACATCTCTGATGTATGAATTCATACTCCGGATTCTGTTGTAGTCCTCCAGGATGCGCATCACCTGGAAACGCTCGGCCATCAGCTGATCATTCTTCGCTTGCAACTTATTATAATTCAATGCCCGGGGGACGTAATAGTATAAGGCGATCCCAACGGCGACAAACAGCACAAGTCCAATGGCTATCAGCCAGTGCAGGGTTTTCCGCCTGATTGAAAAATCCCGGCTGGTACCGGCGGTATCCGGCACCACCATAACGGTATAGCGCTCCGGCTTCATCCCTACAAGCCAATTTCCTCAAACAGATCCAGCAGCCGTTCGAGTTCATCATCGGAATAGTACTGGATTTCGATGCTGCCGCCCTCTTTCTTCGTCTTCAAACTCACCTTGGTCCCCAAGCGATGCTGGAGCTGCTCTTCAATTTCCACAAGATAGGGTGACTTCCGGGATTGGGCTGATGACGACGGGGCAGGTTTTGACTTCGCATCCTGTTTTTTCTCCCCGTTCGAGTAGATCTCCTGGACAATCCGCTCAACCTCGCGGACGCTCAGCTCTTCTTCGATGATCCGGTTCCAGACCTCCTCCTGGAGATCTTTGTCGTCAAGAGCCAGGAGTGTTCTGGCATGACCGGCGGAAATTTCCCGGTTTTTCACGCTCTGCTGCAGATTCGAGGGCAGGTTCAGGAGCCGGATAAAATTGGTAATAGCGCTCCGGCTTTTCCCAACCTGTTGCGCCACTTCCTCCTGAGATAATCCGTGCTGCTCGACCAGCGCATTATACGCATGTGCCAATTCCATAGGATTCAGATCTTGGCGCTGGACATTTTCGATGAGCGCATACTCCATCATCTCCGCATCGGATTCCACATCCAGGATATATGCCGGAATCTGTTCGAGGTCAATGTTCCGGGACGCACGCCAGCGGCGCTCGCCGACGATCAGCTCGAACTCGTCGCCGACCTTTCGGACGGTCACCGGCTGCACCACGCCCTTCTGTGCAATGGACTGCTCCAGCTCCCGCATGCCGCTCTCTTCAAATTCCTTCCGCGGCTGCCCCGGATTCGGCCGTATTTTATCGGTGGAAATCAGCGCAATCCCGCCGGGAGCCGGATCGGCATCCTCCGGAATAAGCGCCCCGATTCCACGTCCTAATCGCTTACTTGACATCGTTTAACATCTCTTCAACTAAATCCATGTAATTCTTCGCACCGGTGGAAGTTGCATCATATAACAAAATCGGTTTTCCAAAAGATGGCGCCTCTCCCAGCCGGACATTCCGGTTAATCACACTGTCATAGACCTTGTCTTTGAAATAGCTTCGTACTTCCTCTGCAACCTGCTTTGATAAGTTTAACCGGCTGTCAAACATGGTAATGACGACGCCTTCAATTTCCAACTCCTTATTCAAATTCTTCTGGACCAGCCGGATGGTGTTCAACAATTGACTCAGCCCTTCAAGGGCATAATACTCGCACTGGATCGGAATGAGCACACTATCTGCAGCGGTCAGACTGTTGATAGTCAACAACCCCAGCGATGGCGGGCAATCGATAAAAATGTAGTCGTATTTATCCCGCAGGTCCTCGAGCGCCGTATCCAAAATTCGCTCGCGGGTCAACATCCTGACCAACTCAACTTCAGCACCAACAAGGCGGGGATTGGACGGTACCAGGTCCAGGTATGAAATTTCGGTCTCCCTTATCGCTTCCTGAAGGTCTAATTCATCAATAAGGACTTCATAGATCGTATGCTCGACACCGGCAACATCCACGCCCAAACCGGAGGAAGCATTCGCCTGCGGATCGATATCGATCAACAGAGTTTTAACCTCTGTTACTCCCATCCCGGCAGCCACATTTATTGCTGTCGTTGTTTTGCCAACCCCCCCTTTTTGGTTGGCAATTGTGATGACTTTTCCCATAGAGATTATGCTACCTGATCGTATAAAAATACATTCATTAAACTCATAATTTATAACGCCATATCACACATAAATCCGGCTTTCATAATTAGGTGAATTTAGACTGCAACCGCTGTAATTGCAAGCGAAAAGGGGTTGCGAGGGTTTTCTCAAAACCCGGAAATTTTGTGCACCGAATCGCAGATTTCCGGCTGTCATTTAAGGATTCCTGTCCTAAATTATCTTCGATATAGACAGAGAACAGAACTGGAACCGAATATGAGCGTAAACGTCGCAATTCATACGACCCGCCGGCATGAAAAGTTCACCTCGATTGTCGAGATTATTAAGGAGGAGCTCACAAGGCCGGAAGAAGTGAATTTTATTCATGCACAGTATCCGTCAGATGTACTCGAAGTTGCGGATAAAATCGATGTGTTGGTCTGTTATACCGTACCGCGCCAGGCCTTTGAAACGGCCGAACGGCTCAGCTGGTTGCACATCGGGACGGCTGGGATTGACCATACCGTTTTTCCGGAGCTCATGAAGAGCGACATTATTGTGACGAACGCCAGCGGGATTCATGCAGGTCCGATGAGCGAATTCGTGATGGCGCAGATCCTGCATTTTTCTAAACATCTGGACGAGTTCCGCAAATTCCAGGAATCCAGGCAGTGGAGCCAGTGGGAACTGGCCGCAAAAATTACTCTGCTCAACAATAAGACGGTCGGAATCGTTGGATTGGGTTCTATTGGTGAGAAGATTGCCCGGAAGGCCCAGGCGTTTGATATGCGGGTTATCGCCACGAAATATTCCATCGAGCCAGACGACCAGTACGCGTTTGTTGATATGCTGCTGTCCCGGAAAAAGTTAGCCAGCCTGCTCCGGGAATCCGATTTTGTCGTATTAACGTTACCGCTGACTTCCCAAACTGAAGGTCTAATCAACACCCGCGCTCTGAACCAGATGAAGAGTTCCGCCTACCTTATTAATGTTGCCCGGGGAGAAATTGTCGACGAGCCGGCGCTCGTCAAAGCGCTCCAGCAGAAGAAAATTGCCGGAGCTGCGTTGGATGTATTTACTGAGGAGCCGCTCCCACAAAACTCACCACTGTTTCAATTGGATAACGTTTTATTGAGTCCCCATATCTCCGGGAACTTTCCGGAATACGTGGAATGGGCCTCCCGGGATTTTGCCAAAAATTTGAATCGGTTTCTCACCGGAGAACGATTGAAGAACATTGTAAATAAAGAGCGTGGTTATTAGGTTTAAAAGTTGTCCTCGCTGAGGATAAAAGCATTGACATTCCCTCAGGGAGCGAATAAATTCGAACGCTTTTTTCGAATAAATTAATGCCCCGAAGGCAATGTAGGAGGAGAGGATTCGATGTTTAAACGGTTAACACCGCGATTAATCATCATTGTTATTGCGATTGCAATCGCGGGAATTCTCCTGTGGCCCACTATCCAATACGAATCGATGAGTTCGCAGGAAAAAGAGCAGCTGCGCCAGGAAGGAAACCTTGCTGAACTGGAATCGAAAATCATCCGTCGCGGACTGGATCTTCAGGGGGGCATTCATCTGGTGCTGGAAGTGGACGTGCCCACCCTCGTCTACAATATCGCCAAAAACAAAAGTCAACTGTTTGAAGACGTCTACCAAAGTGCTAAATCACAGGTCTCGGCTGATGTCCGGTTTCTAGAGGTATTTGAGAACGAAGCGGACGCACAAGGATTGCGACTCGTCCGGTATTTTCCTGATCGGGGGATTCAAAACTCGGAAATTGTCTCTTCTCTGCAGGAGGAAGCCAACGATGCGGTTCGTCGCGCCCTGGAAATTATCCGCAATCGCGTTGATCAGTTTGGCGTGAGTGAACCGACTATCCAAAAAGTCGGGAACCGGCGAATTATCGTTGAACTGGCAGGGATCGAAGATCCGGCCAGGGCCAGAGATCTAATACAGACGACGGCGTTGCTCGAATTCAAACTGCTGAAAACCCCGGAAGTCACGGACGCGACCATCCAGAAAATAGATCGGGTGCTGAGACGGGACAAGGGTGAACTAGCGGACGCCGTCACCACAGAGGACACCGCCGCTGCCGGAGAAGATACAGTGATTGCCGAAGGTGACGTAGCCGAAGACGAAGCGGTCTCTGTGGATCAGCTGTTCGGTGAAGTCGAAGATACTGATACTGCTGCGGCAGACGACAGTACTGTAGTCGTTGACAAACAGGTCTTCGAAGAAAAGCCGTTTACAGCACTGCTCAGAAATGTGCAGGGACAAATTGGCGTTCCGAAGAAAAACAAAAACGCTGTGGAACGCATTCTGAATATGGAAAAGGTGCAAAAGGTTATTCCCCCGGATGCTGTATTTCTCTGGTCAGCCGGCACCGAAGTGCTCCCGACACAGACCGGCGGAGCCGCCGAATTTCATCTGTTGTATCTTGTGAATAAGGAAGCCGGTCTCACTGGTGGTGTGGTCACCGATGCACAGGCAACGCTGGGCGGAGCAGGCGGTCAGGCTGCTGGTCAGCCGGTTGTCTACGTGGATATGAATGCCGCCGGTTCGAAGACGTGGTCGCGTCTCACCGGTGCGAATATCGGGCGCCGAGTGGCCATCGTACTTGACAACAAAATCCACATGGCGCCTACCATCCGTTCCAAGATTTCACAGGGCAGCACGATGATTGAAGGCATGGCCAACCTGGAAGAGGCCAAAGATATTGCTATTGTGCTTCGCGCTGGTGCGCTGCCGGCACCGGTAGACATTATTGAAGAACGGACCGTCGGACCATCGCTGGGAAGCGACTCGATTCAAAAGGGAACCACCGCAACAATCATTGGACTACTGCTGGTATTGGTCTTTATGGCACTCTATTATAAATTGTCCGGCCTGATTGCGGATTTTGCCCTGGTATTGAATCTCGTCTTCATCCTGGCGATTCTCGCCGCATTGCACGCAACATTGACACTGCCTGGCATCGCCGGGTTAATCCTGACTGTCGGTCTGTCGGTGGATGCGAACGTATTGATCTTTGATCGAATACGCGAGGAATTGCGCAAAGGGAAAACAGTCCGCGCAGCCATTGACAGCGGCTACGGTAATGCGTTGCGAACAATTATTGATGCAAACGTGACGACGATTCTTGCCGCGTTAGTCCTGATGCAATTCGGTACCGGACCGATTAAGGGATTTGCGGTAGTCTTGTTCTGGGGTATCGTGTCCAGTATGTTTACAGCCATCTTCGTGACACGTACTATCTATCAGATGTTCACAGAGAACAAGACTGTGCAGAAATTAAGTATCTAATTCAAGTGTAAGCGAGATAAAGACTTATGGAATTATTTGCGGAAGCGGATTATAAGATTCTTGAAAAGCGAAAAATCACCACGATTATTTCGGTAGCCCTGCTTCTAATTGGCCTGGTATCGATTATTTTTCACAACGGCTTACGGCTGGGTATTGATTTTGAAGGTGGCACTTTGATGCAGATTCAATTCGAAGAAGCGGTCGAAGTTTCCGATATCCGGAATGCGCTGGAAAATGTGGGACACGAAAGCGCCTCCATCCAGCAATTCGGCGCGCCGAACGAAATCATTATACGCGTTCTTCGTTTGGAAGAGCAGGAAGGGATTGAGGCCTCCGAAGCGATCAAATCGTCCTTTACGGACCATTTCCCGGACAACCCGTATCAGGTGCGACGACTTGAACAGGTCGGTCCGAAGATCGGAAGCGAATTGCGAGGAGCAGCTGTCCTCGCTATCCTCTCCGCTCTCCTGGGGATCGTCCTGTATATTTCGATTCGGTTTGAGTTCAAATTTGCCATCGCGGCGATCATCGCCCTTATCCACGATGTTTTAATTACGCTGGGAGTGTTCTCGGTGCTAAACCTTGAAATTACACTGGCGATTATTGCCGCCTTTTTGACTATCGTTGGATACTCCCTCAACGATACAATCGTGGTCTTTGACCGGGTGCGCGAAAACCTGAAAGCCCTGCGGCGCGAAAAGTACTTCAATATCGTGAACCTCAGTATCAACCAATCGCTGAGTCGTACAGTTGTCACTTCGGTGACTACATTTGTTGTGGTGCTGGTATTATATCTCGGTGGGGGTGAAGTTATTAAAAACTTCGCATTCGCACTGATCATTGGTGTGGTCATCGGAACGTATTCATCTATCTACGTTGCTAGTCCGGTGATTGTTGAATGGGAAGCCCGCACCGAAGGCAAAGGCAGATTAGCCAAAAAGCGTTAAACGGGTAATGCAACCACACCAAACCCAAAAGTCTTTCATTCGATATTACACAAGTTAGATAATAATCTTGAAGCCCCGATTCGTCGGGGTTTTTTTATGTAAAATGAGGAAGTTGTATGGGTATTCATGTCATCGTGGGTGGTCAGTGGGGAGACGAGGGCAAGGGTAAAATCGTCGATTATTTCAGCGACAACGCCGATATCGTCGCCCGGTACCAGGGTGGCGCCAATGCGGGTCATACCGTTTTCATTGGCGAAGACCAGTTTGTGCTCCATCAGATTCCCAGCGGAATACTTCGAGAGAAGACCCGATGTCTCCTGGGCGCCGGGATGGTCATCGATCCCATCGAGCTGACCCGGGAAATTGAGGAATTGCAGGAAAGAGGGATCCGATGCAATGACCAAATAGGCGTAGCATACAACGCCCATCTTGTGTTGCCAATCCACAAAATTCTTGATGGTATCTCGGAGGATGCCAACGATGAACAGTTCATCGGCACTACCCGGCGGGGAATCGGACCCACGTATGCCGACCGCCATGGCAGAATAG
Organism: Fidelibacterota bacterium; assembly: GCA_018263365.1. GTDB lineage: Bacteria > Fidelibacterota > JAANXI01 > JAANXI01 > JAANXI01 > JAANXI01. The sequence goes on along the minus strand of JAANXI010000037.1, from coordinate 950 downwards.
GCGTTCCTGCGCACCTCCTGCTCGATCGAACCGGATTTGAAGAAGCAGTGCAAACGCATTTGCGCCATGCCAATAGAATTGTGGAAAAAATTTACGGGCAACCCACGCACCAGTTTGAAGAATTCCGTGAGCAATTGGAGCGAGCCAGAGAAGCGGTAAGCCCGCTTATTACAGATGTCTCGAACGAAATCCTAACTGCGCTGGATCAAGATAATCATATCATCACCGAAGGCGCCCAGGGAGTGATGCTGGATCTTGATTACGGTTCGTATCCGTATGTCACTTCCTCGCACCCCGGAACGGCGGGCGTATCGGTCGGATTGGGTGTCCCACCTAACGCGATTACGAGGAGTACTGGGATCTTCAAAGCCTATTGCACTCGCGTTGGCGAAGGTCCGTTTCCAACGGAAATCGATGATAAGGACAAATCCGTCCGTCTCCGCGAGGCCGGCGGTGAATACGGCGCAACCACAGGTCGGCCACGTCGATGCGGCTGGTTTGACGGTGTGCTAGCAAAGTACAGCATCGCAATCAACGGCTTTACTGATATCTGCATCACCAAGGCCGACGTCCTCAGCGAATTTGACGAAATTCCGGTAGCGGAAAATTATGAATCCCAAAACGGTTTTCTGAATGTGCAAAAATTGGACGAAGTAACTCCTTCTTTTACTAATTATCCGGGCTGGAAAACGGATATTTCAGGCGCTACTTCCTTTGATGAATTCCCTGATGCCTTTCAGGATTATCTTGCAGCGATCGAACGTATTTCCGGCGCTCCGATTTCACTGGTTTCCGTCGGCCCCGAGCGTAATCAGATTGTTGTGCGGTAATTTCTACCTAAATTGAGCGATTTTGTGCGGCGATCTGCACCAATCTGTTGAGCGCGAAGGCTCCGTGAAATCCTCGACAGACCCTCCGGGTATGCCTTCGGTTTCCCAAAACCCTTTTCA
>JAANXI010000036.1 GCA_018263365.1 Fidelibacterota bacterium | reverse complement strand
CAAGATGTTGAGATGAAAAGGGTTTTGGGAAACCGAAGGCATACCCGGAGGGTCTGTCGAGGATTTCACGGAGCCTTCGCGCTCAACAGATTGGTGCAGATCGCCGCACAAAATCGCTTAATTTAGGGTAAAGTAATAACGTCAATGAATGCCACGGAATCAGGAAAGAATGCCATGGGTTTTCAATGTGGAATCGTCGGATTGCCGAATGTCGGAAAATCCACGATTTTTAACGCGTTAACCGCGACCGAAGTCCCGGCGGAAAATTATCCGTTCTGTACCGTGGATCCTAACGTCGGTGTCGTGGAAGTGCCGGATCCCAGACTGGACCGCCTGTACGAAATCTATCAGCCGAAAGAAAAGACGCCAACGACTCTGCAGTTCGTGGATATTGCCGGACTAGTACGGGGCGCCAGCAAAGGCGAGGGCCTGGGAAATCAATTCCTTGGGCAAATCCGGCAGGTGGACGCCATTGCTCACATCGTGCGGTGCTTTGACGATGGCAATATCACGCATGTGAACGGAGAGGTTGATCCCGCGGAAGATATCGAAACCATCAACACAGAATTATATCTGCGGGATATGGAATCGCTGGAAAAGCAGCTCGATAAACTGGAGAAACCCGCCAAAACCGGAGACAAAGAGGCTCTCGCCAAACAGCAGGTTTTTCAGCAGGCTTACGAGCATCTCTCCGGTGGCAATCCGATCCGGACTATGTCACTGAAGGAATCTGAACGCGAGTACCTGCATCCGCTGTTTCTGTTATCCGCTAAAAAGGTGCTGTATGTTGCCAATGTTAGCGAGGATGAAATTCTTGCAGATACGCCCAGTGAATATACCAAAGAGGTGCTGGCCCATGCCAATGACGTCGGCGCGGAAGCCATTACGTTATGCGGTAAACTTGAAGCCGATATTGCAGCACTTTCCGATGACGAAAAAGGCGAATTTCTGACTGAATTCGGGCTCGAAGAACCAGGTCTGCACAAATTAATCAATGCAGGATATTCCCTGCTACAGCTCATTACGTTTTTTACCGTCAACAGGAACGAAGCCCATGCCTGGACAGTACAGGAAGGTGCAACCGCCCCACAAGCAGCCGGGGTGGTACATACCGACTTTCAGCGCGGATTTATTACGGCGGAGGTTTTTCAGTTTTACCATATCGACGAGCACGGTTCAGAAAAAGCGTTACGGGACAAAGGGCTAATTCGACAGGAAGGGCGGGACTATATTGTGCAGGACGGCGATGTTATTTTCTTCCGGTTTAACGTGTAAGAGTGCTATTCCGATGAAGTCAAACTATTGAGGTATATTCGGTTGATCGTTGGATCAGTCACCCAGCTTTCACCGTCAAAATATTGCACCCTTCTGTATTCGTCGATCAGATCAATTGTGTTTTGGATTTCCGGATATGCCGGCAATGCCTGCTCCCGTAAATCATAAAATCGCCGGGAGATGCTGACAGAATCAATACGAAAGTGTTGTCCGATTTTGTAGTAGATCCCACCGGCCAGTGCGTCATCAAAATATTTGCGTGAGATCTCGTTGACCAGGCGAACTAAAAACGACTTCCCATCCCAGGGACTGGCTAGTGCTGTCAAATCAGATGTGAACTTTGAAAGAAACGGCGTTTCCGGGAACCGGAGATAAAATATTTCATTTCCCGGTTGAATATCCCTGGGAATAAAATATTGTTGATTCTGATGGGATGTGCCGCGGGTCCGGAACGGATCCAGCGCCAGCACAACGCCTGTTTTATATTCCGCGTTCGATCCCCAGAGTACTAACTCATTTGTATCATTGTTCGGATACACATCCCCGGAGACAATAGTCGTATTCAGGCGCCCGGAATGCCAATAATCCGTCACCGGCTTCCCTTTGGAGTTAAGCACCATGACCCGGGTTGGAAAATCAGCAGGCGTTCGGATGATGCTGACAATTTCCGCTGTTCCATCCCCGTTAAAATCGGTGAGACGTAAATCGTCGACCCGTGTCAGGCTCGTTATGGTCTTTTGTTGGTACCGAACGGGGAAATAGATATTCCGTTGCCACAGGATTTCTCCATGTTTGGTATAACACACAATGGAACTGCGAAATCCCTGGATGGTGGATTCATCGTAACACAGCAATACTTCCTTCACTCCGTCTCCGTCCAAATCCACAATCCGGGCCAATTCTCTGGCCCGCCCGGCATTCTCGCGGGCGCCGAAGGGTTCCGATTCCCACAGGATTAATCCGAAATTGTTTTTGACCGCGAGGCTGTTTTTGAGGGTTTCTACCCTGGCCGGAGGGGATTCTTTTATTACCTCCTCATACAGCACGATACTGCCAACTGAAAACGCCAGCACTATCAGGAAACTAATGAGAACAATATGTGCATTAAAAAACCGGCGTGCTCTCTCCCCAATACTTCGTTTGGTGCTGCGTATTACTACCGGATTATCATGCAACCGTGATATCCGGTCAACCGGGAGGATCTCTATTTCACGGTTCGGATACCGTTGCCGGAGCTCCGCCACTGTGTTACGGGCGGTCGGAGCGTGTTCCTCCGGCAAGACCACCGAATCCGCCGGACCGAAAAATGCTGATTCAATTTTTTCCGGAATGTCCTGATCTTCTATTTCACTCACATTCCCGGCGCTATCCACAGCACCGGTAAACATGACCCGCTCATTGACCTGGGTTTCCCATGATAAATTTCCCCGGAAATTTCTGAGGCCGATTTCCCCTAACAGGGAGAGAGCCAACCCAACCGAATTCCCGGTCAATAATGAAACAGGCTGGTCAATACTATAGCGCAGCGTGAGCCGGTGTTTCCCCGGAATAGCCATTCGGCTTCGCAGATAGTTACATACGTCTCTGGCCTGCACTCCGATAATATCATTGTCGTTTACCAAATGGGTGGCAATCCGGATTTGATCCTGGGCCTTTTCATTCGTAAGAGAAAGGTCTTCCAGAGATATTTTTCCGATTGCTCCAACTCGATATTCCTGCCACCGGATGGCAAATAATCCCATGATCGTATCGGAATAATAATCCGGCGGGGCCTGCTCCCGCCAAAGCGCATTAAAGAGAAATTCCGGCAAATGATCGCGTAGTGCACCCCAATACTTTTCCCGGTTTACCCCCGGCGCTGATTTCGATATTTCAGAGTCGACTACCTGTTGCTCTGTGAGAAACCGTGAGAGCTTATCAAATTCTTGCAGGCGAAAGTAACCTCTCGCAATACTGCGAATTCCGGTTCGGATGATTGTCTTTCGATCTTCCGGGCCCGGAACTTGCCAGAGAAATTGTTCCTTCCTGATGTGGTTTAAGAATCTGGAAATAATGGCAGGATCCGTATAGCCGAGCTGAAATTCAGATGTCATAAATACATGAATGAGATACGGGGCGATTTCCGTGAAATACGAGAACTGCTCTATCCCGCTAAAATTTGCCGTTATTTCCCGGATTAATTGTTCCAGGATTGTAATTTGCAGCGTTCCCCAGGGCGTTTTTTCCAGTGCTTCGATGTGACGTTCAAAATTGTGCTCAAACTGCACAAGCGATTTTGCAGACATGTTACGCTACAATCACCACGGGTTAAGTACGGAATTATTTGCTACATCAGTTGTTACGCTATTGAGGACGAGCTTGTTTACTCGTATAAAAACAACTGCACTGAATCCCCAATTTTTTCCTGCGGAGACCGGATCGTTGCCCGGTCATTATACAGCGGTGCCATCCGGCTGAACGACGGGGCATCGATCAATATTTTCCCCGGTTGGCCCGGCCCGCCTGTATTTGTAAAGACAAGAGACGCCATCGGCTCTCCGGCAGCATTTTCGGACGAATATTCGAATTCAACCTGCATCTTTTGCCCCTGGGAAAATTCTATCGACGTATGTGTAGAAGTCCGAAGTTCAGGAATGGATAATTCGGCCCGATCGTCCGGAAACGTCAAAAATAATGGGGCTTCTACAGGATTAACCTCTGCCTCTGCCGGAATGTGTATTTCCTGATCATCCCGGACGAGAAAATATCGCAAACTCTCCGATGTGGACAGAAGTGCACCATCAAAATTATACTGATCGTTCCCTAGCAGGAATAACCAATAATCTGTTGTCGGCCGATGCTGAAATACGCGCAGCAGAATGCTTTCGTCATCATTTGCCAGAACAGTAATACGCTGCAAATTTGATTTTCCCGGTTGTCTCCCGGATGCCGCCAGGGAGAGCTGCTTCCGGTATTGTCCGGCGATTTCAAGGGAATGGAACTTTTCATCTCTGCGAAAAGAGAAAGAATCCGCAATAAATTTTTCGATATGTTTGTTTTCAAAGTCCATTATTTACTGCTATTCCAGAAAGGACCTCCCCATGGTTTTAGTCTGCTATCGTTGTTGACAATATAGATAAATTTTTCCGCGTATGCATCTTGGAACTTCGTCAGGATTTTTCGGCATACGCCATTCCTTGAAATTGATTTGATACGGGTTTAAATAACATTAAAATAAGGTTTATCCTATATGAACATGGAGGAAATATTATGTTTACCGGAGATGAATCTCATCAGATCCCGTTAGGTGAAGCCGCAGAATTTACGGCCCGGTTTCGCTCATCTCATTCAAAGGATGACGGTATCGGATTATTCTATTCAAAAAAGTTCCTTACATCGGTTTTGCAAGAGCCGGAATGCGTCGGTATCCGGGTTTATTTTGGCGAAAACGCCGATGGTGAACCTCAACCTGTTATAGTCGGAGTCGACAAGGACGGCAATGATCTCACGGAGGGGATTATCGGAGAATTGGGACTGCCCTGTCCACCTTATTGCAGTGAAGACAATCCATTAAATACCTCAGAGTAATATTTGATAATGACATTTTTTCAGGGGCAATCTCTGAGCATTCTGCTGGGTAAAATCTCCTCGTTGTCCTCCTCTCTCCCCTTTCTCGCCGGGTTATTTACCTATCGAAAGTTGACAACTCCCATGCGTCTTCTGTTTGCCCTGTTCCTAATCGCCGCGGGGACGGATATTGTCGGAGTCTATTTGCGGTCCCAGGGGATACAAAACATCTGGCTATTTACGGTGTATATTATCGTAGAGCCTGCATTCCTGCTTTGGATAATCTCCTATTGGTATAACTCCTTGAGAGTTAAGCAGCTTTCGTTTATAGGGTTGGGCCTCTATTCCTTATTCGTAATTGGGTGTCAGATTATCTGGGGCCCCGGTGCTTTGTATTTGGAAATCAACGCCGTACGATCTGTTCTGCTCTCAATTGCAATGCTTTACACAATGCTCAACCTTGAGGATATACGCCTCTCTTTTGTCCGAGACCATCGCTTCTGGGTTTTAACCGCCTATTTTGTGTATTTTACGGGGACAGCTGTTATGTACACGGCCGGGTTGTTCACAACGATGGAAGTTTATGGAAAAATGTATGCTATCGCCCATTCCGGACTGAATATCCCGTCTAACATCGTAATCGCCGGAGCATTTCTATTATGTCATCGACGATAACCCCCTATTTTTGGATATTTTTGATGGCCACAGCAGTCATCCTGATTCTCGCCGTCGGTCTTATTGTCGGATTTCTTTTTTGGAACAAGCGATTAAACGAGGAGCAGGAATTTTCCTCGATTGTGATAGAAAATTTACCGATACCACTGCTAATCCTGGATACCTCCGGTACTATTTTGGACGTCAACCCGGCTTTTGAACGACTCCTTGGATTGCAAACTACGGATCTGTCGGGAAAGTCGATATCACGCCTTCCAATGCTGCCGGAGCAGCTAACCGATTGGATTCAGGATGGAGCACGCTCAGAGAATGCTCCGGATTCTCTGCAAGAGCCTTCTCTTGCAATGACAGCGACAGGAGATGACCGCTCGATTAGGTGGACATGGGCAGTCTATCCCAGACAGAGTGACGTTGCAGAGAAGATCATCCTGTATGCGGAAGACGTTACAGATTTGCAGGCCGCCGAAGGAAAACTCCAATATTTGGAAGCCCTGCTTCAGAGCGCCCCGGATATCATGATGATTGCAGACAGTCAGGGAAATATTCTTTTTGTAACCTCCTCGGTACAGCAACACCTGGGATACTCTCCGGACGAACTCCGGGGTCATAACTGGTGGATGTATTTAGAGGAGAAAGAGGCGTTTCCCGGATCACGGGAATATGCGGCTCGGGCCGCCCGGGGCGTTGAGGAAATACCGAAAACGTCCTATTCCCAAATCGTGACCCATGCCGACGGTACTCCGGTACAAATCCAGTGGCAAGATAAAAAAGGGCCAAAGGGGCTATTACTCCGATACGGCCGAATTCAAAGCGTCTGATTCTTCTCTTTTCGTTGGTAAATTTGTGTAAAGAATTACTCGTAACAGAATATTTCCAAACCCGATAAAAAATCTTTGGGGATTTGAAATATTGCCCGGTTGTTTTGTACGGGAATGAGGCGGGAAAATTTATCAGAACGCACTAGCATTTTTGTCGGTAGCTTCTGGAGACTCTCACCGTTCAGGATGCATTCAATCGGGAGAATATTATCATCGGAGAAGTCCCCCGCTTGTACCAGGACAGTTAGTCCGTTATCCGTAACAGTAGTTTGTTCTATTTCTTCCCGGGGAATTTCCATTCGGTAATCCGGCATAGTGAACTTCAGCGAATTGCGCACGGGATTAATATCGGCACTTTCCGGAATAGTTATTCTGTTCTTTTTTCCGACACTATAGAACTGAAAGGTGTTTGGAGCCGTAACGATCGCACCATTCAAATCGGTAGTGGAGCTGTGCAAAAAGTATAACTGTAACTGCGCATCGGACCTGTGCCGAAAAACCCGCACCAACATATCCTGCGCAGCATTCGAGAGCACACCTCCCCGTGTATAATCACTCCGGACCGGTCGCCGGCCGGACGCAGCCAATACTGAATAAGTTCCCAATTGCTCGCGCAGTTCAATATTGCGTAGAGTAGCGTCTACCCGAAAGGCGCTCAGATTCTCAACAAACGAGTCCGCCAATTGTTCTATTTGTGAATCCATACCGATATTGCCTATTCAACCTTCTTCTACTTTATCCTAAGCGCACTTTCCACTTTTGCAGAAAATACGGACTTGGCCTTCTTAGCAATATATTCGAATTGGGTTCGGTAGGCGCTTTTATATGTCTCCTGATCATCCAGTGAATCAAGGCATTCGGCGAGATAAGTATAATAATTATCCTGGCAGCCGCCGTCGGCATGATCAGTTAGAATGGGTCGGATAGATTCACGGAATCCTTTCCGTTCAGCTGGCGACAGCTTGCCGTCTGCCTCGTATCGGTATAGAATGGATTGATCGATTTCTTCTACGGTTTTCTTTATATGGACTTCGATGATATTATAAATAAATGAGTCGACGGCTGGGCTGGTTTCCGGTGTGATGCCTTCCAGAGTTAGTTGGGCCAGCACGCGCATGTGGCTTAACAGATCCTCAACGGAAAGGGCCTGCTGCCGGTTATCAATAACTTCGCTCAGCACTTGTTCTAATTGCTCTGTCAGGGGAGCTTGTCCCTCCAGGGACTGCTTAATTACCTGCACCATCGTATCAGGTGACATGATCTGCTGGTTTTCACCGTCAAGCGCAAAAACCAGCCGCCCATCGACAAACGTGCGCATCCAGTGTGTATGCTTATTCTGGAGATATCGTAGACTGCGATAAAACGCCTTACCAAAGGGATCGCGTTCCTTAAACAGCCGAATCGATTGTTGCTGAATTACCGAATTCAGCAGTTGGAAAACCGTCTCCTTAAAATCTTCGTCGCTGAGTTCCCGGGTCTCGGAAAAATATTTTTCCAGTTCCACAAAATGTCCGGTTTCATCCCGGGCAAACAGATGGGCTATCAGGTCAAGTGCAATGTCATTTATTTCGGTGGACCCATTTGCCCATTGGCCCCGGTATTGGTACTGTTTCTTTTCCCGGTGGAAAAGAAAACGACGGGCCTGATGGGTTATTGCGGCAACCACCGTTTGAACATCTTGGTGAGAATAATCTCCGGAACAGAGACGATATAAGGATGAACGAAATTTTTTTAAGCTATTCATGTAAACCACTGACCCCCACGATGAAACAGCAGATGTAATTTAGTTCGGGCCCTGAACGTTTTCAAGACGAATCATTCGGGAAAAACTTTCATATAAATCTCTGTGGATTCTATTGATCTCGATAAACATGGAACCTACATTTACAATAGTTTGTACCCAATGCTACGGGAAAAAGGAGCCGTCATTTCACGGAAGTTTTTCCCAGGGTTTTTGAAAAGGAGGATCTATGCCTCGAGTTGCCATTATCGATGGAGTTCGCTCTCCATTTGTCAAGTTTAATACCACCCTCAAAGATGTGAAAGCTGCCGACCTGGCTATGCACGTGATCCGGGAGAGCATCGAACGGACTGAACTAGACGTCAATACAATTGATCATGTGATTATGGGGAACGGTGCGCAACCGGCGGATGCGCCGAACGTGGCGCGCATTGCCGCGCTGAAAGCCGGCATTCCCGAGCGCGTTCCGTCTTATACCGTGCAGCGCAACTGCGCCGCCGGAATGCAGTCCATCTCCGAAGCCGCCATGATTGTTCAGCTCGGCCACGCGGATGTCGTTATCGCCGGCGGCGTCGAAAGTATGAGTAACATCCCGTTCATTTTCCGCAAGAGTTTTCAGGACAAGATGACCAAGCTCAGCCAATCCAAATCCATGGGAAAAAAGCTCAAGACTATTCTCTCGTTCCGGTTCGGCGACCTGGTACCTATCGTCGGAATCGAGATGGGGCTCACGGATAAGTATTGCGGACTGAACATGGGAGATACCGCGGAAGTCCTGGCGAAGAAGTACAACATCTCCAGAGAAGCGCAGGACGAATTCGCGCTGATGAGCCACCAGCGGACGACCGCCGCGTGGGAGGATGGCCGGTTCGATAATGAAGTGATGACCATCTACCATCCTGATGGGAAAAACGAGATAACAGACAAAGATACCGGGCACCGACCGAACCAGTCCATGGAGGCGCTGGCAAAATTACGTCCGTATTTCGATCGAAAATACGGTACGGTGACGCCCGGCAATTCCTCGCAGATCACCGACGGTGCCAGTGCGTTAGTCCTAATGAATGAGGAGAAGGCTAAATCCCTGGGATACTCGCCGAAAGCGTATATCAAATCCTGGGGCTATGCCGGGAACGATCCCAAGACGATGGGACTGGGTCCGTCATTTTCCACGCCGGTCGCGTTGGATCGTGCCGGACTGCCGTTCTCCGAAATCCAGCTGCTGGAAATCAATGAAGCGTTCGCTTCCCAGGTTATCGCCAACGAGATCGCCTTCAGTTCGAAGCAGTTCGCCGAAGAAAACCTCGGCCGCTCCGAGCCGATCGGCGAAATCGACCGGGACATTCTGAACGTCAACGGCGGCGCAATTTCGCTGGGGCATCCCATCGGCGCATCCGGTAACCGGATTGTGCTGACGCTCATGAAGGAGATGGAGCGCCGGGACCTGCAATTCGGGCTGGCCACGCTGTGCATAGGCGGCGGACAGGGCGGCGCAATGATTATCGAACAGGTATAGGGGGTTTATTATGGCACAATATGTATCGTATGATGTCACGGATTCTGCCGTTGCGGTTATTACGCTGGATAACAAAGACGCCAAGGTCAACATCTTCAGTACACCGTTTATGGAGGCGCTGGAGCAGGCTATCAAAGGTGTCGCGGCGGAAGCCGGAGTGAAAGCGGTGGTGATCAAGAGCGGCAAGTCCGCCGGGTTCGTCGCCGGCGCCAACATCGATGAGATTGAGGCGATCACCGATCCGGGTGAAGCCGAGGACAAATCCCGCCGCGGTCAGCAGGTGTTCCGGCAGATCGCTGATCTGAACGTCCCAACTATTGCGGCGATTAACGGGCACTGTATGGGCGGCGGCACGGAACTGACGTTGGCTTGTGATTATCGGCTAGCGGCTAAGGAAAATGCGAAAATCACACTCCCGGAGGTGAAACTCGGGATTTTTCCGGCGTGGGGCGGTTCACAGCGATTGCCGCGGCTGATTTCTATCCAGTCCGCACTGGATATGATTCTCACCGGGAAAACGTACAACGCCTATCGTGCAAATAAAGTTGGGCTTGTCGACAAGGTTGTCCCGGACGAACTCATCGACTCTTATCCGGTGGAATTTGCGGAAGAGATCATTGAAAAGGGTGGACAGAAATACGTCAAAGCCCGGAAGAAAAAAGCCGGCGGTTTTATGAACGCTCTACTTGAAAAAAATCCGCTGGGGCGTGCTATCGTCTGGCGCCAGGCGAAGAAAAACATTATGAAGAGCACCGGCGGGAACTATCCCGCGCCGCTCACCGCGCTGGAAGTGGTGAAGAAAAGTCTATCCAAATCTCTGCAAAAGGGCCTGGAAATTGAAGCGCGCGAATTCGGGAAGCTGGTTACCACGCCGGAGCATAAAAATCTGCTGCACGTCTACCACCTGAATGAGCGCCCGAAAAAGATGACCGGCATAGACGCTGAGGTCAACCTCAAATTCGTGAAGGAGACGGCAGTACTTGGCGCTGGCGTCATGGGCGGCGGCATCGCCCAGTTGCTGGCGTTCAAGGATTATCCGGTACGAATGAAGGACATCGATAAACAAATGGTGGCTGACGGACTGAAACACGCGGAGTCCATCTTCAAGAAAGCGGTTAAAAAGCACAAGATCACCAAACTGGAAAAGGACCGGAAGATGGAACTTATCTCCGGGAACATCAACTACGACGGCTTTTCCAGAGCGGATATGGTTATCGAGGCAGTGGTTGAAAAGATAGCAGTGAAACAATCGGTTTTGCAGGAAGTCGAACCGATACTGGAAGATGATGCTATTTTCGCATCCAACACGTCGGCGCTTAGTATCACCGAATTGCAATCCGTCGCCGATAAGCCGGGGCGGGTTGGCGGAATGCACTTTTTTAACCCCGTCCACAAAATGCCCCTGATAGAAGTCGTCCGTGGTGAGCAAACCGATGATAAAACTGTCGCCACAATTTTCGATCTGTCGAAAAAACTGAGTAAAACGCCTATCGTTGTAAAGGATAGTCCGGGCTTTCTGGTAAACCGGCTGTTGGGCGTCTATCTTAATGAGGCGTGCTTCCTCGCCGAAGAGGGCTATGACATCGAGTGGCTAGACAGCATTGTGAAAAAGTTTGGCATGCCGATGGGGCCGTTCCGGCTCATCGACGAGGTTGGCATTGACATCGCCGCCGACGTGGCAGAAACCCTTGGCGAAGCATTCGGGCAATACCTGGAAGCCAGTACGCTGCTCCAGAAAGTGCACGAATCCGGACTCTTGGGCAAAAAAGCCGGCAAGGGGTTTTACAATTACAAAGATGGGCACAGCGACAGCATCAACGGTGAAATCCGGAAGTTCGCTGGCGGTAGCAAAAAGGACAACAAGGATGAAGTCCTCAACCGGATGATGTACCTGATGGTGAATGAGGGGGCGCGATGTCTGGAAGAAGGCATTATCGCCTCGCCGGAGGATATCGATACGGGTCTGATCTTCGGCACCGGATTTCCGCCGTTCCGGGGCGGCCTTTGCAAATACGCTGATTCGGTGGGCTTTGATACATTGGTCAGCGGGCTGAAGGAATACAGCGAGAATTTCGGGAAGCGATTCACACCGAGTGAGTATCTGATGAACAACTCCGGGTTCTACAAATAATGAAACGAATAGAACACTGATCGCCTCTGGCGATTCACGGAAACAACTGATTAACACAGATCAAAGAAAGACCGAATTTTAGCCTCAAAGAAGTACGATAAACGCTAAGTTTATTCAGAAACTCGTTTGGTTTTATCTGTGCTGATCTTTGTTTTCTGTGTAAATCCGTGTTCTATTTTCGTTAAAGTTGGCCGTAGCGCTCGATCAACACATTCCGCACCACCGCCGCTTTTGACAGCCGCATGATGTACAGCATGGTTTCGGCGATGTCCGCCGGCTGGATCATGTCCTCTTTCGTCACCTCAGCATCGTTAGCCATGTCGGTGTAAACATACGCCGGCGAGATGGCCGTCACTTTGATATTATCCTCAGCGACTTCTCGCTGCAACGTTTCGGTGAATCGAATAACGCCGGCTTTGGATGCGCCGTACGCTCCGGAGCCGAGCAATCCCTTCATTCCGGCATACGAGGCCATATTAAAAATGTATCCGCCGCCCTGCTTTTTCATTTGAGGAACAGTTTTGTTACACATCAGGAAAGTACCCTGGAGGTTGATTTCCAGCACTCTGCGGTAATCTTCGAGCGTCAGGTCTTCCACACTGCCTCGCCGCATTATTCCGGCATTGTTTACGAGCACATCAATGGAATCGAAATCCTCCAGCGTGTCCTCGATCCACTGATCGACATGTCGTTCATTGGATACGTCGCCGGGCATTGTCAGGATTTTGCCATCGCCCAGGGATTGCAGTTTCTCAGCTGCTTGCTCTAAATCTGCAGCAGTTCGCGCCGTAATACCAATGTCCATTCCCGCTCTTGCGAATTGTACAGCCACGGTAAAACCGATACCTTTACTACCGCCAGTAATCAGCGCTGTTTTCTCCTGTAAATCCATCCTGATTCTCCTTTCCGTGCAGATAATTCGATCAATGGAACAAATGTAGGAGTTAGCGGGGAAAGTTTAAAACACGTAAGGATTTGATAGGAAGTCGGATTATCATTCCAAGACGAAATAATTTTGACCCTTTCAGGATCGCGGACCTCTGAAAGGGTCCATTAAAATAAGTATAGAAGCCACTCTTTCTCACCAGAGACTCCTTCTGGAGCGACAAGCTCAGAATAACTTCTTTGGCAACAGAGGAACTTAAAAGAAAAAAACCGGCTCCCGGAAATACGCCTCCGGAAGCCGGTACTCTGGTACAGCAGAAAATTCAGACGACCGGATGAATCAGTCGGTTGGCCTGCTCGGTGGATTCGGATTTGATTTTGGTATGGATGGAATTTTTATGCGGATCCATGGTGACCACCGCCGGGAAGTCCTCGACCTCGATCACCCACATGGCTTCCGGTACACCGAACTCTTCCAGCATGAAGACATCTTTGACTTCCTTTACTGATTGCGCCAGCAACGAGGCGAGTCCGCCGATGGCGTGTAGATACACGGCCCCATGCTCATTCAGCGCAGCGAGCGTCTTGTCGCCCATGCCACCCTTGCCGATCACGCCGCGCACATTGTAATTCTGAATCACCGTGCCTTCGTACGGTTCCTCCCGGATACTGGTTGTCGGGCCGGCCGCCACAAACGACCAGGCGCCGTTGCTTTTTTTCACCACCGGTCCGCAGTGATAAATCAGGGAATTCTCCAGGTACGGCCTGATATAATCCGGCTGCTCTTCAATGAGGTATTTATGCGCAGCGTCCCGGGCGGTGATCATAGTTCCAAAGATGTGAACCTCATCGCCGATCTTCAGTCCGCGAATTTTCTCTTCGGACGATGGCAGTTCTAAATTAATCATAGATCACCTCTCCGTTTTTTAGGGTCAGAGAATGTCGGCGGTACGCCCAACACATATAGGCAATTGACACAAAGTACGAGGCCGGGACGCGATGCGCCGTTCCCAATTTCACGCCGAGGACTGTCGTTTTGCCTCCAAATCCCATTGGACCGATCCCCAGTGAATTCAGATCTTTGTAGAGGCGCTTCTCCATCTTTGCCAGTTCGGCATCCGGATTATCATCGTCGAGTTTGCGGAACAGCTGCTTTTTGGCTGTCAAATGTGAGGTTGCGCGATCACCTCCAACGCCGGCGCCAATAATGCCGGGCGCGCAGCCCAATCCCTGGGCGTTGTTCACGGCATCGATGATAGTTTTGTACACGCCGTTCAGATCGCGGCCGGCATCGAGGCTGCTGTCGGGCAGTTTATACTGACCGGAGACGTTTTCGCATCCGCCGCCCTTGAGCATCAACTTGATTTCCAGCGCATCATCTTCCCATTCCTCAAAATGGAAAAACGGATTTTCCGTCCCAAGGTTATTGCCGGAGTTCTTCCCGGTGATGGGATCGACGGCGTTGGGGCGGAGGATACTGTCCTTGGTGGCGCGTTCCGTCGCGCGTTTAATTACTTTGCGTAACTGCAGCGTACTCGTTCCCGCCGGATAATGCACGTGATAGATGTTGGTGCCGGTATCCTGGCAGATCGGGGTTTTCGCTTCCCGGGCCAGGTCCACATTCTGAAGCAGCATGCCGAATACGTTTTTCGCCGATGTGCCGTCCTTTTCGTGACTCCTGGCCTCCTTCATGGCCCGAACCACATCTTCCGGCAAATCCGTCGAGGCGCGGACAATCAGGTCATACACCTGCTCTTCGAGCGCTCGCTCGTCAATAGCTGTTGCCATAGTGGCTCTCCCTGTAATTATTATTATGAAACCGCCGGCCCCGATTGACTCAATCGGGGCTCAACAGTATATATTTTCGAACGTGTAACAGTCTGCGTTACGGAATGTAGCGCTGCAGAATATCCTGGATTTCCGGGACCGGTTTTTGCGTCGCCCGGTCGCGTAAATCCTTGTACAACTCATCATACGGGGGACGCTCTTCCACATATAACAATCCGGTGGATATACCTTCTTGGCTGTCAGCGATGTCCAGCGCCTTCCGCTTGTCAGAGGGATCGTGGTCGTGATCTTCTACCTTGAAGGTATTCGCATTGATGAATTTTTTCTGCTCAATACCACGGAATGTCCGGCACGGGCTGAGCGCATCGATAAAGGCAAAGCCCTTGTGCTGAATTGCCTGGACAATCAGGTCCGCCATCTGTTTGGGATCGCCGGCATTCGCGCGTGCCACAAATGAAGCTCCGACATTAATCATCAGATCGACCGGCTCCACCGGCCGTTCAATACTGCCATAGGCAGAAGTTTTTGTGACATCTCCAACATGGGCTGTGGGTGACAACTGTCCCTTGGTGAGCCCATAGATTTCATTATCCATGACGATGTACGTCATATCCACGTTGCGGCGGGCGGCATGAGGGACGTGCCCCATTCCGATGCTGAAGCCGTCGCCATCGCCGCCGGTTCCAATGACTGTGATCTCCGGACTCGCCATCTTCACGCCGGTGGCAATGGGCAATATCCGACCGTGAACAGCGTTAAATCCATAAGTGGCAACGTATCCCGGCAGCCGGCTGGAACAGCCGATACCCGATATGATTGCGACCTCGTGCGACGGCAGATTCAATTTTGCCAAGGCCTGATACAGGGATGCTAACACACCGAAGTCCCCACAGCCCGGACACCAGATGGGTTTTGTATCGCTTTTATAATCCTTGACTTTAAACTGTGTTTTCGGTTTATCAGCCACATTCGTTTCCGTCATTATTCAAACTCCTGTTTCACGGTATTATAAATTTCACTGACATCAAACGGGGCAGCGCCTGACCGTGCATACTTCTTCAGTTCCCGGTCACCAAAGCGCAGGAAACCTTTCAGGTATTTATAGAACTGCCCGGAGTACGACATCTCCGCAACATAGACAGTATTCAACGGTTCAAGATATTTTTCCAATTTTTCCTGCGGAAACGGCATCAGTATTTGTGGCACTGCAGCACTGACGGGATATCCATCATCATTCAACCGCTGGATCGCTTCTTTAATCGCTCCCTTGGATGAGCCCCATCCGATGACTCCGACTTCAGCATCTTCTGGCCCGTAGAACCGAACAAAGTTCAGTTCCTCGGCAATGACTTTGTTCTTCCGGAATCGCTTCTCCGTCATTTTCGCATGCATATCCACATCCGAGGTCGGGAGTCCGTGCTCCCCGTGCTCAAGACCGGCCGCTTGGTACATCCCCTTTTCTATACCGGGATATGCCATAGGCGATACTCCTGATTCGGTGAATTTAAATCGTTTATAGTCTTCCAGATCTTCCCCGGTGGGAACCTCGCGTTTGATTGTTTTCATGAATCCGTTATCGCTCTGGAAAAGCGCATCCTGATCAAAGGTTTCTTTGCGCTGTCCCAGGTACTGGTCGGAAAGCACAATTACCGGTATTTGGTATTTTTCAGAGATGTAAAACGCCTGAACGGCCACATCAAAGCAGTCTTCAACATCGGCCGGAGCAATCACCACGCGGTTGGCATCGCCGTGGGTTCCGTAGAGCGCCTGCTGCAAGTCGGCTTGCTCGGTTTTGGTTGGAATTCCCGTACTTGGCCCGGTCCGCTGGACATTCATGATAACCAACGGCAATTCTGCCATGGATGCCAGGCCGATCTGTTCACTCATCAGGGAGATACCTGCGCCACTGGTCGCAGTCATGGCTTTCTTGCCGGCGAAGGCTGCGCCGATAACCATCCCAATAGCCGCCAGTTCATCTTCTGACTGAAGCATTGTGCCGTCGTATTTCGGCAGCTCCCGGCCCATCCATTCCATAATTTCGGAGGAGGGGGTGATCGGATAGCCCGCAGAAAAGCGGCATCCCGCATACAAAGCGCCGTAGGCAAACGCTTCGTTACCCTCCATTAAGACCTTTGGCTCGGCCGGGGTAAAACTGAACTTGACCTCGTCCGTCTTATCGATCTCGTCGCGGACATACGTTGCGCCTGCTTCCATGGCTTTGAGATTTGAATCGATGACTTCTTGATCTTTTTTCTTAAACTTCTTCCGGATCGCATCCCGCAATCCTTCATCAGGTAAGCCGAACAGCTCAGAAAGTACTCCAAGCATCACCATATTTTTAGCCTGCAGCGTGCCTGCTTTATCTTTGGCCAACTGCGCGATCGGCACCTCGTAGATGATCCGATCGATATCTTCATCTATGGGAATATCGTCTTTTGACGTCTTGTCGGCAGAATCCATGACGATGACGACCGGGTCGTTCAGGTGCATTTCGCCGCGGAATTGCTTAAAATCGTTCCAGCTGAAGATTCCCAGTACCTGCACCTGGTCGCCGTGGCTCTGAATCTGCTTGCCACTGAGCCGCACCCGGCAGGAGCTTTCGCCGCCGCGAATCTGCGGTCCGAAGCTCTTGAGCATGAAGGCATGCACCCCTTCACTTGCGCCAGCGCTTACCAGAATCTCGCCGGCCGAGACAACGCCGTCGCCGCCTGAACCCGCCATACCTATGACGATGTCATTCCGTTCCATGTGATTTCCTCGTTTCTCCACTCTCGTTTGTTAGACATTTGCGTTATGCACTCCAGCTATTTTGCAATAATTATACCCACTTAGGCCAAAACGGAAAATTCGCAGGTTAACCCTTATTTATTGCGGATGTTGCCGGTTGTTTCCACATTTAAAACCGGGGATAGATAGCGGAGGTATTTTTTCATTTCCGATAAATGTGACAAAAATTGTCGTGAAAACCGGAATGCGATTTCTTGGTTATGGGAATAACGGCAGTGTTCATGTGTTCCGGTGTTAAAGTGTTATAGTTAAAAACTGGTCTTGAGTCGGGTGTCTTATGTCGCCGGTCAAAAATTGTGAGAGGTGAAGAGCCGTAAAGGAAAAACTGAGGCTCGTAGAGGCAGTATATGAGAATTAATTCGGTGAGACAAATTACGCAAAAACTGCGTACCCATAAATGGGTGCGCTCGTTTGAAAGAAAGACGACCATCGTCGCCTGTCAAAAACAGTCCTCCGTTAGAAGAATCAGAGAACGTCTTTATGCGTTCAGGAAAACAAAAAGATGCCATCTTTAGAGATTGGTATTCCAATAGCTGTCAACACATAAACTGTGGGAAATCACTAAAGAAACCTGCCTTACTTATCCCTCTATACCTTATACCTAATTCCCGTCGTTCATTCCTCTTCGCTGCCGTACTTCTCCTTCAATTCAAAGGAACGCTTCACGTACTCTTCCAGACGGCGTTTCGTTCGACCGAAGACGGAATTTTCCGGATACTGCCCGGATTCGTCTGCTTTCCCGGCTTCTAATCCCGTCAGGATTTCGATGCCTTCGGAGATATGAGATACCGGATAGATATGGAATTTTCCATCTTCAATGGCATCCACGACCTCAGCTTTCAGCATCAGATTTTCGACATTGGATTCGGGAATCAGGACGCCCTGATCGCCGGTGAGTCCGCGCTCTTTGCAGATGTCGAAGAAGCCTTCGATCTTGTGGTTGACTCCGCCGATGGCCTGGACTTCGCCCTTCTGATTCATGGACCCGGTTACGGCATAGTTTTGCTTCAGCGGGATTTGGGACAGACCGCTCAGAAT
Organism: Fidelibacterota bacterium; assembly: GCA_018263365.1. Lineage (GTDB taxonomy): Bacteria > Fidelibacterota > JAANXI01 > JAANXI01 > JAANXI01 > JAANXI01. Next base: position 11,800 of record JAANXI010000036.1, on the reverse strand, counting down.
GGCATAGGCCTCGGTGCTTGAGGCGCTGTCGCCGTCCACGCCGCCGTAGGACTGCTCAAAAGTGATGCTCACATTGATATTCAACGGAAAATCCTGCGCGAACTGGCGTCCCAGCCAGCCGGACAGAATCTCCACGCCTTTATTATGGAGCTTGCCGCTGAGTTTGGCATTGCGTTCGATGTTCACAATGCCCTCTTTACCCATGTAACATTCAGCGGTTATCCGCGATGGCTGTCCGAAGGCAAAATCGCCCAGCTGATAGACCGAGAGCGCATTCACCTGACCGATTTCCTCGCCCTTGGTGTCGATCATCTTTACATCGCGGAGCACGCTCTCCTGGAGCTTTTCTTCTGCCAGGCTGCTGCGGTAGCGTCGCTCCTCAAACGCCTTTTTCACTTCCTCACGACCGATGAGCGAGTTGCTGTTCTGCTGGCACCAGTAACTGGCCTCAGTAATCAATTCCACGATTTTGCCAAACCGAAGCGACAGTTTCTTCTGATCGCTGACGGCGCGTTGGCTCGTTCGAATGAGCTCGGCCACGCCCTCCGGCGCAAAGTGCGTTAAATTTTCTTCCCGACAGACGCGGGCAATGAACCGCACGTACTGATCGATGGTCTCCCGGTCCTGCTCCGCTTCGTAGTCGAAGTCCGCGCGGACTTTAAACGTTTTATCGAATTGTTCGTCATATGCGAGCAAGATATCAAAGATTTCCCGGCGCCCGATTAACACCACTTTAACATTCAGCGGAATCGGCTCCGGCTTCAGGCTGCTCACGGTCACATAGCCGAGCTGCTCCTGCACATCTTCCACCCGGATTTCCTGGTTGCGAAGCGCCCGTTTGAGCGTATCCCAGACAAACGGATTGGTGAGGACGCTCTCAATATCCAGAATCAGATAGCCGCCATTGGCCCGGAGCAGCGATCCCGGCTGCACCATGGTAAAGTCCGAATATACGGCCCCGAATTTGGCCCGCTTTTCCATCCTGCCAAAAATGTTATTGTAGGTCGGATTGGTTTCATCAATGACAGGGCCGCCCTCGGTGTGGGTGTTATCCACCAGGACATTCACTTTATACTTGGTAAAGTCCGGCTCATTAGATTGTTGCTGCTGAAGCATGGCCCTGATTTGCTGCTGCTGACCGTTGCCGTTGCCCTCGCCCTGTGCCGCCTGCAGGAAATCGTCCACATTATCGATGATGTCTTCCTTCACGTTCTCCAGATATTCGACGACCTCATCGTGTTCTTCGTATTCCTCCTGGAGATTTTCAATTCGGTGGCCGACGACGAACAGGGATACCTCTTTATTGAGTTCCTGCAATTGCTCCTGAAATTCCTTCTCCAGCTTATTGATCTCCCGCATGGTCGATTGAATTTGCCGCTGGACGTAATCGATATTCTCATCGACTTGTTCCTTCAGATTATCCTCCAGCTGGTTGTACGTTTCCTGATCGATGGGATTATCGTTAACGATCGGAATCGTTTGAAACCCAGCATTGGTTGATTGGATCTGGATATCGTGCGCTTTGGCATCCTCTTCGAGATCGTTGATCTTTTCGCGCTTTTTCTGCTGGAACTCCTCCATCAGATTGGAACGTTTCTGTTGGTAATCCTCGGTTTCGAACGCCCGGGGCATTTCGTTCTTCAGATTGGCGATGAGCTGGTTCATCTTTTTGGAGAACGTAACACCTTCGCCAGCAGGTAACGGGAACGAAATTGGGCGGTAGGAATCGTCAAAGTTGTTCACCATCAGCCAATCGTCCGGCACCGGTTCATCGGCGCTGCGCTCCACCAGCAGGCGCTTTACGAGTGTTGCCTTGCCAGTCCCGCTGATGCCTGTGACAAAAATATTGTAGGACTTGTTATTCACATCGAGGCCAAACTCCAGTGCTTTCACGGCCCGGGACTGCCCAATCACCTCCTCTAGCGAATCGACTTCTTCTGTAGACTCAAATTGGAATTGTTCAACATCAATGGCGTTGCTTAACTGATCCGCGGATAATTCTTTGATCCCGGACTCACTCATCGGCATAACTCCTTTCTGCACTCACAATTGTCATCACTGATAAATAGTGTAACGATTAGGTCTAATACATCAAACACCGGATACGTCCGGCAAAAAGCAGGGAGCGGAAGAGCGCTATTTGAATATAATAAGATGTGAACCGGCGTCCCGGATAGTTCCAATGATGCTGGTTGCCTCGTGGCCTGCTTTGCGCATCTCCCGAACGAACAGTTCGGCGTTATTCTCTGTCAGACTCACAAGCAGGCCACCGGAGGTCTGGGCGTCCGCCGCCAGGAGTTTTTGATCGTCACTTAGCGAACCGAAATCAACTTTATCCTCGACAGCAGCAAGGTTTCGTCGTGTACCGCCAGGGACTTCGCCGGCTGCAATTAACTCCAGAATGCCATCAAAGATGGGCAATGCATCAAAATCCAGTTCGGCCGAAACTTCACCGTTATCCAGCATTTCACTTAAATGTCCCAGCAGCCCGTAGCCGGTGACATCAGTCACCGCATGAGCGTGACATTTTTTGGCTAACACAGCCGCATCCCGATTCAGGGTTTTCATCTGAGCAATGACGTCCGGGAAATCTTGTTCATCTCTGGCGCGGTGCTTGAATGCGGTGTTGAGAATACCAGTGCCCAGTGGCTTGGTCAAGATTAGCGCATCCCCTGGTTGTGCCCCGGAGTTGCGCATCAGTTCGGATTCATCTGCGACTCGGCCAACGACAACCATCCCGTATTTTGGCTCCTTGTCATCGATGCTATGCCCACCGAGCACAAAAATCCCCGCTTCTCTGGCTACATCGCTGCCACCCTGCAGGATTTCGCCCAAAACTTCCAGCGGCAGTTCGTTCTTCGGAAACCCGATAATGTTCAGCGCAAACAGGGGGTCGGCACCCATGGCGTAGACATCGCTGAGCGCGTTTGCCGCCGCGATGGCTCCAAAATCCCTGGGATTATTCACGATGGGCGTAAAAAAATCCAGCGTGGCGATGAGCAGCGAGCCGTCCGGTTGGCGGTATACGGCGGCGTCGTCACTGGTGGTGAAATCCACCAGGACATTCGGGTCATCGACTTGCGGGAGCATTCGCAGCACCTGCGAAAGGTCCGAAGGACTGAGTTTACACGCTCACCCGGCGCCGTGACTGTACTGGATCAGTTCAATGGGCTCGTTGGATTCCATAGATGGAAATTTAGATACACGCTGCGCCGCAATCAAGGTGGAACGAAAAAACAACAGAATGGCACGCAGACAAACGCATAAACGAAGGATGAACGCGGATTAAAACCGGTATAATGTAGGGCAGAGGTCACCTGAACAGCAATGGACTTACTTCAGAAACACCATCTTTTTTGTTTCAACAAAGTTGCCGGCTTCCAGGCGATAAATATAGACACCGGAGGCAAGATCCTGGCCATTTGCGTTTTTCCCGTCCCAGTGGATGGTGTTCAATCCGGTCCGCCCGGTGCCGTCGAACAGCTGCCTCACCATCTTGCCCCGGGTATCGTAAATTGTGAGAGTCACCTGTTCCTCTTCCGGCAGGACAAACTGAATCAGTGTCCTGGAATTAAACGGGTTCGGATAGTTCTGATTGAGCGCAACTTCCTCCGGGAGAGCGCCGGGTTCATCCTCATTGGAGACCAGCAAATCAATGTAGTCAGCGAGTATGCAGCGAATCCTGATGCGTCATCAGCGCCGGCAAGAGGGCAGAAAGCCGCTCGGTCAGCTGCACGGCATCGGGAATCCCCGCATCATCTGTGTCCCAGTCACCAGGATTCAGCTGAAAGAAATCATGCTCGATAGAATCAGGAATGGCGTCGCTGTCCGCATCTCCTGAGATCGCGAGTTGATGGTCAGAGTCATACGGAAAGAGCACAGGCTTTAACTCAGAAATATCGATGCGGGTGGTCTCCGAATAGTCATCGATAAACGAAGAAAAACTACCATTCGCAAGAAAATGATGCTCTATATACGACAGCGTGTAGGTCAAATTCCGCATCGGATTGACGATGTCCATATAGCCCATATTGACGGGTTCGCCGCAGGTGAGATGATCGATCCGATAGATGCTGTCTGTGGGGAACGGAGTGTCATCAGGAAAATATCCGGAGAGAGAATCAATGGTAGCTGCAAGCCAGCTGCCCCAGTACACGGCATCCTGGTCGCTATATAAACTACCCAATGCGACCTCTTCTGCGGTCACCAGACCGGTCCCAATGTCAGGTGCTGGTGCCGGGAGGCAACACCAAACGACCGGGAAGTTACCTTGGCCATTCGTGAAAATAAAATTCGCTATTGACATGCATACACCCGACGCCGTATATTTTCAACCGATGAGTCGAAAACAATCTCAACAGTCGGAATCACCGCAAAAGGACCGCCGGGAGGAGGAACGGGATCGGCGGCGGCAGTCCATTTTAGATGCAGCGCTTCATCTTTTCGCCAGGAAAGGATTCCAGGAAACCCGGCTGACCGAAATCGCCGACGCGGCTCGCCTTGGAAAAGCCACACTGTACTACTACTTCCCGGACAAGGAGACGATCTACTGGACGATTTACGAGGAAGAGACCATCGCGTATTATAAGAGTATCTCTGATGTCATTCTTTCAACAGATGATCCGGTCAAAATCGTTGCCCTTTATTTTACCCAGTATATCGAATACGGATATGACAACACCGACTTCCTCCGCCTGATTTTTCCATTGGGAAAAAATTCGCCGTTCGGTTCCGAACAGCACCGGGAAAGCATGGAAAAGGTCGATGCCGTCCGACATCCTATTGACTCGCACCTTGCAACAGTACTTGAGACGAATAACTCAGACCTGAATAGCGACGATCTGACTGAACTCATCTGGACAATGCTCTCCGGGCTCAGTCTCAAAATTATCCAGGGCGCTGATCGCGCGGACATTGAACGGGAAGCGGAAATTTTTATCGATTTTCTTCAGGTGAAAATTCAGGGAGATGCCACATGAAACGCATCGCCGATCTCATTACTAATCATCCGTGGTGGTTTATTCTCATCAACGTGATTCTGACTGCCTTTTTCACCTACCAGTTGAAAAATATGCACATGGATCCCGATGTGACCAACGCCTTGCCGCAGGACATTCCTGCCAAGCGTCTCTACGATAAAATGGGAGAGATTTTTCCCTCCAAAGAGTTCGTGTTTGTCGGTATCACCGGGGACAGCCTGTTCACTCCGCAAAATATTGGGACCATCGCCGCGCTGACCGATTCCATTGATGCGTATGCCGAGGTCTACAACGTGATTTCTCTGACCAATATCAGCCTGATCGAGGGCACGCCCAACGGAATGAATGTGCGCGATATTCTGACAAAGCTCCCAAACACACCGCGAGAAATAGAGCAATATAAACAGGATCTCTTCAACAGCGATTTGGCGCTGGACAATATTATTTCCAAAGATGAACAGGCCGCCGGGATCATGATCTTCCTGAAAAACAATGTTGATCCCGATGACTTCGTCTCGGCATTCATTCCCTCACTCGAGCGCATGGATCAGCAGTCCGACCTGGACTATCTACTGGCAGGAAAGCCGGTAGTCAACCATTACGTCAGTTTGGGAATGCAGCGGGATATGGCGGTCTTTTTCGGCGGCGGACTGGCAGTGATTTTTGTCCTGCTGCTCATCGCTTTTCGCAGCATCCGCGGTATAATTCTACCGCTGACAGTGGTGATTATGAGCGTGCTCTGGACCATGGGACTGATGACGCTTTTTGGAATTCCCATGAGTCATTCCACGGAAATCCTGCCAATTTTGCTTATGGCGATTGCGGTGGCGGACAGCATCCATCTGCTGTCGCATTATTCCCAAAATGCATTGAAGATTTCCGATAAAAAACAACTAGCCAAATCAACATTCCTGGAAATGCAGTCCCCGGTGATAATGACATCTCTGACTACCGCCGCCGGATTCCTGGCGCTGAACACGTCCGGCACGGAAAGCATTGGAATACTGGGAATTTTCACCTCTATCGGCGTTCTGTTTGCGCTGCTGATCTCCCTGACCTGGCTCCCGGCATGGCTCGCAATCGTTCCGGTGCCGAAATGGATGCGTAAGCGGGAAAAATCTTTTGCTTCACAGAAATTTGCTTCCTGGTGGGGGAACGCGCTCATCAAATTTGAGAGGGGGTTTATTCCGTTTATCATTATTGTGGCGCTTGTATCGGTCTGGGGCATGACCAATCTCCATCACGAATTTTCTTCCATCGAAAATTTTCCGGAAGACCATCCGCTGCGGCAGGCGAACGATTTCGTTAACGAGCACTTTGCCGGAACCACCGCATTCCAGATCATGATCGAAGGCGAGGAGGAGGGCGCAATCAAATCGCCGCATATCCTCAAAGGAATGCTGGAATTCCAGAGGTACGCAAAAACGCTGGAACATGTGGGCGATGCGCAGTCGCTGGCGGATTTTGTCGCTCGAATCAACAAAGTGCTCCACAACGACAAAGAGGCATACAACCGCATTCCGGATCAGCAGGAAATTGTTACAGGTACTGAGTGGGTACAGCAAAATGGGGAGTGGATAGAGCGGGAGGTACGGGACACCGTTTCCGGACGACAATTAGTGGCCCAGTACCTCCAGCTCTACGAGATGTCCGGCGAGCCGGAAGATATGGCAAACCTGGTGGATTACGGCTATCAAAACGCCAAAGTCTCCGTGTTTATCAATACTGATAAGCAGTCTATCCTCCGGAAGATCGATGCAAAACTGACGGAGAAACTGGGTGGTCTCTTTCCCGAGACCACGGCGGAAATTACAGGCATGGCCAAGATTATCATCGTGGTGGATAACCTGATCGTCCGGGGGCAGGTGTACAGTATTATCGTCTCGTTGCTGCTGGTCTGGCTGTTGACAAGTTTCATGTTCAAGTCGCCGGTCATTGGGATCTTCTCGACCATTCCGCTCTTCTTTGCGCTTTTCCTGAATTTTGCGATCATGGGCTGGTTTAAAATCCCCCTGAACCTGGAAACGATGGTTACCTCCAGCATCGCCATCGGGATCGGCATTGATTACGCCATCCACTTTATTCACAGGTATCGACTCAAACTCGGCGAAGGATTGGATTTTTATGAAGCGGTTCCGGCGACCATGCGCGAATCCGGGGTGGCGATTATCATTAACTCCATTACCGTGGCGCTGGGATTCTCCATCATCGCGCTGTCGCAATTTGTGGCTATCGCGCACATGGGCATCCTGATTACGCTGACCATGCTGACCAGTGCATTCGGCGCCCTGACGATCCTGCCGGCATTTTTCATGATCGTCAAACCAAAATCCCTGATTCCGGAAAAGTCCTGAGGAGGATATCATGAGATATTTGTCTTACGCAAGTTCTGTATTCATCATGTTGCTCATCACATCGCTGGGATTTGCCCGGGCTCCCACCGGCTATGACATTATGGAGCGGATGCTGAACCAGTCCACCTGGGACGATATGCAAGCCACGGTGACGCTCACGCTCAAAACCAGCCGCGGCGAAACCAGGGTGCGCACAATCGATTTTTATTCCAAAGAATCGCAAGATGGCGACACGCGGATGCTGATGCGGTTTACCGACCCGGCGGATGTGGAGGGTACAGGATTTCTGATGATCGAGCACGACAACGGCGAGGATGAACGTTACCTCTATCTCCCGGCGTTGCGACGCGTCAAACGGATCGCCGCCAGCGGCTCCGGCGGGAACTTTATGTCATCGGATTTTACCTATTACGACATCGGCTCCCCGGAACTGGAGGACTGGAATTACACGCGACAGGCAGATACGACCTTTGCCGGTCAGAAAACCTTTGTCATCGAGTGTCTTCCGAAAACCGACCAGATCCGCGAGGATACCGGGTACGGCAAAATTATCCGTTTTATCCTGCAGGACAAACTGAACAATGTGAAATCAGTGTATTTCGATGAGTCGCTGCAGAGGAAAAAGGTCCTCGACGTTAAAGAATACACGGAGGTCAATGGTGTGGATTTCGAGTCGAACATGGTGATGCACGATGTACAAATCGACCATACCAGCATCATGGAATTCGACGATATTCAAACGGACACCGGCATCCCGGAGGATTTCTTTTCGCAGCGCTATCTGCAGCGGATGCGGTGAGGGGCCTTATTGAGTGAACATGCAACTCCATCCCCTGGCCCCTTCCTCTTCCAAAGAGGAAGGGGTAAAAACCCGCAGCATCATCTTCTTAGTATCTTCCCCTCTCTTGCGAAGAGAGGGGAAATACAGGGGTGAGTTGCTTTTTATTGTCACGAATAAAATCAATTGATTGACCTTTGTCAGGAACGTTCTATGTCTTACAATAAAATCTTCCCTCTGCTACTGGCCATTTTCATTTGCGCAACCATCACAAACATCCACGCCCAAAATCTGAGCGGGTATGTGAAATCTTTTGGCTATGTCAATCCCAATGATACCGCACGGTTTGATCGTGCCGGAGCGCGGTTGCAGCTCCAGGTGGACGGTCGCCTGGGCATGGACGCCGCCTATTTCGCCGCCATGGATTTTAATTACGATGCCGCCAAATCGGCGCATTCCCCGTTCGCTGGTCGCGGCGGCGGTCTGACGATTTATCCCGTGGAGGCATACGTGGATATCTTCACCGATCATGCCGACTTTCGCCTGGGACAGCAGTTCATCTTCTGGGGTACCGCCGACTGGGTCAATCCCACCGACAATATCAATCCCTGGGATTACGAAAATATTTCGTCGGAGATCGAAGATTACCGTATCCCGGTGATGGCGGCACGCGGGAATTTTTATCTGGGACCGGTGAAACTGCAAGCCGTCGGCATTCCATTTTTCGAACCGGACAAAATGCCTACGCCAACCGATTCGCTGATTACTCCGGAAAACCGGTTAAGCAATGCACAGTTCGGACTGAAACTCGCTTCGTATGTCGGCACGCTGGACTATTCACTGAGTTACTTTCACGGTTACGATCAATCACCGACAATCCGACATGCCGGGCAGCCGGTATTATACGGCGAATATCTTCCCATTGATGTCTATGGCGCGGACTTCATCACCACCTTCGGGTCCTGGGCGTTTAAGGGCGAGTCAGCTTACTTCCGGACAGAAGATCCGGACGGATCTGATCCCTTCATTGATAATCCGTACCTCGAATCGGTCGTTGGGGTTGATTACATTCCCACAGACAAGATCTCCCTAACCGGGCAATTAGTGCATAATTTCACATTTCAATATGACAAGGATGTTGAGCAACTCAACCCACAGGGCGCTTCACCACAGCAAACTTTTTCCACCGCCGTCCGCACTCAGTGGGAGGTCATGAAATTCGTCTCCTACCAGGTAATTGGCGTGTATAATTTCGAAGACGGTGATTCCTTTGCGCTCACTTTCCTCAACTGGGATATGGCAGACGGGGTTGGACTGACCTTCGGCGGATTGCTGTTCCAGGGGCCGCACAATTCACCCTTCGGTCGCACGGCAAAGCAGGATCAGATTTTTGCGGAGGTGAAAGTGTCGTTTTAACGGCAGTGTTACAGTGTTCTTGTGTTCAAGTGTTCAGGTTAAAAACCGTGTTAGAGTGCTGATGTGTTACAGTGTTATCGTTCTCAGTTATCAGTTAACAGTAATCAGTTATCAAAACCCTTTTTTCATTGACAAACCCCAGTATACCTTATTTCCTATTACCATATAACCTATACCGGCGTTATCAGTCTTGGAGTCTTCGTGATTTTTCGTGTTAATTTGTGGACACGTTTTGTTTTTTAATCTGATTCAATCTGTGAAATCTGCGGACTGTTATTTTCTTTGCGATTTCGCGTCTTTACGGTAAAGTATTTTTATTTTTCTTCTTGGCTTTTTACTCTTTTGTTTTTGCGTTTCACCGCTTTTTTCTCTACAATTTTAGTATCAACGCCTCTCAAGCGGTTTCACATTTGCACAACACCGGAACCAATCCATGGGAAAAGCCATTTCCATCACATTTTCACTGATCCAATGGATCGCCTTCTTTTTAGGCATCATAATCGTATACGAACTGCTGCGCTGGGCGGTGGTCTCATTTTTCAAGCGACGGTTTTTGCGATCGGTGACCAGTTTTCTCAGAAAAAATGAAGTCCGGTTTGACCAGTATAAACTGACCAATAAACTCATTATCAAAGATCAGCTGCTCCACGACCGGGATGTAAGCAACCAGATCCTGGAAGAAGCGCGTCAAAAGAATATTCCCTACGAAGAGGCCCGCGAAATTGCGGAAGAGTATATTGACGAGATTGTGCCGACGTTCAATCTGCTCTCGTACTATAAATTTGGCTACAGCATCGCCAACATCCTGCTAAAATTCTTGTATAAAGTGGTCATCGATGAGCAAGGTCGCGACCAGATCCACCAGATACCGGATGATTCGCTGGTGGTGTACGTGATGAACCATCGCAGCAACATCGATTACATTGTGGTCGGGTACATGTTGCTGGAAAATATTTCTGTGAGTTATGCTGTTGGAGAGTGGGCGCGCGTGTTTCCGCTGGAACTGATTTTCAAGTCCTTTGGCGCGTATTTTATCCGCCGCAACTACCGCGATCCGCTCTACCATACCATCCTGCAAAAATATGTACAACTTATTAGCAGGAATAAGGTGACACAGGGTATCTTCCTGGAAGGCGGACTCTCCAGAGATGGTACGTTTCGTCCGCCAAAGACCGGGTTGCTGGATTACATTCTTGCCGAAACCGCCAATGCACAGGATGCCGAAAATGTCTACTTTGTCCCGGTGGGTATCAATTACGATTGGATTCTGGAGGATAAAACCCTTATCAGCGAATGGAAGGAAGGGAAGCAGACGATGACCCTGAGCGATCACTTCCTGTCGCTGATTACTATCCTGATTAAATCGCCCTATCTGCTGGTAGTGAACTCGTTTCGCGTGCTGACTGGCCGGCTGAAGGAGCACGGGTATGTGAGCGTGCAATTTGGCGAACCGGTGAGTTTGGATTCGCTGATTTCGCCGTCTGAATTTGGAAAAAAGGACAGTTATCATGAGCGCCGCGATGATCTGAAACGGGTGGCGGGACTCCTGCAGCACCGGATTCGCAATATCGTTCCCGTAACGCCGGTCGCATTGCTGTCGTACACACTGACGCAGGTCTCCGGTACATCCATCAGCAAAACCGAGTGTCAGCGGTTAATGCATGAACATCTGGAGACGCTAGAAGAGCAGGGTGCCCAACTCCTGATGGGAAAAGATTACGCCAATCAAATTATCAGCCGGAAGCATCTGGAATCGGAAAAATGGTTTCGGAAACGCGATTTGGTGGAGTTCGAGAAGGACCTGATTCGCGGGGATGTAGTGGACAAAACGCTACAACTGGCAGTGGAATTGTTGGTGCGCCGAAGCATAATTAAAATCAATAAAGAACAAATCCTGATTGTCCCCGAAAAACAGGCGTATATGGAATATTATGCCAATACCATCCGGCATTATTTCGAGGAGGAAGCAAAGAATATCACACCGATTTCCACGGAAAAAAACGGATAAACGCGGATACAACAACGAAAAGCACTGAGAAAAATACTCTCCACAAATGGCACGAATAACTCAATATGGAAAACAGTGGTATAGGGTATAGGGAATAAGGTCAGTCGGAAATCTGCAGTGAGCATTTATAAGGTCACCTAAATGAAGAACCAAAAACAGCAAAAAATGAACCGCGAATACCCGCAAATGAACGCAAATTAGCAAATATTTTCTCTTTGCGACTTCGCGTCTTTGCGAGAGGCTCTTGAACCTCGATACTTGACAC
>JAANXI010000035.1 GCA_018263365.1 Fidelibacterota bacterium | reverse complement strand
AAAGCGGCCAGCCGCCCCTGAATACGATATCCTTCTGCCATAAAATATTTGATCGAATCCTGCAATCCCCGGGAAATATCTTCCTGCAGCAGCGATTGGAATTGCTGGATGGCCGCTTCATAATTTCGCTGCTCCCGGAAATAGATCATCCCTAACTTGTAATATAATTCCTTAGGATTGCGCTCCAGAAGGAGCTCTCCGAATAGTTCTGCCAGTCGGTTAAAGTTTGCATTCTGTCCGGTGCTTTTTTGAAGATCAAGAAACCAGAGATGTTCTTCTGCATCATTGTGCCAGAATGAGTACGGGTACTGCTGCATCAATCTCCGGAATGTCTGCTCTGCCTCGGAGTATTGCTCCAGTTCTGTTTGAACTTTGCCCAGCGAGAACAGCACTTTATCGATTGCTGTGTACCGGGGGAAGGAATCTTCGATGGCTTGATAGGGGGCGACGGCCGACTGATAGTCCTCTAACTGATGCGAATAGATGTCCCCCATCCGGTGCAGCACATTCGCCTGAGCTTCCGGGTTTCCCTGGCCCCGAATGTCGCGAAGAGCGCGGAGCGCTTTCCTGTAAGCGCCGGTCCGCGCAGCCACTGTCGCCAGATGATCGTTGGCAATATTTCGTATCGTTGAATCGCCGGGTTGTTCTGCTTGCCGTGACACCTCACTGAAAAATTCAAAGGCCTCTGCCACTCGTTCCAGTTGCTCCAGCGCCAATGCGTACTTCAATCGAATAGTCTGGGTAGCCCCGGAATTATTGGTCAACTGCAACGCCTGTGAATACATGTCAGCGGCCTGCTGGTACTGCTCCTGTCCCCAAAACTGATCACCGTGGTTCTCCAAAGCACTCACCCGGATTTTTCGGCTGTCCGAGTCCTCGGGATCCTCAAAATAATCGGCGGCCGTTTCATACTGGTGTTGTTCCAATGCCAGCCGTCCGAGCTCCAGCATGGCCCTGTCTGCAAGGGTATCCCGCTTAAACTCATCGATGATTGTGTTGTAAATCTGTTCTGCCCGTGACTGTCCGAACAGACGTTCCGCCACCTGAGCGCGCCGGATCAGTATCTTGCCCCGCTGAATCTCGGTAGGCGAAGAGTAGAGTGCTTTGTCCAGCTCGTTCCAGGCCAGCCTCAGGTCACCTGTTCGTATGTAGATTTCAGCGAGTTGTATCCGGGCTTCAATCGCCTCAGGTGCACTGTAGAAATTATCCACAACAGCATTGAGCAGACTGACGGCCAGGTCACTGTTCCGGGCTTTTAGCGCATTATCTGCGCCCTCCAACAGTGCGGATTTGGCGCTGTCGCCTTCCGGATAATACAGAAACAGCCGCTGATATGCCTTTGCGGCGCGTTCCCATTTTTCCTCCTGCTCAAATGAGGTCGCAATCAACCACAATGCTGCCTGTGCTTCACGGGTGCCGGGATAATCCAGATCGACTTCGAGAAACGTCTTCCGGGCCGCATCGAATTGCTGCAGATCCACCAACGCGCGGCCGATTTGCAGCTCTGCCTCTGCGCGTTGTGATCCTCTGGGATAGTCGCTGAGATATTGACGATACTGCTCTATGGCAATTTCGTAGAAACCGTCCTGGTACAATTTATCGGCATACAAAAACGCGCGCTGTTCCGGCGAGGATTGTGCAACAATCGGCGAGTAACTGAGTGCGAGACATATGAATACAAATATGTACCGGAATTTAGCCATCGATCTTGGCCAGGTTCGCATATTTCGCCAGCAGTTTCTTTTTCACATTCCCGGTGAATTTGACAGTTAATTTTTGATTGTCTCCCGTTCCGGATATGTCCAGGATTTTGCCTTTTCCAAAGATTTTATGGCGGACGGAGTCCCCCACCTGCAAACCACCCTTCTTACCTGATGATTTCTTTCTACTCTTCACAGTTGATGATTTCCGAGAACCGTTTCGCGAGACAGAACGCCGCGATCGCCTCCTGCTTCGACTCCGGCTTTCCGCAAATTCCCGCACAACAAGCTCCTCAGGGATCTCTTCGATAAACCGGGACGGCATATTCAACATCGATTCCCCATACCGGCTGCGTTGTTTTGCCAACGATAAATAGACTTTTTCCTGTGCTCGTGTGATACCGACATAAAACAACCGCCGCTCCTCCGCCAGTTCTTCCGGTTCCTCCGCAGCTCTTGACAGCGGAAATAAGCCATCTTCCATCCCGGTGATAAATACTACCGGAAATTCCAGCCCTTTCGCGCTGTGCAGCGTCATCAAGGTTACGGCGTTCGTATCCTCATCCCACTGATCAATGTCGGTCAGCAGGGCGACTTCTTCCATGAACCCCTCGAGCGATGGTTCTTCTTCGCGTTCGCAATACTCGGTCACGCCGTTGATGAGCTCGTAGATGTTATCCAGCCGATCCAGCGCCTCATCGCTTCCGTCATCTTTATACTGCTTGGTGATGCCGGATTCCTCCAGCATCACGCTTACCAACTCATGCACGGGGAGTTCATCCTGCAATGACATATATTTTTTCAGGAAATCCACAAAGTCCAGCACTTTGCCGGTGAGTCCAGAGTGGATATTCACTTCCCTGGCCTGTTGCATCCATTACCAGAACGTAATTCCCTGGTCGAACGCATAGTTCTCGATCCGCTCTTCCGTCGTAGCGCCGATACCACGCGTGGGCACGTTCAGGATCCGACGCATCGCCACCGAATCGTCCGGATTGACGAGCACCCGGATATACGCCAAAGCGTCTTTGATCTCTTTTCGGCTGTAAAATTTAGTTCCGCCGACCAGGACGTACTTTATCCCGTGTTGTCGCAGGATATCTTCCAGGGCCCGGCTCTGCGCATTCGTCCGGTAGAGGATGACGAAATCGTTGAAGGTGCGCTTATTGGAAAAGACCTCCTTCTGGATTTGATCCAGCACACGTTTGGCCTCTTCCCGTTCATAATACGCCTCAATCAGGCCGATCTTTTCGCCCTTATCCCCGGCGCTCCAGAGATCTTTCTCTGCACGAAAATCGTTGTTTTTAACGACGGCAGTCGCAGCAGACAAAATGCTTTGCGTAGATCGATAATTCTGCTCCAGTATAAATATCCGGCAGTCCGGGAAGGTATCCTCGAACTCCAGGATATTCCGGACGTCAGCGCCGCGCCAGCGATAAATGGACTGGTCGTCGTCACCCACGACACAGATGTTCTTGTGCTCCCATCCCAGTTGTTTTATAAATTCAAACTGCGCCTTATTGGTATCCTGGTATTCATCAACCAGGATATAGCGATAGCGTTTCCGATACTTTTGCAGAACTGATGGCTCCTTTTCAAAAAGTTTTAGCGGCTTCAGCAGCAGATCATCGAAATCCATGGCGTTGTTTTTTCGCAACTCTTTTTGGTAGGCCGTATAAATCGTCGCCACGTTCTCTTCGTAGATGTTATTTGCCTTTTTCTCGTACTCCCTGGCGGAAATCATCGCGTTTTTGGCGTTGCTGATTGTCCCCTGAATCGTCTTCGGATTGTGCATATCTGTGGATACATGGTACTGCTCCATCAGTTTCTTGATCACCTGCACCTGATCATCCACATCATAGATGCCGAAATACCGGTTAAATCCCAGATGATGGCCTTCCCTCCGGAGCAGTTGAGCGCAGATAGAATGAAATGTCCCCATGTGCAGATCCTCGGCTGCCGGGCCACTCATCGCTGCAATGCGCTCCTGCATTTCGCTGGCCGCTTTGTTTGTAAAGGTGACCCCTAGTATGTTAAATGGCGGGACATTCTTCTCAGCGATGAGATAGGCTATTCGGGAGGTGAGCACCCGGGTTTTGCCGCTGCCTGCACCGGCGAAAATCAATACCGGACCTTCCGTATGCTGGACTGCTTCCTGCTGTACGTCGTTTAACTGCTCAATACCATCCATAAATCAGATTGAATTGTCTCCGTCTTTCTGTTGCATACTCACCTGCCGTCGTAATCTTTGCAAACGCCGCTTGGCGTTGATGTGCTCCCGGTTTGTTCTGGTAAATGTATGGTATCCATCGCCGCGAGCGACAAAATATAAATACTCTGTGTCAGCCGGATATAGCGCGGCCCGGACGGACCCTAACCCAGGGTTATTGATCGGCCCCGGAGGCAATCCGCTGTTTCTGTACGTGTTGTATGGCGACTGAATCTCCAGGTCTTTCGCCCACAGTCGCCTGGGACCGTCCTCAATAATAAACTGGATCGTCGGATCAGCCTGCAACCGCATCCCTCGCTGAAGCCGGTTGTGGTACACGCTGGATATAGTCGACCGCTCTTCATCATGGACGGCTTCGCCTTCGATGATCGATGCCATAGTCACCGCCTCCCACATCGTCCAACCGTACTGTTTCGCCCGCTGCGCAAAGGTGTCCGGTACCACTTCATGGAAGTGATTCACCATTTTCCGCGCGATGGATTCCGCCGATTCGTTCACAAAAAACTTATAAGTTTCCGGAAATAAAAAACCCTCGAGTGTAGGTCCTGGGACTCCCAGCGATGCTGCCAGCGAGGAATCGGCGACCACTTCCTTGAACTCCTCCGGTGTAAACAGAAGCTCTTTGCCCAGGATTCGCGCAATTTCACGGGACTGAAGCCCTTCCACTATTGTCACGGTCACTGCTTCCGGAGCACTATGGGTGAGAGAGTAAATGATATCCCTATAACTCGCCGGACGCTCTACGGAAAATACTCCGGCCTGCAATTCCGTTTCAAGTCCCCGCAAACGCACTGCAAACTCAAAGGAATTCCTGCTGGGAATCAGGTTGCGCTGATACAACGAATCGCTGATGGTCCCCAGAGAACTCCCCGGCTGAATATTTAGCCGAACTTTTTTTTGTTCCTGATTCACCAGTGTCCAGGGGACCCAATATAAAACGTCAAAGAAGACAAAGATCCCCACAAGCAGAAGGCCTGCAACGCCAATAATCCATTCCCGATATTTATTAATCAAGGTGTTCATAAACCTGTCGAAATTTGTGCAGAAAAATACGCCCGCCCACTCATCATGTCAACGCGTAATCACTAGAGACTGATGGCTGATAGGTACTACAACGCTCCCGGCTCAACGCGTATGAATAACCAGTTTAATAATTGAAACTCAGACTCGCACTCACTTGCTGGGTACTGAAATTCTCATCCGTAAAATAATCATACCGGAACGAGAAGTACGAACTTTCAAAGATCTGTCTCCTCACATCCAGGTTATAATTATGTCGGTTCCGTGCGGAGGCGCGGCCGCGCAGTGTGTATTGATATAAGTCATATCCGGCCTCGACAGATGTGCTGTTCCACAGGGTTCGATCCGCGCTGACGGAATAATTGTTCGTGGTCGAAAATTCGTTTGAACCGTGGGAATAACGGGTTCTGACCCGGATATCGGAATCCAGAACATCCCGGAAATATAACGCTCCGGATGTTTGCAGCACCGGCTTGCTCGCCGTCTGGTGCGTCCGGTAATTCTGTGACACGTACAAAGTAATATCCCAGGGAAGCGAAAAATAGATCGAACCGTTCATGCCCTGGCGGGACTGGTAATTATAGTCTGAATCCGCTATGGAACTCTGGGTTGCAAACAGCCGGATGCTCTTGCGGTAGCTGTATCGGAGAGAGAGCCGCATCCAGGAAAAATGACTCCAGTTGAGGCGCAAATAGGAATTTGACGGAGTGAAGAATCCGATTTGATCGCTGTTATTATTTCGATCCAGGGTAAAATCCCCAACATAACTTAACCGCAGCGAAGAAATCGGAGTATAGGACTGCCGCAAAGTAAAGTACTCCCGGTCGACCATGCCATTCCGGTATTGGCCCACAAACGCCATAACGCCGGAGTAACCACCAGCGCCGTATTCTCCGTTGCTCCACCCTATATAGGTTCCGGTCTTCAGGATTTCGGTGTTCACAGCATTATTATAGTAATCCGGCCGGAAACCAGCAGTGACACCGTACTTCAAATTATTGTGCTCCCTGCCATACATGACACCATCGATTGTCCCCATACCGCTGACATTACGGGGGTAAACACGCCCGATCTGCCAGATGACATCAGTGTCGGGGCCATCGTAGGTAAATCCAGCGGAATAGACCCGCAACAGCGGCCGGTTCCCTCCCCGTTGCGACAGATCGCTTGCCAAATCCTTTTGTGCTCTCCCATAGAATTCAAACCGAAGCGGCGAACCGCCGATTTCCTCACCCCGCCACCGGATCAACGCGGCGGGCTGGTGAAATGTACTGACGGATCGATTGCTGAAAATTCCGTAATACCGGAGAGTCACGCTCCCGGAAGACTGTAGAAACGTCTTGCGATCTGGTTGTTTTTTCTGCTCAGCGGCATATTCCTCTTTTGCAGTAATGGTATCCGGCGGTTGTTCCGCCTCAAGCGTATCACGGGGGATAATCCTCCCCAGCTGCTCTTCCGGTTCCATTTTGATGGTTTTCGTGATTTTCAAGCCATCCCCGACCGAAAAGTCCGTGGATTGTTCCACGATTTGTGCCGAATGGGAATTCGACGAAATTGCGGTAATAACCATTGACCCGATTTTGGCATCATCCCGGATGACATTCAGTGTGTCGCCAAGTTCCAATCCGCTGTCCGAACCGGGTTCGCCAAAAATACGGTCAGCGCTGATGTAGGTGATCTCCCCGCTAATGACTTCCGTGCTGTCACTGGTCTGCGCCATACCGGCGCCAGCGATGAGCAGTAGCAGTGAAACGCATAGTGTATAAAATAATTTCATTTGCACTTTCATGGTTTAATCGTCTTCTCGTCCATCCGGATGGCAATCGTAACAGGCAGAGCTTTCGTAAGTATACCCGCTTGCTTCACCCCGGTGTTCATCGTACATTTCCGATTCATTATGGGCATGACAAACGCCGTTTAATCCACAGGAAAATACGGTAAAATCTCCGTATTCGATGTGACAGACGGTACAATCATCCCATTCGCCGCGATGCTCGCCGCTATAAATCGGAAAATAGAGTGCATCGTGATTTCCGAAACTCCAGGCGCCCGTCGTATGACAGGTATAACAATCCTGGGAAACCTCGTAACCCTGTTGACTATGCCCGCGATCATAGTCAGCCTGATGACACTGATAACAATCCTGCTCTATAAATTCATAAGTCAAATGGCAATCAACGCACGACATTCGTGCATGTATGCCCTCAAGCAGCAGACCAAACTGCACGTGATCCGCATTCGCCGGCCGCCATCCCGCCGTAAAGTGGCAATCCTGGCAGGTCATGACAAAATTAAATTTCTCCTCATGCCACGGTTGGGTGAGGGGGTCGTAATCCTCTATATGACAATCTTCGCACTGAACCGGAGTGCCGGTATAGGTTTGTCCTTCAACCGTGCTGTGGCATTGTTCACAATCGACCGCCAAATGAATACCGGTGAGCGGAAAGAGTGTTCCATTGTGGAGCTCCCGGGCATCCAAATCCGTCCAGTCAGTCGGAATATGGCACCGACGGCACTCTTCGCCTAAATTTGCCGAATGCACATCCTGGTGGCAATCGATGCAATTGGTTCCGGCGGTCTGAAATTGATGAAATTCCTCAGTGGTATTTCCTGTATGGCAATGGGTGCATTTAATTGTACGATGGGCAGAAACTAACGAGAAGTCAGTCCGATTATGGTCAAATACCCGCCGGGGGTCCAGGGGTATCCACCGGTCAGG
>JAANXI010000034.1 GCA_018263365.1 Fidelibacterota bacterium | reverse complement strand
TTTTCTCATAACTGAATAATTCATGAATTTCCTTTGTAAGAAGCACTGGCATACTTTCTAGGGTGTCACTGACAATAGGAAGAAGCCACTCTTCAACAGGCTCAGAGTGACACATCGAGGCGTCATCCTGAGCGTGTCGAAGGCTAAACGCCGGACCATTGTTCAAGCCATTAGCACAAAAGGACTTCGTCAGTTTGTAGGAACCTGGCTTGTAAAACTCATGAATTATTCAGGATAACAATTCTCCAACTCCCCTTTTACTTATCATTTCAGATCGCCTATATTTTATTTCATGCAAACTCTCCTTGCCTACATAAAATTGATGCGTCCGCTGAACGTGTTTATCGGGATTTTGGGTATTCTGTTAGGCGGATATCTGACCGGAAATCTTCAGATATCTGACGCATTATGGTTAGCGGTAGTTACCGTCATCACCTATACCGGGGGCGCCAATGCAATCAACGATTATTACGATTATGAGATTGATAAAATCAACCGGCCGGACCGGCCGTTGCCGTCCGGAAAAATCAAGCGATCGTACGCCCGAATTTTTGCATACATCCTTTTTATTACCGGAGCCGTTTCCTCGGTATTTATTAACAATCTTGCGCTCATTATCGCGCTGATTTCGATGGTGCTGCTGGTCGGCTATTCCAGGTGGTGGAAGCGCCAACCCATCTTTGGAAACGTGGTCGTTTCGGTGATGATTGGTATCGCGTTTCTGTACGGCGCCGCAGCGTTTGAACATCCCTGGGCGGCGTGGCCTCCGGCGTTTATTGCGTTCGTCTATACCTGGGGCCGGGAGATCATCAAAGACCTGGAAGATGCGGAAGGGGATGCTTCGATCGAAGCTAAAACACTGCCAATACGGTTTGGCGAAAATCCGGCAAAAATTTTTGCGACTGCCCTGTTTCTCGTATTGATTTTTGGGGTGTTCCTCCCCTATCTTTTGAATATCTATAACAAGGCATATTTGATAATGGTAACGGTTGGTGTTGATGTCCCAATTCTCTATATTATATTTCGGTTATGGCGCTCACACACCCCCTCTGAATATCGTTATCTGAGCCAAATCTTGAAGGCAGATATGTTCATCGGTCTGCTGGCAGTATTTATTGGAACCTTTTAACCCGAAAATTTTGTAGTGACGGAAACACATGTCTGAATTTGTTCACTTACACAATCATTCTGATTACAGTCTCCTGGATGGTGCGTGTTCTGTTGAAAATTTAGTCGGTGCGGCAGTGAAAAATGACATGTCTGCCGTGGCACTTACAGAGCACGGCAATATGTTCAGCGCCATTGAATTTTATAAAAAAGCAAAAGCCGCCGGCGTCAAGCCGATCTTCGGTTGCGAACTGTACGTCGCCCAGAATTCCCGGTTCGAAAAGAAAAAGACCAATCGGGGCGGCTGGGGATACAATCATCTGGTAGTGCTGGCGAAAAACCAGGCCGGCTGGAAAAACCTGATGAAGCTGGTCTCCTTCGGGTACCTCGAAGGGTTTTATTATCGTCCCCGTGTTGATAAAGAATTACTCCGTCAGTACAGTGATGGTTTGATCGCTTCAGCGGCCTGCCTGAAAGGGGCCGTGCAGGAAAAACTCCTGAATGACGATTACGAAGGTGCCAAAAAAGAAGCGCTGGAGCACTACGAGATCTTTCAGGGGGATTATTTTCTGGAGCTGCAGCGCCACTTTATCGAAGCCGAAGATATCGTCCGCGAGGGGATGCGCAAACTCTCCAAGGATACCGGTATCCCGCTAATCGTCACTAACGATAGCCATTACATGCGGAAGGAGCATCACAACGCACACGATGCACTGATCTGCATCGGTAGCGGCAAACTGGTGACGGACACCAAGCGCGTCAGTTACGCCACGCCTGAATTTTACTTCAAAACGCAGGAAGAGATGTACGATCTCTTTCCCAATGATGGCGAAGCGATGGAGCGCACGGCGGAAATCGCCGAGATGTGTAACGTGGATATCGACATGGGGAATTTGCTCCTGCCGGAATTTCCGATCCCCGAAGATGAAGAGGTCCAAAATGCCGATGACTATCTCCGCAAATTAACCGAAGACGGCGCGCGGGAACTCTATGGTGGTATGGCTCCGGAAATTCAGGAGCGGATGGATCACGAACTCGGGATTATCGAGAACATGGGCTTTGCCGGCTACTTCCTCATTACCAAAGATTTTGTGCAGTACGCGAAGGATAAGGACATCCCGGTTGGGCCGGGACGCGGTTCCGCCGCCGGCAGTCTGGTCGCCTACGCCCTTGGTATTACCGATATCGATCCACTCAAGCACGACCTGCTGTTTGAGCGTTTCCTGAATCCGGAACGTGTCTCAATGCCGGATATCGATATCGATTTTTGCTACAATCGCCGCAATGAAGTTATTGAGTACATCCGCGATCGGTATGGCGAAGATTCCGTCTCGCAGATCATTACCTTTGGGACCATGAAAGCGAAGGCGGTACTCAGAGATGTCGGTCGCGTCCTTGGTATGTCCTACGGCGAAGTGGATCGCATCGCCAAACTGGTGCCGAATACGCTGGGTATTTCCCTCGAAGAGGCTATCGATCAGGTAAAGGAACTCCAGGAAGTCGAAGAGGAGGACGAAGACCACAAGAAACTCATCGAATATTCCAGGGTCCTGGAAGGTATGCACCGGCACGCCTCTATCCATGCCGCCGGCGTCGTCATTGCGCCGGGTGATCTCACAGATTATGTGCCGCTGTACAAATCCACCGACGGCGACGTCACCACCCAGTGGGATATGGTCAACCTTGAAGAAGTCGGCCTGCTGAAGATGGATTTCCTCGGGCTGCGGACGCTTACCGTTATCAAAGATACTGTCGACCTCGTTAGCGATGCCCGCGGAATCGACATCGATATCGACAACATTCCCATGGATGATCAGAAGGTCTACCGGACCTTTGCAGACGGTAACACTACTGGCGTCTTTCAGTTCGAATCCTCGGGGATGAAGGAATACCTCCGCAAACTCAAACCGAACGCCTTCGAAGATCTCATTGCCATGAACGCGCTGTATCGTCCCGGTCCCATGGATATGATCAACGATTACATTGCCCGGAAGCACGGGAACGCCGAGGTCGAGTATGTTCACCCCTCACTTGAGCCCATTCTGAAGGACACCTATGGGATTATTGTTTATCAGGAACAGGTAATGCAGATTGCGCATCAAGTGGCAGGATTCAGCCTCGCCAAAGCAGATATTATGCGCAAGGCGATGGGGAAGAAGAAGCGGGAAGTGATGGACAGGCTCTCCTCCGAGTTTGTGGAGGGCGCCGTCGAAAACGGCCTGGAAAAATCGACGGCTGAAGAGATCTTCGATCATATCGTGAAATTTGCACAGTACGGTTTCAATAAAAGCCACAGTACCGCGTATGCTCAAATCGCCTATAAGACGGCCTACCTGAAAACCTACTATCCTGCTGAATTCATGGCGGCTAACCTGACAAGCGAAATGACCGACACCGATCGGGTGGTCATCCTCACCAACGATTGCCGAAAGATGGGAATCGAGGTATTGCCCCCGGACGTGAATTCCAGCGAGGCGAACTTTTATCCCAAAGGCAATGCAGTCGTTTTTGGGCTGAACGCAATTAAAAATGTGGGGTTGAAAGCGGCGGAAAACATCGCCAAAGTCCGCAAGGAAGACGGACCGTATGAATCAGTATTTGATTTTGTAAAACGGGTCAATTTACAATTAGTAAATCGCAAAGTACTGGAAAGCCTGAATAAGGCTGGCGCAATGGATTCCTTGCCTGGAACACGATCCCAGCGCGACGAAATCATTGAAGCGGCGCTGCAATTCGGGCAGCGCTACCAGGCGCAGCGCGATGACACCCAGGTCGATCTGTTCGGTACCGCAGAGGGAGGTGTCGAAAGCGTGATAAGCACTCCGTCCTTGCCGGACATCCCCGAATGGGGTGCACAGCAACGAATGAAAGAAGAAAAGGCGCTCATCGGTTTTTATCTTACTGGCCATCCGCTCCAGAAATATGAGGACACACTGAACGCATTCGATACCATTGATATCGCCGATCCCGAATCCGTGCAGGATAGGGAGAAAATCCGGGTCGGTGGCATGATTTCGGATATGAAAATCCACTATACCCGCCGAGGCAACAAGGAGATGGCGTTTGTTACGCTGGAAGGCTTGCAGGGCGAGGCAGAATTAGTCGTCTTCCCGGATACCTACGCAGAAGTCAAAGAGCTGCTAAAACCTGATGCAATGATATTTATCGAAGGCAGAGTATCGGATCAATCCCACGATGACGACCAAATCAAACTAATCGCCACGGATATCGTCCCGTTGGCACAGGCGCAGGAGAAATTTGCCCGGAATCTGCACATCAGCGTGGAAGTTGATAAGATGAAGGTGACGGACGTTGAAGATCTCAAGCGACTGACAGCCCGGTTTGACGGGGACTGCGGTCTGCTATTTCATATCAATACCGCGACACAAAATACACGCGTTGTCCGGGCGAACAGTTTGACTGTGAATCCGGATCACCAGCTTATCGCAAAACTACGGGACCGGTTCGGAACAGACAACATCTGGTTTGATTGATGATTGCCGTCCTGCAGCGCGCTCGAGACGCTCGGGTGGACATCTCTGGGAACACGAGCGGCGCTATCGATCACGGTTTGGTGATCCTGCTGGGCGTCTTGGAAGGTGATTCCGAAGAAGACGCCGACTACTTGGCCGACAAGAGCGCTAATCTGCGGATTTTCAGCGACGAAGATGAAAAGATGAACCTGTCTGTCAAGGATGTGGACGGCAGCGCGTTAGTGATTTCGCAGTTTACATTGTGCGCAGATACCCGCAAAGGACGGCGTCCCAGTTACATGGATGCTGCAGCCCCCGATGTGGCCAACGAATTGTACGAATATTATATGGAGCACTTGAAACGGCAAGATGTACCCGTTGAAAGCGGCGAGTTCGGAGCGACGATGGATGTGCATCTGGTCAACGAGGGACCTGTTACAATTATTTTGGATAGTCGGAATCGATAAAGGGGAAATCTATGGATCGGAAAATTCGGATAATTATTGCAAAACCGGGGCTGGACGGACACGATCGCGGCGCAAAAGTGATGGCGAGCGCCTTCCGGGATGCCGGGATGGAGGTCATCTATCTGGGATTGCGGCAAACGCCACAGATGATTGTGGACGCTGCGCTCCAGGAAGATGCGGATGTGATCGCCCTGGGCATCCTCTCGGGCGCCCACATGACGCTCTTTCCGAAAACGCTGGAACTGATGCGGGAAAACGGGGTGGATGACGTGTTGCTGACCGGCGGTGGTATTATCCCGGGAAAGGATATGGGAAAACTGAAAGAGATGGGGGTGGGGGAACTGTTCGGACCGGGAACTCCCACCGGCGATATTGTCGAATATGTGCGTAATTGGGTGGAAGAAAACCGCGCCGATTGATGGCTGACCAACTCAAAGATCCGTCCGCGTATCATGGAAAGATCACCGACTGGCCCGAAGAGGAACGCCCACGCGAAAAACTCGCAAAACTCGGCCCGGATCAGATGTCCGTGGCAGAATTACTGGCGATTGTAATCGGTGGAGGGACGCAAAATATCACAGCCGTTGATCTTGCCAAAACGATGATCAGGGAATCGGGCGGGCTTACGCATCTGGCCAGTGTCAATATCGGGGACCTGAAGGAGTTCGCCGGAATTGGTGATGCAAAGGCAATCACTCTGTTAGCCACGTTTGAACTAGCACGGCGACTGGAATCCGATCGGAAATCCCGGAATAAGATTTCCGTCCGATCTCCCAAAGATATCGCCAAGAAATATATCCCACTGATGCAGAACCTCAAACACGAGGAATTCCGCATCATCATTCTGAACAACTCCAACTATGTTGAACGCGATTTTGTCGTGAGTAAGGGACACCTGACCGCAAGTTTGGTGCATCCCAGGGAGGTCTTTAAAAAGGCTATCGCGGAGAGCGCCGCGGGCATTATCCTGTTGCACAATCACCCCAGCGGCAATCCCGAACCGAGCCCCGATGATATTAAAATTACCAAAAAACTACGCGAGGCAGGGGACTTGATGGATATTCCCGTCCATGATCATATTATCATTGCAGGCGATGACTATACCAGTTTTGTGAATCGAGGACTGATTTAACTCCAACACCAAAGGATTATGTCCAATCACGAAAAGATAGACGAACTTCGGAAGCGCAAGGACGATGCCCGGCAGGGTGGCGGTCAGGAACGCATCGACAAGCAACATGACAAGGGCAAACTGACCGCCCGTGAGCGAATCCAGCTGCTCTTCGATAAAGGCACCTTCGAAGAGATGGATATGCTGGTGGAGCACCGGTCCCACAATTTCGGGCTCCAGAAGAAAAAGTTTCCCGGCGACGGAGTGGTCACCGGTTATGGCCTGGTCAACGGGCGGGAAGTCTTTGCGTTTAGCCAGGATTTTACCGTGATGGGTGGGTCGCTCTCCGAAGCCCATGCAGAGAAGATCGTGAAGATAATGGATCTCGCCATGAAAACCGGCGCGCCTCTAATTGGATTAAATGACTCTGGTGGCGCCCGGATTCAGGAAGGGGTCGTCAGCCTGGGAGGCTATGCGGATATTTTCCTACAAAATACTCTCGCCAGCGGAGTTATTCCCCAGATTTCCGCGATCCTTGGCCCGTGCGCCGGGGGAGCGGTGTACAGCCCGGCAATTACTGACTTTATTTTCATGACCAAAAATACGAGCTATATGTTTGTCACCGGGCCCAACGTAGTGAAAACCGTAACTCATGAAGAGGTTTCCTCGGAGGAGTTGGGCGGAGCGATAACGCACGCCACCAAAAGCGGAGTCGCCCATTTTGCACTGGATAACGAAGTGGATGTTATCGAAGGCATCAAGACGCTGTTGGGATTCATTCCGCAAAATAATATGGAAGATCCGCCCGCAATTCAGACGGATGATTCGCCGGATCGAATGGATGAGGAACTGGACACACTGGTGCCGGAAAGCCCGAACAAACCGTACGATATGCACGATGTAATTTCGCGAATCGTGGATAAAGAATCCTTTTTTGAGGTGCACACCGATTACGCCAAAAACGTCATTGTCGGATTTGCCCGGCTGGACGGCAGGCCCGTGGGAATCGTTGCAAACCAGCCTGCAGTATTGGCCGGCGTGCTGGATATCGACAGCGCGATGAAAGGCGCCCGGTTTGTCCGATTCTGCGATGCTTTTAATATTCCTCTGGTTGTGTTCGAGGATGTTCCGGGTTTTCTGCCGGGGACGGAGCAGGAATGGGGTGGCATTATCAAACACGGCGCTAAACTGTTGTACGCCTTCAGCGAAGCGACCGTCCCGAAGGTGACCGTCATTACCCGTAAAGCCTACGGCGGCGCGTATGATGTTATGAATTCAAAACATATTCGCGGTGATATGAATTACGCGTGGCCGTCCGCAGAAATTGCGGTGATGGGCCCAAAGGGTGCGGTCGAAATTATTTTCCGCAAGGAGATTGCCGAAGCGGACGATCCGGATGCCGTCACAAAGCAACGAACGGAAGAATTTCGGAATAAGTTTGCCAATCCGTATATTGCAGCGAAGCGGGGATTTATCGATGACATCATTGAACCACATCAAACACGACCGAAATTGATCGGCGCACTTGAGATGCTGGAGAATAAAGTGGATTCCAATCCACGAAAAAAACATGGAAATATACCCCTATAACAGGTGATATAATGGCACTTTCATTGAAATTTGTGAAACAGCATTTCGAATCCAACCCGGATTCGCCCATATTTGCCTATTACGCCGACCTGCTCTTGCGCGGTGGGGATACGGCGGGAGCGTATCAGGTTTGTAGTGACGGCCTTGAGCAATATCCGGAATTTGCCACGGGATGGTTCGTCTTCGGAAAAATTTCACGGGAACGTGGAGAGCCGGAGTTTGCCAAAACCTGCTGGATGAGAACCATGTCCAATGATCACATGGCGCTGAATGCGGCAGTAAATCTGCTCGAATTGGACGATATTGAATTGGCAGATGAAGAGGTCCGCACTGCGGCCCGGCTCATTCTGGCAGTCGACAGCGAACATACGTTAGCTGGTTCCAGGCTGGAGGAACTTTCCGCCAGGGAAGAGGCGGAGCCTGAGCCGGAGATCGTTGAAGCACCGCAAGAAGAACCGGAAGAGGAGGAAATCTCAGAACCCGAAGATATTTCTGAGGAGACAGAAGAGGAAGAAGCGGAACATGGCGCGGATTTTACGCCGCCGGAATTTGAAGCAGAGGTTCTGGAAGAAGGGGAGGAACTGACCGTTGAAAAGCCGGAAGGGGACGAGACGAAGCAGATTGATACGGCCGCCGATGTCCTCCAGTACTCCGAAGAAGATGAAGGCCTGGATTTCGATATCTTTGACGTTGAACCGGAAGAGATTGAAAGTGTCATGGAGGTACTCCGATCCCGTCTGGGCGAGGATTTTGATACAGCAGAAGTCTCCCGTGAAACCATTAATGCGATCCGGGATGAACTCCGGGAGAAGCGAGCTAAATCCCGCGAAGAACAGGTTGAAGGGGAGGCCCCTGATTCGTTGTACGATGAAATAGCGGATGAGATCGAGGAGGTACAGGAAGAGGTTGATGTTGAGGAGTCTGAAACATCGGAAATTCCATCCGAAACTGAGGAACCAGTCCGGGAAGCGCCTGCAATCGATTCCACCGGGTTTATGCCCGAACAGGACAGTATTAAGATTACCGAGCGTATGGCCACCTTCACCTTCGCAGAGGTCCTGAAAAATCAGGGGCTGTACGAGCAAGCGTATCAGGTGCTGGAGCTGATGCGGAATAAATCCGACGAGCTGGAACATATTGAAACCGAACAGGCCGAACTCAAAGAACTAATCGAGGCGAAGCGGGAATCGGATCGCACCCGGGAGTAAATGCAGCTCACCCTTTCCATTGTTATTGTTACGTATAACAGCCAGGAATACATTGGCGATTGCCTGCAATCTATAAGTAGTTACTCAGATTCGTTTTCCAAAGAAATCATTATCGTCGATAATAATTCCGCCGATGATACTCTTGAAGAAGTCCGGGCTTTTCGAAGTAATACCGCCAATCTCCGGATTATCGCCAATGAATCAAA
The DNA here is from genome assembly GCA_018263365.1 of Fidelibacterota bacterium. Lineage (GTDB taxonomy): Bacteria > Fidelibacterota > JAANXI01 > JAANXI01 > JAANXI01 > JAANXI01. Next base: position 5,513 of record JAANXI010000034.1, on the reverse strand, counting down.
TCGATATTTCGCCCCGGCGCTGAGTCAGGGACTACACGAGGCGACCGGCGAATATGTATTTATTTTGAATCCGGATACCAAAGTCGCCCCCGGAACGCTGGAAAAATTAACGGAGTTTTACCAAACCGAAGAACAAGTTGGCGTAGTTGCCCCGCAGCTTTTGAACACGGACAGGACGATTCAGCCCTCCTGCAGACGTTTTCCACGGCATCGGGATGTGGTGTTTAACATCTTTGGCATCAATAAAGTGGCCTCCAACAGTGCGCTGTTTAACGGCTGGAAGATGGGCGATTTCGATCATCGGGAAACCAGAGAAGTCGATCAGCCTCAGGGCGCAGCCCTTTTTACCTCCCGGATGGTGCTGGAATCGGTGGGATATTTCGACGAGGATTTCCCCATGTTTTTCAACGATGTGGATTGGTGCTTCCGCGTGAAACAGGCTGGATTCCGTATCGTCTTTTTCCCGGAGGCGAAGGTCACACATATCAAGGGCGCAAGCGTTAACAGTTATAAGGCGCTCATGGTGGTGTTTTCGCATGTGGGGTTCTTCCGGTTCTTCGAAAAACATTACAATCGAATCCATCATCAACTGCTGAATTTGTTGATTGGCCTGCTCCTCTATGGGAGTATTCCGGTGCGGGTAATTATGGTATGGATTCGAAGAGTATTGAACAATGGCTGACGGTACATTACATTTACTTATAGGGACGCTAACCAATTGCCGGTTATGCGCAGGTAATACTGTGGACAAGGAGGAATTATGTTATCGGACAGACTCGTCCGGCTGGTTGAACGCCAGGCGGATCGACTGGAAAAACAGTGGCTGAAAAATCTGAAGCAGCATCCGGCAACACCGGCGTATCATGAGAAAGATGACGTTGAACTTGCAGAAAATATTCGGGAGGTCTATAGCCATCTCGGCAAATATATGAACGATGAATACGATGCAGAAAAAACGGCCCGCTTTCTGATGAAAATCGGGGCCCAGCGCCGGAAAGAAGATGTGCCATTGAACGAATTAGTGTTTGCCATTATTCTGGCCCGCAGAAACCTGTGGGATTTTGTTATGGAGGAGGGCGTGGTGACGTCCAGCCTCGAATGGTATCAGGTCAGTGAATTCTGGCAGCGGGTCACCAATTTTTTCGATAAAAATATCTATTTCATTGTGCACGGGTACGACAAAGCGGAGGAATTCCAGCGTTCTCCCAAAGATACCGTTTCGAAACTGCTACACTCGTTTTCCCTGGGTATTCTCCCAGAGGTCGATAAGCGCAGAGTAGATCAGGAATAGCCCCGCATCGTGGTGAACAGACCGGTTCTTCTTACCGATCTCGGCAATGTCCTTGTAAGCGTCGACCGTAACCGGGCGCTTGAAATATTAGAGCAGCAACTCCAGGTCTCCAGAACCAAATTATCTCCGTATTTCGAGGATGCGCATCCGTTACACCGAAAGTTGGAAGTCGGGGCCATTGATCCTCCGGATTTTCTCAGGCAGATGTCCGCAGACCTCGAATTACGGGAGCCCATCGAACTACATGAAGTCCGCACCATTTACGGCGCCAGTTTCTCCCGGATGGAGGAGACAATCCAGGTAATCGACGCCTTCCGGCCGGAGATACGGGTTATTATTCTCTCCAACACAAATGCGATTGATATCCCGTATATTGAGGAACAGTTCGGGCTTATCAGCTGGGCGGATGATGCTCTCCTGTCATATCAGGTGGGATTGCGAAAACCCAACCCGGAAATCTTCAAATACGCACAGAGCGAGTATCAGCTTGATCCGGAAAGCACGCTGTTTATTGACGATAAATCAGAAAATATCACTGCGGCCAGAGAGGTCGGGTTGCGCGCGGAAATTTACCAAACGGCCGAACAGGTCCGCGAATTGCTGAAGAATTTCCTCTAGCTGGAATAATTCATGAATTTTACCAACCAGAACCGTAAAATTCGTCGAAATGCTTCTATGCGAGTGGTTGAGCGCTGGTCCGGCGTTGACCCCTCGACAGGCTCAGGATGACGCCTCGGTGTGTCACTCTGCGATATATCGGAGCAGGCCTGAGCCCGTTGAAGAGTGGCTTCTTTCTATCAGTGACACCCTAGAAAGTATGCCAGTGCTTCTTACAAAGGAAATTCATGAATTATCCCGGCCAGCAAAACTGCTCAGGATAGGAACTTATAATCCTTAACTACTGGAATCTATGGAACAGACGCTCACCATCCCCGAAATTCTGAACAGGTTCGAAGGCAGTAAGCCGTTTCGGTTTAATGTGACCGCCAAGAAAGAATATCCGCAGAAAAAAGCCCAATATGCGGGTTTTCCCGGCAATGTGGACGGCCGCTTGGTTTCTGTGTTGAAACAACGGGGAATTGAGCAACTCTACAGCCACCAGCGGGGAGCATACGACGCCCTCTCCAACGATGAGAATGTAATCGTAGTAACGCCCACCGCTTCGGGGAAAACGCTTTGCTACAATCTGCCTGTGATGCAGACGATGCTGGAAAATCCGTCTGCCCGGGCGCTCTACCTGTTTCCGACGAAGGCGCTCTCTCAGGATCAGATGCATGAACTTCACAAGATGATTACTGCGCTGGAAGCGGAGGAACCGGACAACCCGAATCTGGAGATCAAAACTTTCACGTATGATGGCGATACGCCACAGTCCGCCCGGAAGGCCATTCGCTCCCAGGGGCATGTGGTCATCACCAATCCCGACATGCTGCACACCGGGATTTTACCACACCATACCAAGTGGATAAAACTGTTTCAGAACCTGGAATATATTGTCATTGATGAATTGCACTATTATCGTGGTGTGTTCGGGAGTCATCTGGCAAATGTCATTCGTCGGTTAAAGCGGGTCTGCAGCCATTACGGAGCGAATCCGAAATTTGTGTGCTGCTCGGCTACAATTGCAAATCCTCAACCGCTGGCAGAGCGAATGGTCGAAAATGAGTTTCGCCTCATCGATAACAACGGCGCACCGCACTCCAACCGAACGTTTTATTTTTATAATCCGCCGGTGGTGAACAAGGAACTGGGCATCCGGGCCAGCTACATCAAGCAGGCGCGGAACCTGGCGCGACCGTATCTGGAGAACGACATCCAGACTATTATCTTCGCCCTGAGCCGCCTCAATGTGGAGGTGCTGACCAAGTATTTCAAAGATAAGTTCGGCCGCAAACTCGGTGAGCCGGAAAAGATTGCCGGTTATCGGGGCGGGTATTTGCCGAACCTGCGCCGGAAGATCGAGAAAGGCATCCGCGAGGGCGAAATCACCGGGGTCGTCAGTACCAATGCACTGGAACTTGGTATCGACATTGGCAGCCTCGATATTTGCATTATCGCAGGCTATCCCGGCACCATTGCCAGCACCTGGCAGCAGGCGGGACGCGCCGGCCGACGAGGCAAGGATTCGGTGACGATTCTGGTGGCCCGGAGCAACCCGCTGGATCAATACATCGTCACCCATCCGGAGTACTTCTTCGAAAAATCGCCGGAAAATGCGCTGATTAATCCCAATAATATCACCATTCTTCTCAGTCACATGAAATGTGCTGCCTTTGAACTCCCGTTTAGGGAGGGTGAAAGATTCGGCGCAATTGATTATGATGACGTCAAAGCAATGCTGGAGTTCCTGCAGGAGCACGGCGTGGTCCGGTTTATGGAGAACCAGTGGCACTGGACTGAAGATTCCTATCCCGCCCAGAATGTCAGTTTGCGAAGCATTGCCGAGGAAAATTTTGTGGTGGTGAACCGGGACGACGACAACCGGATTCTCGCGGAGGTGGATTACAATAGCGCCCCCCAAACAATCTATCCCGAAGCCATCTATCTCGCCGAAGGCAACCAGTTTGTGGTGGAGGAGCTGGACTGGGAGAACCGGAAGGCGTACGTTCGTGAGACCGATTCGGATTATTTTACCGATGCCATCGATTATACCAATGTGCGCATCCTCGATGAATTTGAGGACAAATTCAGCGGAGAAATCCAGGTGGAGCACGGCGAAGTGCATGTGGTAACCAAATCAGTGGGATATAAAAAGATCAAATTCTATACGTCGGAAAACGTCGGTTACGGCAAGATCGAGCTACCGGATCAGGAGATGCATACCACGGCTTACTGGTTCACCATACCGGAACAAATTTTGGAACAGCTATCGTATCAGCGCGCGGATATTATCGATGGGATTTTGGGAATGTCGTATGTGCTGCATTATGTCGCTTCACTGAGCCTGATGTGCGAAATATCCGATATCGATCGCGCAATTGGCGACAAATCCGCCGAATGGTATGTGCGGAGTACCGGATTTGAACGGGGCGTGTACTCCTCGCCGAACGGCGCGGAAGGTGAGACCGAAATGAGCGTCACCGATTTGCAGCTCTTTCAGCCGACGATCTTTTTATATGATAATTACCCAGGCGGCGTCGGGTTCAGTCCCGAACTATTTGACGAGCACGACATCCTGCTGCAGCGGGCCCTGGACGTGATCAAAGATTGCAAGTGTGAAGAGGGTTGCCCCAGCTGTGTCGGCCCGACCAAAGAGGTGGGCGTGCGAAGCAAGGAGGTGGCGATTGGGATTTTGGAGCGGATCACGGGGTAGCACATCCCGGAAGGGACTCCTCCCGGTGAAGTTGACGCGCCGGAAGACGCTCCAGTTGAAGATGAAACAACGGATAACCGCAGATTAACTGTAAAAAAAATATGATAAGACAAAAAGAGAACGCAAATTGTAATATAAAACCAGTCACTCTGAGCATGTCGAAGAGTGGCTGATATCGCTGGCGCAAAATTGATCTTATTTAATTTAGTGAATAGCCCTGGCATTCAAGGCGGGGATAAATCATGAGAAATTTTAATAAAAGATGATGCACCTCAAAATCAAACCACTGAACGAAACGGTTCGCAGATATTACGAAGATCACGGCCATTTTCACGACGGAGATGCCGGACTCGATCTGTACTGTCCGGAGAAATTAGTTTTTGCGCCCGGCGAAACGAAACCAATCAAACTGGGCATCGCCTGTGAGACAGCTGAAAACAAGCCCTACTGGCTCATTTCAAGATCAAGTATTTCCAAAACGCCGCTTCGCATGTGTAACGCTATCGGTCTCATCGACGCCGGGTATCGCGGCGAGATTATGGCGTATTGTGACAACATTAAAGAGGAACCGTATGTCGTGAAAGAAGGACAGCGACTCTTTCAGCTTGTCGCTATGGACGGCTCACCGATTCATTACGAACTGGTTGAAGAACTGTCCGATACGACACGAGGCATCGGAGGGTTTGGGAGTACTGGGCGGTAAATCTAACCTCAATCCGTGCCCAGAACAGCCTAAATGAGTTACGAGAAAATTTCTTCTCCTGTCAGTGAAGGAGCTTACGTTCCTAATACCTAAATTGAGCGATTGTTGTGGATGAGATGTGCCAAGATGTTGAGATGAAAAGGGTTTTGGGAAACCGAAGGCATACCCGGAGGGTCTGTCGAGGATTTCACGGAGCCTTCGCGCTC
>JAANXI010000033.1 GCA_018263365.1 Fidelibacterota bacterium | reverse complement strand
TTTTAAAATCGCGGTGCAAACGTTTAGAAGGTAATTAGCGCTGGCAGCCCTCTCAGGGCTGCCAGCGCTCAAGAACGGGTGTCGGGATCCTGCCGTGCTGCAGTGACAACAGTCCGGTAAGTACCCACACTTATATGCGGATGATCGACAAGGCACATAACTGTTCCGGCAACATCTGCTGGCAAACTACGAATACTGGCCTGAAGCGAAGAGAACTGTCCTAACTCGTAATCGGGATTCTCAACTATTTGGAAAGAGTCTTTGGAAGGGACTTTTGGGAATAATTGTTCGAATTCATGTCCCAGCACTAGCAAAATATCGGGGATCCCTGCACTCTGTAAAGCATCTGAAATACGGAGAATGAACGGTGTACCTAAAAACGACTGCAGTACCTTGGGAGCGCCGAACCGACTCGATTTTCCCGCCGCCAGGATGATTCCGGCGATGTTATTTCGCATGAACTTCTTTGGGCAACCTCATCGAGAGCGAATCTGTATCCACATCCCGCTTCACGGCAATCAATTCACTCAGGACGCTGACAGCAATTTCAAACGGCGTTTCGGCTCCGATATCCAGTCCCACCGGCGTATGAACTGTGGACAACAGTTCCTCGCTGAAGCCGTCCTTCCGGAGATGATCCAGCGCCTTCCGGGATTTGTTCCTGCTGCCAATCATGCCGATATATTTGTACGGCTGGTCCAGCGCAAAACGCAAAACTTCTTCATCATAGACATGTTTATTGGTCACAATGACCACATAACTTCGCTCGAACAATGATATACCTTCAAAGATCGCCGGATACTCTTCTGAAACAATTTCATCCACATCTGGGAACCGACCCGCATTGGCATACTCGGGCCTGTCGTCTGCTATGGTCACCCGGAATCCTGCCTGCTTGGCAAGCGGTGCCAGCGCCTGTCCGATATGTCCCGCACCAAAGATGACCAGGTGTTCTTTTAACCCTACCGGTTCAAACAGCAGTTCCGCCTTCCCGCCGCAGAGCATGTCGTTCTCTTCGTTCAGCACGAAAGATTTCTCCACCATTCCCTGTTCGGAAGAGACCCTGGACGCCTCGGCAATCGCATCCCTTTCCAGTTTTCCGCCACCGATCGTTCCAACGATGTTCCCGTCCCCCAGCACCAGCATCTTGCTACCCGCGTGTCTCGCCGCCGATGACGCAGTGGTATTTATCTTCACCACCCACTGCAAAACCGACATCCCCACCCTTCCGGAGACAGTCGAAATCCCCGCGATAATACCAGCAACGAGGCCGTTGACAGACATTCCCGGCCAGTGTCCCCACATTTCGCAGCTGCGGCGAAGCGATGACATTTGCCGCTTCGGTCAGAATCTTGTACTGCTCTGGTATAGAGTCGCTCTCGGCGATCTCCGTAATCGTCACCTGCCCGCCGATGGTGAGTCCGTCATCTTTGGAATACTGAATTTCCCGCATCCCCGGGACGGATTTGAGGTTCACCACCTTCTCCGGACCGGCGATGTCCTCTTTAAGAATTCCCAACAGATCCGTTCCACCCCCCATGGGCAGAGCATTGGCTCCTGATTCTGCGAAAAGCGTGCTGGCTTCGTCCAGTGTTTTCGGTTGGTAATATTTGAAATTCCGCATAACGATATCCTGGTATTTTTGTTAAAAAATAATGGAACGCAGCCCCCTGAAAACCGGGGGACACTGAAACCACGGATAACCACAGATTAACAGATATACATGTGAATCCAAATTCCGGTTATATCCGTGTAAACCCCTTGTTTCTGTGTTCATCCGTGTTCTTTTTTTTCTGCGTGCTATTTCTGTATTCTTATCCATAAAGCGCATTCAACACCTTATCCGGTGTAATCGGCAGGCTCTTAATCCGCACGCCGATAGCGTTGTACACCGCGTTGGCGATGGCTGCGGCCGTCGGAATTATTGCCGGTTCGCCGATGCCCTTGACGCCTGTGCTGTTCACCAGCGGGTCGGACTCGCTCACAATGATAATTTCCATCTCCGGGATGTCCTTCACCGTGGGAAGCTTATAGTTGTGGAGGTTTGTGGTGAGCACCTTGCCGGTATTTTGATCGATGATCCGCTCCTCCATCAGCGCGTAGCTCATGCCCTGAATCATCCCGCCGTGGAACTGGTTCTCCAGGGTTTTTCGGTTCAGCACGCGACCGATGTCGTGCGAGGCCACGATCCGATTGACCGTCACGATTCCGGTCTCCGTATCCACCGACACATCGGCAAACTGCGCACCGAACGTCTGCACCGAGTATCCGTCGGGATTCTCGCCCCGTGCGCCGTTGGTAATCAGCATCTGCTCTTCCGATCTGCCGACGATCTCTCCGATTGCAATGTTTCCGGAATCATGGATTTGCGGCGCACCGTCTTCCATGGCGGTCCCGGCATCCATGACGAACGGCAGCTCCGCGTATTCCACCTGGATTAACTTGAGCGCATCTTCCGCAATCTGTTCGGTTTCGGCGACCACAACCGCTACCTCATCGCCCTCGAATCGCAGGTGCGGATCGAACAAATAACTCATCCCGTACCACGGAATTTTGGGTGCGTTTTTGTGTGTAAGAATTTTCAGGACACCCTGCACCTTTTCCGCCGCCGCGGTATCGATAGATTGAATTTTCGCATGGGGATAAGGACAGCGGAGTGTTTTTGCATAGGTCATGTTCGGAAATATTTTATCGAAGGCATAGACGGCTGTACCGCTCACCTTGTCGTATCCGTCGACGCGGGAAACCGGCTTTCCGACGATTTCCAGCGTATCATTGTCACCCCACGATTCGGGACTATCGGTTGAAACCTCAGCCAGCTGCTCCTGAAATCCCTCTTCGAAGTAGAACCGTGATTTTACAATCTTCTTTGCCATTATTTTCTCCGGGTTTGACCTGGAATTATTTCGAGTTACTCATACCGGCGGCGTACTCCACCGATTCGATAATTTTGGGATAAGCAGCACAGCGGCAGATATTCCCTGCCATGCCGTGCTGGATCTCCTTCCGGGTCGGCTTCGAATTCTTTTCCAGCAGTTCTTTGGCCGCCATGATCTGTCCCGGCGTGCAAAATCCGCACTGAAGCCCATCTTTCTCTACAAATGCCTCCTGCAGCGGATGGAGTTTTTCACCAGTTAATAGCCCTTCAATTGTCATTACAGATTTTCCGGCGGGACATACCCTTTCCGGTTCCGTTCTCACCCATAATTCACTCCTGCAATCTTGCTTAATTGTGGTAACTCATCCGTAATTTTGATGGTATTGACGAATGGGAAATGTGCAGGTATTCGGATAGAAAATTCTCAAACAACACAAAGGGCAAAATGTATTCCGGTAAATACAGGAAGTGATGAAACCCTTTAAATCCGGCATTTGCGATACTTCTCTAAATAATAAAGAAGATGAAAATTGTTACATTTAATAACCGGATACCAAAAGTGGGAAAATGCTGGCACCAAAAACCACATGAGATTCCGTTTACTAAAACTACTCCACTCAGGCTATTCGAATTACCGTCCCGCCGATATAAATAGGTGTATCTAAGGGCCTCAACATTCCTTTTGTGTGAACGACTTTGGGTGACGGGCAGAGGAATTCGACTGTTTGACCCCGGCTTGCCGGGGAAGTTTCGAATTCCCCACGGAACCCAATGTAGTAGTTCTATAAATGAAATTTATTATGAATCGGACTTTAATCAGGCATGCAAGTAAGGATAGATTATACGACCAATGCCTTCCGGTTCCCAATAGGACTGCTTAAATCCACCATCAGCTGCCCATCATCAGGACTGATTGTCAGTTCGAGATACTGCAGCGGTTTGGTTGCAGGGCCCTGGATATTTTTACCATCTGCGTTGAATTTTGAACGGTGACACGGACACTGAAAGTGTTGAGTATTTCCCGAATTTTCTTTTTTTACTGTACAACCAAGGTGAGTACAAACCGCTGAGAGCGCCGAGTATTCATCACCACGTTTCTCCACAAAGACTTTTGCGTGTTCGATAAATGTGAATCCGTCTATGAAATCTTCAGGTTGTCCCAGTTTATAGCGATTGACAGCTTGCTGGATTCCCGGTGAATTTAATGATTTGAACGCAAACCATCCCTGTGATAACACTCCGCCAATCAGCACAAGGCCAGAGACCTTTTTCAGGAAACTCCGGCGAGAACCATCTTCGGATATATTGCTATTTAATTGTTCTTTGCTCATCATTTCATTCCGATCAAATCTGATTTATCGCTCACATCGTGACACTGGTGACAACTTGGCGAATCCTGCTCCTCCAGTTTCTGGGTACAGGTGGAACCGTGTGCCAGCGGAATCGGATAGAGCGTCCCATCTACTTTGGAGGTCTGCTGCCAACGTCCGTCCACTTTTTTCACCGACGGAAACAGTGTTCCGCGCTTAGTCACCGCCACGGTGTCGCCAACCTGTGGTGAGAGGTGTTCGTTGATATCTGCGATGAACACATCTTCCTGCTCCAGCGATTTGATCACCGCAAACTCCGGCGGCGATTCGATGGTACCATGGCAGGTGGCGCACTGGACTTCCACCGCGGCTTTTTTCTCAGGATAGATATCGCCGTCCCCCATGATCTCGTTGTGGGTGTGACAGTCGATACAGTCCAGCGTCACCTCGCACGATGCGTATTGTGCCATGGGGATGTAATAGTCTTTGTCACGCCGCTCTTGTGCTGACATAAATTGCATCTTGTGTGGGTCAAGATCGTCTCTTTCGATGAACTTCATCTGCTTCAGCGAATAGATGCCGCGATTGTGGCAGTGATTACACTGGGAGTACGGGATCGAAACCGTCATCTCATGCACTTTTCCGTGCCCCGGCTCGGCAGCATCAATCGTAACATCCGCGCCTTTGTATAGTCCATCGTTATCACTGAGCACGTGGCACGATGCGCACCCGGCGGAGCGGTGATAGTATTCTTTGTCGATGCCATCGCTGTTCAAGTGGCAACCGGATGCGAGACAGTTTTTCACGAACTTCTCTTCCATTGGATGAATATTTCCAGAGAGGGAGTCCTGCTCGATTTTCTCAAAGATGTCTCCAAGTTCATGCGGGAAGTCCGGATTCAGCACCGAATCGTCCTGCACCGCTCTGGTTCCGTATTCCGGATGCAGCGACTGAGAGATTCCGAATGTATAGCGCACCTGTGCAATTGCGCCCGCTTCCGTCGCCTGGAGGCTCTGCTCCACCCGATCGATCATGTTGCGCCAGGACTCGTCACCGGTGAATCCGGTGTGACACGCGACGCCGGTGGGACTCGTTCCGCAACTCTGTCGCACTGTCGATAATCCCGATGGATTCCTCCCGCCGATCAGCGAGGCGTGGGCGCGCTCCTTGTCCAGCGTCATCCCGTTGCCACCGTGGCAGGTGATGCAACCAAACGATTCCACAGGATGGGGCTCACTAATCTGCTCTATGCCTATGTGACAAGTGAGACAGAGTTCCGGTTCGCCAGTGAGCGTCGGTGTCATCGAGATGATCTTAATATCTGCAGAATCCGACAGATTCGCCTGCGAGTAGTACTCACTCTGATACTGTTTCCACTCTGTATTGCTCTCTTTTTGGTACACCAGAAAACTGGCGATGAGAAGCAGGATGGCTGTGAGGAGGTAGGTGGTATTTGTGGATTGCAGTTTCATTTATACCTCACCCTCGGTCCCTCTCCTTGCCAAGGAGAGGGAAGAAAGATATAGAAATAGCATTATTGCGCCGAAAAGCCCCTCTCTTCGTTTGAGGAGAGGGGTTTGGGGTGAGGTCAGTCTTTTCACACCACCACCTCCGCCAGCATTGTTGAGCAAATGAATGCCAGCGTCAACACAAATGTTAACCAAAAGCGTTTTCGCGGTTCGGGTGACCATATTCCCTGGAGATCATCCTGTTTGTCGAGGTACGGGATCGCCGCCCAGAATAGCAGAATCGCCATAGGGATCACTATCCCGGCAATAACTGGAGGCAAATACCGGAGCAGGAACTGGATGCCGAGAAATATCCATGGCGCCTGCACTTCGGCCAATGGCGGACTGGTGTCTACGGACAGTCCGAGATGTGGTGTCCAAAAGACAGAGAGAAGGATTACGCCGGCAAGTGCCGTGAGCATGAGGAGGACTTCTTTCTTTACCAACTGCTCTTTGGTAATCGTCGCCGGAACCGAATCGCCCTTTTTCCTCGAAATACCGCCATCTTTGCGAATCCGGTAGATGTGATACACAATCAGAATCGTCGCGATAAACGGCAGCCCAAAGATGTGCCAGCCATAGAATCGGAGCAGCGTTGTTCCAGTTATTTCTGTACTTCCGACGATGAACTGGTATAGCCCTGCACCAATCACCGGAATGGTTTTGATCAGATTCGTCCCCACCACCAGCGCCCAGTGGGATTCCGCATCCCAGCGGAGGGGAAAACCGGTGAAATCGGTGATGAAAAGCAGCACTAACAAGATCAATCCTATCTGGAAGTTGAATGATCGTCCTTTGAGGTAGCCGCCGGTCAATACGATCCGGAGCATGTGCAGTACCGCCGCAATCACCAGTACCTGCGCCGACCAGAAGTGCAGATTCCGGATGTACCATCCGTACGGAATCACCGTGGTTATCTGCTCCATGGATACGTGTGCGCTTTCCGGCGTGGGCGAATATTGGAAAAGCAAAATAATCCCGGTGATGGTCGTCAGCAGAAACGAAAAAACCGCCAGCCCGCCCAGGCCGAACGTATAAGAAAACTTGGCCGACGATGCCGGTATCCTCGGCGGATGCAGGTGCAGCAGGAATTTGAGGATGACGGAGTTGTTGCTGGATTTACTCATGAGATTATTGGGTGCTGGTAGAGACGTAGCATGCTACGTCTCTACATTTACACTAATTCTCCCCTCGGTAGAGTAGAGACGTGCCATGGCACGTTTCTACTAGCATTATTTCTATTACAAATAAGAACAACGGACGCGATAAATCGCGTCCCTACATTTTTCATTCTTAATACTCATTTGCAACACCGGCAGCGGAGTAAAAAATATCCGGCTGTCTGCGTCCCGGTTTGCCGGGAGGAGTTCCGGATATTTTCGGAGCGAGTTGCCATAGGTTTCGGAATTTTTCCACAGTCTTGATTTTTTCGCCCTTTTTTATCAAGAAAAAAGGACAAAGGTTTAGTAATGCGGCAAAAAGTGCGATACCTGTCCGGCATAGACGAACACGTACCGTAACATTAGCCCACCGAAGATCACCAGTCCGCCGCTCACCATGCCCAGGTTTATACGCATCTTCGGCATGTGCTTCTTCACCACCAGATGCCATAGTTCATAAATCTCAATGGAAAGAGGCATCAGAATCCCGATGAGGATAACGCCGACCCAGAACTGCGCGGTGAACTCGCCGCCCATGATCAGTCCGACCGCTTCTTTGTGACTCCAGGTGGACAGCGTCTGGTGCAGCAGAAACGGGATGATCATAAAGATCTCGAACACAATCAGCACGGTATCCACGGAATTGAGTAGCACCTTCTCATGGTACGATTCCGAGTGTCGCGTCATGATTGCACTGATCACCAGGATCGCGCCGACGCCGGTGGACATCGCCGAAAAGAGAAACAGCTGCGCCACCATGGGCGTATTCCAGAACGGACGTGCCGGGACTGCTCCGAGCAGCACGCCGGTGTACATCGCCACGCCCACCGAGAGGGGCAATCCGACCGCCCCGAGTATGAGCCGCCAGCGACGGTTTTCACCTGGGGAGAGTTTTGTCCAGCTTTTTAATTTGATGATATTTTTCGGCGATCGCGGCACACGCACGAAATTGCTGTACGGTTTCGGGAGCCAGAGCAGTAAATACGCAAGGCTGATGACGATGAAAATGCTCAGCAGCCAGCTGCCGATGGACATGGGAGACGTCCACTGTATCCCGGCGAAGAGCCGCCAGAACCGGAACGGTTTTCCCAGGTCAAAAAGGAGTAGCGACGTGCCGATGATCACCGGGAATGGCGCGATGTAAGCACCGACCTTTGCGACGGTGCCGTACTTCTGTCCTCCCAGGTAGTTTGCCAGTCCGGATGTGGCGAACGCGCCCGAGCTAATCCCTGCCAGAAAGAGATAGTTAACGATGAGCCAGTTCCAGTGAAATTCCGTCATGCCTTTCGTCCTCCCTTGTAGATGTAATACACCCCCGGTTCTGTGCCGGCAGCTTCGTAGACGCGATAATAGTCGTTGGTTGCCAGGAGTTTGGCCACTTCGCTGTTTGGATCATTAATATCTCCAAAATGTCGCGCGCCGCCGATACAGGTTGCCACGCATGCCGGTTCCTCACCCTGGTAGACGCGGTGGACGCAGGCGGTACACTTATCGGTGACGCCGGTCTCTTCGTTAAAGTAGCGCGCGTCGTACGGACACGCCTCGATACAGTACTTGCAGCCGATGCAGACGTCCTGATCCACCATCACCAACCCGTCATCCCGGCGATAGGTAGCGCCTACCGGACAGACCCGCTCGCATGGCGGATTCTCGCAGTGCATACACTGTCCCGGTTCAAAGGACATCCCAACGTCCGGGAACGTCCCCTTGATGCCTATCTGGTGTACCCAATTCCGGTGGTGTCCCACCGGTACATTGTTTTCCACCGAACAAGAAACCATACACGCCTTGCAGTCGATGCAGCGTTCCGTTTCAATCACAAATGCAAATCGCTTCGTTGCCATAATCTATTCCCGTTTATGCTTTGTACACTTTGACGAATGTCTGGGACAGCGCCTGGCTTCCGGAGACCGGATCGGTATACGAGATATGCAGATCCGAATCGCTCACGCCTTCGTTGAATGCCGTGCGCAATCCTTTGGAGACGTGCCCGAATCCTGCCACCATGAAGACGCTGTCCGGACGGATACCCTCGGTGACATACGCCTTGGTTTTCACCTTCCCGATTTCGCTTTCCACATAGATGTCGTCACCGTTTTTGATCCCGCGCTTCTCAGCCTCTTTAGTGTTAATCCAGAGTGGGTTCTCCGGGAAGAGATCGTGCAAATATTCGTTGTTTTGCGTGGCGAACTGGGTATGGGTCGCGACCTTCCCGGTAAGCAGATAAAACTGATTCTCCGATGGAGTCATTGGCTCCTGCCAGTGTGGGACGCCCTTCATTCCCAGCTGCTCCAGCACAGTAGACGAAAGTTCAACCTTTCCGGTCTTGGTGCCGAAGTGAAGTTCCTCGGAATGCTCCCCGGTGTGTTCCTTCACCACGGTGAAATATCCCTTGTTCTTGAGCTCTTCCAGGGTGACATCCAGTGGCTTGAGCTGCTGTGTGATGTAATCTTCCTCGCCGTCGTACTGGAAATACTTTTCCAGACCGAGTCGTTTCCCGATCTCCTGGAAGATCCAGAGCCCTGGCTTGGAGTCGAACAGTGGCTTGATGACTGGCTGCCGGATGAAGACCGAGTCTTCCATCACCATGAGCGGGTCGTAGCGTTCCAGGTAGGTTGCTTCCGGCAGGATGACGTCCGAGTAGTACGCGGTGTCGTTCATGATGATGTCGATAGTCACGATGAAGTCGAGTTTGGAGAACGCCTCAAGGGTTTTGCGTCGGTCGGAGATGGAACTCAGCGGGTTCTGTCTGTAGATAAACCAGCCGTGCGCCTGATACGGTTTCCCGGTGAGAATGGCGTCACGGTTTTTCTGGAAGATCCCAAGTTTCAGCGGCACCACCGGATGCTGCCACGGTACGCCGTCCAGTCGCAATGCTCTCACTCTGGGATACGGCGGCTGCGGGATGCCGCCCAGTTCCACGCCTTCGCCCTCGCCTGCTGCAGGCTGCAGCGAACCGGGCTGCGACCAGCAACCGCAGATGGCGTTAAGTGCCGCGATGGCGCGCTCGGTCTGGAATGAGTTCTCGAAGTTGGACGTCCGCCAGTTGGGATGGGCGAACGCTCTCGGCGCCGCCACGGAGAATTCCCGGGCGATCCGGCGAATGTTCTCGGCAGGAACATCACACCGCTGTTCCGCCCATTCCGGCGTGTACTGCCGGACTTCCTCAGCCAGCTGGTCGAATCCGTGGGTGTATTCTTCCACAAATTCGTGATCATACCAGTCGTTCTTGATAATCTCGTGCAGCATGGCAAGGTAAAACGCCAGGTCGTTTCCTGGCTTGATCGGTACCCATTCAGTCGCCCGGGCTGCCGTCTTGGTAAACCGGGGATCGAGCACAACCACCTTGGCGCCCTTCGCCAGCGCCTCCACCAGATCCTGTGTTTCCGAATTAGAAATGGCTTCCATGAGATTGCGCCCTGTGTAGATGACGTAATCGGTATCAGTGTAGTCGCGTCCCGGTTCATCCAATCCCCAGGTGAGGCTGTTGGCGGTGATCATCGCGTTAAAGCAGAGTCCGCGCTGGGTGCCGTAATTGGGACTCCCGTACGCCCGCAGCAGATTCTCGAACTGCTGCTGGATCAGGTTGTGGGTGGTGGAGAAGATCATCGACTCCGCGCCGTACTTCTCCTTGAGTTCGTTCATCCGGGCGGCGGTGTAATCCAGCGCCTCCTCCCAGGTCACCTTGCGGAATTTCCCCTCGCCGCGCTTACCTACACGGATTAGCGGCGTCTTCACCCGATCCGGATCGTAGGTCATGCCGAGTCCCGCCTGTCCTCTGGGACAAAGTTTCCCGCGCGAGTGCGGGTGGTCGGGATTCCCTTCCAGTTTGGTGATTTTTCCGTCCCGTACCTTAGCAATTACACCGCACCGCCAGACGCACATTTCACAGAGCGTGTGGACCTCACCATCCGGGATGGTCGTTTTCGCCACGTCGCCGTGTTTGGCGGCGTATGCCTGGAGCTTGTCAAAGCCAAGTCCCGTCAGCGACGCGCCCGCCGCACCGGCGGCACTCAGCCCGAGGAACTTCCTCCGGGACATGGAATATTGCACAATGTCGTCTCTCTCATCCTTGCTCATGTTGTTGCCTTTGTTATTCGATTAACAACTTTGCACGCAGATGACACAGATTGAGCAGATTGCCACAGATTTAAATACTTTTTTAAATCTTTTGTTTTTTTATCTGTGTTAATCCTGTCGTTTCCGCGTCATCTGCGTGCTATTCTTTTTCACTCAATCCCCTTCTTCTCCAGGAAGTAAAACAGGACCAGTGTCATCTGAACGAAAAAGAAGATGAACAACCACTGGTTCAGGTTCAGCCATTCTGGGATGGTGATGGATCCGATGTTCCCGATACTTGAAATCTTGGTGAAGATCGACGTATATGTCTGCCCAAAGATGTATGCGCCGGTCAGGAATCCCAGTCCGCCGGGAATGAGATAATCCAGGCTTCCCTGCCCGATTCCGCCGGCGACGGTGCCGGGACAAAATCCTGCCGCTGCCATGCCGACACCAAATATGGCGCCACCAACAAAATTGCCGAGAAAGTAGGTCGGATTGACATTAGACAGACTCAGTGCTCCCATACCCTTCAGAATAAATATCAGCGGCATTGCGGTGATCAGCGTTGTCAGCATAAACTTGAGCACCGACAGATCCTTGAAGCGAAACACGTTGACGATCTTGCTGTACTTGGTGAGCTGCGCCTTCTGCAGCGCGATTCCGAAGGCGATCCCAAGAATCAGACTCCAAATAAATTCCCACAGTGTCAGTTCCATATTTTTATTTCCTTATTCATCTTACTATTAATCCTAATCTTAATCTCAGGTTTACCACCGCTTCCCATAAATCAGCAGCGATGTCAGAATCCCGGTGGTGAACAGTCCCCCGATAAAAATGAGTCCCGAGGGCGCCAGTTGCATGGTGCCGGAGATGGCCAGTCCGCTGGTGCATCCGCCGGCGAGTCCCGCCGCGAACTCCAGGATAATGCCGCCGAGGAACGCGACCGTCCAGCGCTTCCACATGGAGGGCCCGAACATATCGATCCACTGTTGGTCTGTAACCGTGCGCCAGCGGAAATCGCCGCTCATCTTTGAGGAGATGAATCCGCCGATGACCACGCCGAGCAGAATGATTACTGTAAAATTCACTCCCGGTGTTGACACAAATTTGAAGTACATAATGTCCGCCGCTTTCGGAAAAATGCCCTCCAGTCCAAGTCCCACCAGTTTGCCAAACGCCGATGAAGCCCCCAGCGGCTTGCTGATCATGATCAGTGCCAGCACGTTTACCAGTCCGAAGAAAATACCGGCGGCGTAAGGCGACCAGGTTTTTTTCCGCATCTGTTCAATAATCCAGTCCATAATCTCCTCCTACATCTTCCGGGCGAGTGCCAGCAGCACGTCCAGTTCGCCTTCTTTGAGCGTCTGCATTTTTTTCAGTAAATCAATATCTATCCGTCCCAGTGATTTGATAAGCTTTTCCGATTCGCGGTTCTGGCTGGTGATAGAAATCAGCGCATCTACTACTAAAGGATCGGCATCTTTAAGTTGATAAAAGAGCTGTCTCAGATTCGGACGCCGCTCCAGCACTGCGATAAACTCATCTTTGGATATTTCAGTCGCACTCACCTGAGAGTCTTCGTCGGAATCGGTCGGTTCATCGGCAATCTTTCTCACCTTCGATTTGATTTCATCCCGGTTGAAGCCCCAGTACATGCCGAGGAAGACGATACTCAGTCCAATAATCAGAACGATGAGAATCGCGTTTCCGGTATTGATCGGATGCTCCTCGGGATCCTCCTTCAGCAATTCGTTGAAGTCGACCACTTCTCCGCTGCTGGGCACCGAAACCGAAGTGACCGGTTCGGACTTGGCAACCGCCGTCGATTCACCGGAAGACATCTCTTCGGTGGGTGCATCCGTGATAACATCATTGGAAGTCGTTTGTACTGCCCCACCGGATTCGTCAATCTCTACGTTCAGAATCTCTGCGTAAGTCTGCGCGCGATCGTTGTAATCATCCGGATGACACGAACTGCACGTATTGCCCGGCGTCTTCACCGGAATCATATTAATGCCTTCGTGAGCTTCCGCCTGCACCTTGGATGCCGTATTGCCGCCGTGGCAGAACTCACAGAAATCGCCAAACGAGTGATCCTTGTGCCAGTCCCCCTTTGTCATCACCGGCATGGTTCGCTTTACCTCGTGACAGGTCTTGCACGAGGAGAGGGACGCACCGCACTGGGCGTAGACGGATGACATGCTGCCGAAAAAGAGCAGCAGAAATATTCCAGTCCACCATAGTTTGCCTTTCATCGGTTCTCCTTTAATTCTCATACGATTGAAATGTCATCGGTTCTGTATTTGTATGGTAAAGCGACTTGATCTGGTCGCATTCGATATGCATCTGGTAGACGGGACAGTTGTAGCAATCCTGGTTTTCGCAGATCTCCGGCTTGCCCTCCAGCGCCCAGCACGGCGCCTTCAATGTGGCGTATGCGGGACAGTCCGGATGGTCTTCAATCGAGCAGTTCGGGTAGAACTTCCAGCAGGGAATCATGGACATCATCCGCCGGATACCTTCGATGTTGAGCCCCTTTTCGGTTATCATATCGCGGATGCACTGCAGCCGCTCCACGTCCTTCTCTGAAAACCGGCGGTGGCCCGATGACATCTTGTTGATGAGCAACAGCCCTTCCCGCTCATACATGCGAATAGTTTCCACACTGACTTGCAGACGCTTTGCGACTACACCGATAGAATAAATGAATTTGGAATGATCGGTTTTCATTAAATTCCTGTATTTCCTAATACAGATTTTTCTCAATTCCGTACTACAGTTTTCAACTACTGTGCCAGAGATGTGGGAGCCGTTTATATCAATGAGTTAGCGAAATCACTATAAATAATTTTCTCAATATAGTGATTTTAATATAGAAAGATTTTTGAAAATGGGAAAAATTGTATTCGCCGACGACAGCGCTCTTCGGTTATTGGTGCAATAGGTAAGGCGCGTCCCTACCAAAATTTATACAAAAACGCTTATCTTCGATTTTACGACTATTATCTTGAATTATTCCAGCCAAATACTACACTTGGGTATTCACGCCTAACTAAACCCGGAGACAAAAATGAGCCTTATAAAAACCACCGGCGGCTGCTACTGCGGCAATATCCGATACGGGTTCACGACAGAACCCCGGCTCACCGCCAACTGCCACTGCAACAACTGCCGCAAAGCCATTGGGGCGCAGTCCGTTGCGTGGACGATAGTGAATAAATCGTCCTTCCAATGGATAAAAGGAGAGCCAACCCGGTATAAGACTGATACTGAAGCCCATCGGACATTCTGTCCCGATTGCGGTTCTTCTCTCACCTATGAAGCGGTTGGTCGAACAGATGAGATTGACATCACCACCGGCAGCCTGGACAATCCCGAAGACTTTCCACCGACCAAAGATGCATATTTGAAGTACCGGTTGCCGTGGGTGGAGATGACGTAAAGGATCATTTGCGAGATAGAGATTAGGATATACTCCATCGCGGATTTAATAAAAACCTTCTTGCCTAATGTCTCTAATTCATACCTAAATTGAGCGATTGTTGTGGATGAGATGTGCCAAGATGTTGAGATGAAAAGGGTTTTGGGAAACCGAAGGCATACCCGGAGGGTCTGTCGAGGATTTCACGGAGCCTTC
>JAANXI010000032.1 GCA_018263365.1 Fidelibacterota bacterium | reverse complement strand
TTTGACTTTTTCTTTTGACTTAGAGACTTTTTCTTTCTTTTCTGTCTCGGGTTTTTCACCCTGATCTTCTACCGCCTTTTGTGCATCGGCTTTAGTGATTTTGCCGCCGATGCCGGTGCCCTTCACATCGCTGGGATTGATCCCGGCCTCCTTCAGAATATTTGACGCGACCGGAGAGACCCGGATTTCCTGGTCTGCTTCTTCCTTTTCGTCCTCTTCTGTGGGTGTCGGAGCCTTTGCCTGTTCTTTTTCTGCGGCAGTCTCTTTCGCTTCCTTCGGTTCAGGTTTTTCAGAGGGTTCTTCAGATTCGGCTTTGCCTTCCGGCGCGTCCGCTTCCGTATCGATGACAGCCAGCGTGTCGCCGACGGCCACGGTATCATCTACCTGCGCTTTAATTTCCAGGACGCCGGCCTGATCCGCGGGGACCTCAAAACTCGCCTTATCCGATTCAATTTCGCAGATGACGTCATCGACTTCGACATAATCGCCATCATTTTTCAGCCACTCGGCCACTACCACTTCGCTGATAGATTCGCCGACTTCCGGTACTGTAATCTCGTGTTTCATATAATTTTTGGTCTCTGAATTTATGCGTTTTCGGTAACCACTTTTTTGTCCGCTGTCGTCTTTGCGCCGTTATTTCCAGGATTGAACGCCCGGTTGAGGAGGCTCTGCTGTTCCTGCTCGTGCTGCTTATGGAATCCGGTGGCCGGAGAAGGACTTTTGCGCCGCGCTACCAAGTGCAGGTCAACCAGATCGAATTTCCGGCAGAGGTACGACCATGCGCCCATATTTTCCGGCTCCTCCTGCACCCAGACGTACCGTTTTGCGGATTCGTACTTTTCAAAGATATGATTTAGCTGCTTCTCCGGAAGGGGATACAACTGTTCCACCCGGACGATTGCCACATCGTCCTGCTCTTCCTCCTCCTGGTGTTCCAGCAGATCGTAATAGACCTTGCCGGAGCAGAGCAGTACGGTTTCCACTTTTTTCGGATCGGCGTTGGAATCATCGATAACTTCCTGAAAACTGCCTCTGGTCAAATTACTCAACGGGCTCACGCATTTCGGATGGCGCAGCAGGCTCTTTGGCGTAAAGACTATCAGCGGAATCCTGAAATCGTACGCCATGTGCCGGCGCAGCATGTGGAACAGGTTCGCCGGAGTGGTCGGATTGACGATCTGCCAGTTGTTATTTGCTGAGAGCGAGAGAAACCGCTCGATCCGGGCGGAGGAATGTTCCGGTCCCTGGCCTTCGTATCCGTGCGGGAGGTAGAGCACTAATCCGTTGGTTCGGTTCCACTTGGTTTCGGACGCGCTGATATATTGATCCACGATAATCTGCGCGCCGTTGAAGAAGTCGCCGAATTGCGCTTCCCAAATTGTGAGTCCTTCCGGCGTGGCGCAGGAATAGCCGTATTCGAACCCCATCACACCGTACTCCGACAAGGGTGAGTTATACACGTGAAATCGCGCCTGATCGCCGGAAAGATTATCCGGCGGTACGTAGCGTTCTTCTGCGTCCCGGCTCAATAGCACGGCGTGTCGGTGCGAAAATGTGCCGCGTTCGGAGTCCTGTCCGGTGAGCCTGACCGGTACACCATCGGTCAGCAGAGATGCGTAGGCCAGTTGTTCCGCCAGCGCCCAGTCCAGGATTTTCTTTTCGGTCAGGCGCTCTTTGGCGGAGCTATATAACCGCTCGATTTTCCGGAACAGGTCCATATCTTCCGGCACCGTGAATATCTTTTTGCCCAGCGATAACAGGCGCTCTTCGTCCACGCCGGTTTCCGGTGAGGTGGTTAGATCTTTAGGCTGGGGGCGACGGATATCTTCACAGGCGGAGAGTGGTTCGTCTTCAAACGGAGAAGTAGCCTCTCCATCTTCCTTGGCCTCACTGAGGTGTTCCTCCAGCATCTGCCGGAACTCTTCTTCCATCTCCTCAGCAATGCCTCTTTCCACTTCTCCGGTCTCCACCAGCTTGTCGTTATAGATCTTTCGCGGGTCAGGATGTTTGTCGATGATCTCGTATAGTTTGGGTTGCGTGAAACGCGGCTCATCCGCCTCATTATGACCGTATTTCCGATAGCCCAGCAGATCGATGAAGACGTCCGTGTTAAACTTTTGCCGGTATTCCATGGCCATCTGGATGGCGAATACGACGGCTTCCGCATCGTCGGCATTCACGTGGAAGACCGGCGAAAGCGTGACTTTGGCAACGTCTGTGCAATAGGTGCTGGAACGCGCGTCGAGATAATTCGTGGTAAATCCGACTTGATTATTAATCACCAGGTGGATAGTCCCGCCGGTCCTGTAACCATTAAGCAGCGACATCTGAATGACTTCATATACCACGCCCTGGGCCGCAATGGCAGCATCACCATGGATAAGAATCGGCACGACTTTATCGATATCGCCGCCGAACAGGTTGTCGATTTTCGCTCGGGCCACACCCTCCACTACCGGATCGACCGATTCGAGGTGCGAAGGGTTCGGCGCAAGGTTGATGCGCACCTCGTTGCCACTCTGCGTTTTGACATCGCTTGTATAACCCAGATGATATTTTACATCTCCCTCGAAGACCGAATCCTGATATGCCGCACCCTCGAATTCGCTGAAAATTTCCTCATACGATTTCTTCAGGATGTTTGCCAGGACGTTCAGCCGACCGCGGTGTGACATACCGAGCACCACCTCTTCAGCGCCCAATTTCGCACCCTTTTCCAGGATGGCGTCCAATCCCGGGATAATCGTTTCGCCTCCGGAGAGCGCGAATCGCTTCTGTCCGACATATTTGGTATGCAAAAAGTTCTCGAATACCACAGCCTGGTTCAGTTTATGTAGAATCCGCCGCTTCTGATCTGGTGAAAAATCTGGCAGATTTTGCGAAGATTCCATCTTCTTCTGCAGCCATTCGACTTTTTCCGGCTGACGGATAAACCGGTATTCGGCGCCAATGGACCGGCAATAAGTTGTCTCCAAATGGTCGACGATTTCCTGCAGCGTCGCCGCGCCAATTCCGATTTCGTGTCCCGCCTGAAAGACAGTATCCAGGTCCTCCTCGGTGAGTCCGAAGTTTTCGATATCCAGTTTCGGGGAGTACTTGCGTCGTTCTCGTACCGGATTCGTTTTTGTAAATAAGTGCCCCCGCCGGCGGTACCCGCTGATCAGGTTGAGAACCAGGCGTTCCTTTTGTGCGGCTTCAGGAATACCCTCCGTCGTTCCGCCGGACTGCCGGGCAAACTCGTACCCTTCAAAGAATTGCCGCCATTCGGGTTCTACCGATTCCGGATCCTGTCTGTAATCTGCGTACAGGCCCTCGATATAATCCGGATGGGCGTTGTGTAGAAACGAAAAATCATCCATGTATTTGCCTTTATTTTCGTGATTTTTGCTCTGGGTTATTGGAAGTGACTCACGTTGGGAAATCTGGAAAAATCCTGCCCCTCCATACCGATGCAACCACCAATTTGTGCAATGCATGATATGTTGAATTGACAGTGTTTTAAGTCCATCGTTCTTTTCCCTGTTAAATTGAAATGAAGCTAACTCTCGCAAGTGTCAAAGTCAATTATTGAAGGTGGGATTTTGCCAGGGAATTGCACCAGCATTTTGGGCAAGATTTCCGTCTCATTTCCTGCACACCTTTTGTAAACTTAAGCCACGATTTTTGCGTCACAGATCATTGATTGATCAGGAGATTATGAGCCATGAAAACGTACCGTATTCCGAAAATTTCTGAACCGCCAGCGCTGGATGGCACCCCGTCCGGTCATCTCTGGGAGACGACATCGGGGGTGCTGCTGGTCGATTGCGTGTCCGGCGAAAAACCAAAACTCGCCACGCAGGTGCGGCTGTTGTGGGATGACGACTACCTGTATGTTGGATACGAGGTGGAGGACAACCGGATTATCGCCAACTTTACCAAGCGCGACGAACCGCTCTGGCAGGAGGATGTGGTGGAACTGTTTTTATCGCCATCCGGGAGCGAGCATTATTATTATGAATTCAACTTTTCTCCCAGAGAAGTCATCCTGGATTTGATCGTGCTGAATGATGGCGGACACGCCGGAGAGGGGCGCGGGGAATTGGTTTCGTTCGCAGATCGGGATGTGAAAGGTTTGCGGGTCAGTACGCATATCCACGAAAATCAAAACTGGTCTGCGACTGTCGCCATACCGTTTCGCGAGTTGCACTTTGCCGGAAATCAACCTCCAGCGCCTGGTGACGAATGGCGTGCCAATCTTTGTCGTATCGAATACGGTGAGGCGGAAGAAGAATACTCTACCTGGAGTCCAACCGGTCTTGTGGATTTTCATACCAGTGAGAAGTTCGGAGTAATGGTATTTGATGGTTTCCGATAGGAATGATGCTGCTTTATTTTCAAATTTTAAATATCGGGTCTACCCTTCGACAAGCTCAGGGTGACGCTCACATTGGTCACTCTGAGCCCGTCATGAGCCGGGTTGAATGACTCGTCGAAGAGTGGCTTGCAATCCACTACTAATATTATGGCCGACATCAACAAACGCCTGTTCATGAACTTTCCCGGCGAGTTTTTCGTCGATTCTACCTGCATCAACTGCGATGCGTGCCGGGGGATCGCACCGAATGTGTTCGCCGAAGCCGAGGATTATGCCTACGTCAAGGCGCAACCGGCCAATGATGAACAGGAGCGAATCGCGCTCCGGGCGCTTATTGCGTGTCCCACCGGATCGATCGGCACGGAAAATCCCAATAACGCCGCCGAAGTCATCACCGATTTTCCGCTGCATCTTGAAAACGGTATCTATTACTGTGGATTTAACTCCCGGAAATCTTATGGTGGGAATAGCTACTTCATTGAACACCCCTCTGGTAACTGGTTGATCGACTCGCCGCGATTTCACCGGCATCTCGTGAATCGGTTTAAGGAAATGGGCGGCATTGATTTTATCTTCCTTTCGCACAGAGATGACGTTGCTGACGCGGAAAAGTATGCTGCAGAATTCAGCGCCCAGCGAATTATTCATCACAAGGAACTCAGTGCGCAACCGGATGCGGAAATCGTGATTCATGAGACCGATCCGGTGGAATTTCTTCCGGACTTTCTGGTTATTCCAACGCCGGAGAACCCCTGCAGCCATGTCATCCTGCTTTATAAAAAACGCGACCTGTTCAGTGGCGATCTGCTACAGTGGGACTTGTACCGAAGCCGGCTGGTCGCTCCAGAGTTTTCTGGCAGCAGCGGACGGAAATCGCTAGCCACATCTCTGGGAAAATTACAGCCATTCCCTTTCGAGTACGTATTACCGGCGCACGGAGCCTGGATGAGGAGATCAGCCGACGAGATGCAGCAACATTTTATTCGTTTGATTCGCAGTATCAGAGAATCAAAATTGCAGTGACTGTGATTTTCATCTTTCATTTTAATGCTGGCATTCTCTATGTTTGTTGCCATACATTTATTTATCGGGTAATCCGAACAGGAATTCAGAGGATTGCATGAAATTACGAATGAGTGTATTGTTGCTGTTGTCGTTGATTGCTGGACACGTCATGGGACAGGTCAATATCGCTGTAATGAACTTTGATGCCAATAACGTGGCCGTCACCGAGGCGAATGCGCTTACCGACCGGTTGCGGACGGAGTTGTTCCTCACCGGCGAATTTAAGGTGGTGGAGCGCAGCATGATGGAGTCGATCTTTCAGGAACAGAACTTTCAGCTGGCAGGATGTACCTCCACGGAATGTCTGGTGGAGGTTGGGCAGGTACTCGGTGTTGAGAGTATGGTGGGCGGCAGTGTGAGCCATGTCGGAAATACGTATTCCATTTCCGCCCGAATTGTGGATGTCAGTTCCGCGGAAATCACGGAAGTGGCTACGTATGATCATCAGGGAGAAATCGATGGATTGTTACAAATCGGCATGAAAGCCGTAGCGCATCAGCTGGCGGGACAATCATTTACAATTCCGAAGGAGGAAACGAAGCCGTTCCAACCAGTTCAACAGTCCAAGAATCACAGTTCGGATGTAATTCATTATCCGTGGCAAACCCTGGTGATGCTCGAGACCGATAAAAACCTGGAGCAGAACATCAAAGATGTATCTGGTGAGAACCTGATCTATACCACGCGCTATCTCCCCCGATTTTTTAGTCTGCGATCGCTGAGTGTGCGAGCAGCTGTGACGCTCGGGTATTTTCGTCAGGAAGTCACGCATTCGCTAAAACATTTCCACTTTAACAGCTGGAATCAGGATGTGTATCTGGGACTGGCGGAGGTGCATAGATCGGAAGAGCACAG
>JAANXI010000031.1 GCA_018263365.1 Fidelibacterota bacterium | reverse complement strand
GCTCTTCCGATCTCCGGAACTCGACGGAAAACTGGACGGCATGGCGTACAGAGTGCCGATCCCCGACGGCTCAATCGTCGATTTGGCGCTGGAACTCGACCAAAAGGTCTCAGAAAAAGATATCAATAAGGCGTATCTGGAAGCCTCGGCTACCAATCTGAAGGGATATCTTCAGTACAACGAAGAACCCCTCGTGTCTGTGGATATCGTCGGCAACCGGTTCTCGGCGATTTACGATGCGCCGCTGACACGCGTGCTGCGCGACAATTTCGTAAAAATCTCCGGATGGTACGATAATGAATCCGGCTATGCGATGCGGGTTGTTGACTTAACGCAGAAGATTGTTCGGCTGCGTAAGAGCAAGTAGTCACGATTAACATTGCGAAAAAATGAAGCGGGCGGCTTTTGGTCGCCCGCTTTTTTTTGTCGTATTTGTTCAAAAGTAGAGTGAAACTGTTCAACTTCAACCCCTTTTGGTTTGAGAGATACTCCTATTTTAAACCACTGATTTCACCAGAGATCATACTCTGCCTGTGGGGACCAAAGTTTTTCAGGTTAAGAGAGAAGAATCCCGGAGGGATTCAAGATGAATAGCCCGAATGAAAATTCGGGGGAAGTGTTTGAAAATCTCAACTCTGCAGAGGTTGAATAGGGAGCAAAGACCCAGATGTTCTACGATTCCACGGAATCCGCCAGGTTAACGATAAGATCAACATACGGTTGAGAATGGTTGTATCGCCAGATGGCTTTCCGCTTTTTCGAACTGGTTAACCGGCCCCGCCAGCCGTTTCGGTACAGGTAATTTGCCACTGAGGCAATCGCATCATAGGACTCCGTGATATCTATATCCCCGTCGGCATTACCGTCAACCGCGTACGCTTTAAACGAAGAAGGCATGAATTGCGGAATACCGAATGCTCCGGCCCAGGAGCCTTGCAGTTGCTGAATTGCAATATCATGCGATCGGCGAATTTCCAGCAATTGGCTCAGTTCCCGATAGGCCCAGTTCGCTTTTATGGCTGCACGCCGACGCAGGTAATCGATTTTATCATCCCGTTCGGAGGGGTTGAGGTTCGGGAACTCCTCATCCATGTCGTCAATGAGCGCCTGAATACTCCATTCCTCCGGCGCCAGGGTCATGGAACTCAGCACATAAAGTACTGGATGGTCGCCGCGAGACCGGCCAAATCGCGACTCAACATACAAAATTGCGCCTATAATGCCGGGATCGACTCCATATTCTTGCCGGATTTTCTCAAAAAATTGTTGATGCTTATCGATATATTCACTGATTGCGGTAATCGCCCGGTCATTGTACATCTTTTTATACGGATTGGGATGTTCCCGATGCACCAGGTTGATTTTGGTGAGTCGTTCGTAAAACACATCGTTCCCCGGTGAAAACAAGGGCTGTAATTCCTCCAGCGGGTATCCATCGTTGACAAGTTTTTGAACGAGAGGCGCATATAATCCGGCCTCCATATCATAGGCTTTTGCCGGCAGTGTTGGAGCACTGGACGGGGCCGGTCGGAAGAAGAGCACGGTTCCGCCAATGGAAAGGATGGAGATATATCGGAGTAATATTTTCGCTAAACGCATCATTATTTGAATTGTTTTGCCTTAATATAGGTTCGGAATAGTGCTAAAAATATGATCCGGCTAACATCACCGGAGATAGTTATTGTCCTTAAGAGGCTAAAATACTATCATGTTTCCAACGCGAATTCAAGGATAAAATACTATGCCGTTTATCGAACTGAAAGATTATCGGCTGCACTTTCGGCAATACGGCAGCGGCCCGGCCATCGTTTTCTTGCATGGATTGTCTTTCGACAGCCGGATGTGGGAACCGCAATACGAGTTCTTCCAAAAGGAATACATGACCATCGGGCTGGATTTTCGGGGACACGGTTTTTCGGATGCCCCGGATATCCGATATTCCATAGATATCTATATCGCGGATGTCTCAGCGCTGTTGAATGCGCTCCACGTACACTCCGCGATTATCGTTGGGCTCTCCATGGGCGGCGCTGTCGCCGTAGAATTCACCCTGCAATTCCCGCAGCGGGTGAGTGCCCTGGTTTTAGCCTCATCTGCTGTGGCGGGACACACCTGGTCGGACTCCTACGCCAAAGTGATGGAGAAAATCCGCCAATCCGAGAACCCTGATGAGCTATCGAGCAATTTACGCCAATACTGGCTAAACGATCCCATGTTTAAGGGTATACGCTCCCGGATTGAGTATGCCCGGCTGTTGCGGGACATGGCCACTCAATTCTCCGGAAAGCCGCTTTTAAACCATGGTGATGATTTCGACCATGCAACCCCGGATATCAGCCGCTTGCAGGATATCGCAAGCCCGGCCTGTGTGCTCCACGGCGGAGAAGATCGCCGGGATTTCCGGCTGATTGCCCGGAAATTAGCTACAAATATTTCCCGGGTCGAGTGGCATCAAATAGAAGGCGTAAGGCACATGATTAACCTGGAAGCACCCAAACGGTTCAACGGAGTCCTTCAACAGTTCCTGTATCGGGTGGATGCCGGCGGAATTTAAATCTATGGAATTTGGTAAATATGTACGTAATTTATTCACTTGTGTTTATCGAATGGAGCGGCTCTGCGCGTTGGATTTTTTTCGTTTCTGTTGATCATTGTGAGGAAAAAGGATGAGTAACCCTGATTTTACAACTTGGCTAGGCGTGAAAAAACTAAAGCAGGAACCGGGACTGTACCACGCAGAACTCATCCTGCAACCCCATCACCGGAAGTCGCTGGGATGGATCCACGGCGTCTATACGGCATTGCTTGATACTGTAATGGGGAACGCGGTGCTGAGTTTAAGAGAATCCCGGGGATGGGAGTGGGGCGCAACTGCGGATATTGCAGTTCAGTTTCAGCGTCCGGCGGAAACAGAAAAGATTACCGGCATTGGCAGGGTGCAAAAAGTGGGCGACCACCTTGTTTTTGTTGAGGGCGATGTGTCTGATGCGAACGGAGTGTTGCGCTGTAAAGCCCAGGGAACCTGGTTCGTATCCGGGGGAGCTCCGCCGTAATGAAATCAGGGAATGTGCATCATGAAATGCAATTTAGCGGGGGCAACATTTACGCCCATCAGTGGGTGCGTGTGCCGAAATCGTTAGTAGTAGTTGAGGATGTTTTTAGTACGGAAAATCTTCATACCACCGGCCGGCTCTATTTCGCATATATTGATTTTGTCACCTCCATTCTGACCAAATCCCATTATTTGCCTCCGGAGGCGATGATTAAAACGCGGTGGACGAATAACATCCTGCTGTGGTTTTCCGGGATTTGGGCCTCGGTCACCGAAAGGGAATCCCGGTTAATTATGGAGGTACATAAAGGGGCGTTGGTTCATAAAAACCATTATGATGAAGGGGAATTCAGTCTTCGCTATCAGTTACAGGAAAAGGCGGGAAGCGATTTCATTGAATTTCACGTCGAACTGAAGAATTTTTACAGCCGATTCCGGGGAGAGAAACCCCGGGACCGACGGCGCTATCTTTTGTATCGGATGACCCAGGGGGCCGTCCACCGTCATGTGACAGTCAGTTTTGCAAAGCGCATAGCATCGCTGCTGCAAAACAGTGAGGCCCCGCTTAAAAAATTATTCGGGGTATCGGATGAAACCTTCCTGTTCTGGGAGGACTCCCAACAGGTTCCAGAAGGACAAACCCTGGTAAATTCTCCCTCCTCCTAATCTTCGCAATTGTAGACTCATGAGTACACAATATCGGTTGGGCAAACCGGTTTGATTTGTTACATTCGACGCACTGGATTACTAACCACGAGTGAGGGGAGAACGTAAGATGTATCTTGAGAATGTAATTGCTGACAGCCCGGAGCTTCATACGGGGGAGTGGTCAGCTATTTGCATAGGCATTTTTGAAGACAAAGAGTTATCAGAACGGCAAAACCAGTATAACTCACAGGTGGAGGGCAAGATCACAGCTCTTTTGGCCCAGGATGATTTTAAGGGCGAGAGCGGTCAGACCGAGTTGATCTATCTGGGAGAGGGAGCACCCATAAGACGGATCTTGCTCATCGGGCTGGGTAAACGCGATAAGTTTACGCTGGATAACGCCAGGGAAGCCGCGGGAAATGCAGTCCGTGCAGCACAGAGCCGACGGATAAACGATTTTGCTGTAGAAGTGTTCGGGGAAGATGTTCTGGATGAATCAGTAGCCGAAATCGTGCAGGGCATTACCGAAGGATTGATACTGGGCTCCTATCAATTCACCGAATACCGGACCAAGGATACAGAGAAATATTTTGTCTCGAAAAAGGCCGGTATTTTAACTGATTCCGATGTCGAAAATGCGATTCAAAAGGGGAAGGCGCTGGCAAAAGCAACAGCATTTGTCCGCGATGTGGCATTGCATCCCAGTAATGTTATGACTCCGTCGCGGTTGTCCGAAGAAGCCGAACAGATTGCAAAAATCGGCGGCTTCAAATATCGCGTCTATGATCGGGACGAGTTTGAACAAATGGGGATGGGCGCGTTTTCGGGCGTCGCGAAAGGCGCTGAGGAGCCGCCGAAGTTCATCGTCCTGGAATATTACGGCGGAGAAAACGGTGACCCGCCGGTCGCGTTTGTTGGAAAGGGAATCACATTCGATACCGGCGGCATTTCTATTAAACCGTCCAAGTCCATGCATGAAATGAAGTTTGATATGTGCGGTGCAGGAGCCGTCCTCGGAATTATGCATGCCATTGCCGAGTTAAAGCCCCCAATGAATATCATTGGAATAGTTGCTGCGACTGAAAATATGCCCGGTGGAAAAGCATACAAACCCGGAGATATTCTGAAAGCGTATAACGGAAAAACCATTGAAGTCCTGAATACGGATGCCGAAGGACGGCTGGCGCTTGCCGATGCGCTGGCCTATGCCGAGAAGGAATTTTCGCCGAAATATATGGTGAATTTCGCAACTCTGACCGGCGCAGCCATCGTGGCACTGGGCCACCGGGCTTCCGCGGTGATGGGAAACAATGAAGACCTCATCAAAGATATTATTGCAGCGGGGGAATATACCGGTGAGCGGTGCTGGCAACTGCCGCTCTGGGATGATTATTCCAGCGATCTGAAAAGCGAAGTGGCGGATGTGGCCAACATCGGCAATCAGGGAGCGGGAACCATAACTGCGGGCGCATTCCTCAAGGAATTCGTCGGCGAGACAAAGTGGGCGCACCTGGATATTGCCGGTACTGCCTGGTGGAGTGAAGATCGGCCATACATTCCGAAAGGCGCATCCGGTGTGGGTGTTCGCCTGATGCTGCGCTGGCTGGATCAGGAAACAACCTGAAGTACAAACATTGTATAGCCCCACCATTTATAGTGGGGCTAGCTAGGAAGCAGATGGCAAAGAAGTATTACGTTATTATCGGGACTCTCGTTCTCATCCTTGCGATAATTGTTGCAGTATTTGAAGGCGACAAATCTCCGGGCGAACTCAAGCCACTTTACACCGATAGTACCTCGCAGTTTATTACCATAGATGGCATGAACGTTCATTATAAGATGGAGGGGCGGGGCGAGCCGGTAGTCCTGTTACACGGCACTTCCGCTTCGCTGCACACCTGGAACGTCTGGACGAAAGTGCTTTCGGACACTTTCATGGTGATTCGCATGGACCTGCCCGGTTTCGGGCTTACCGGCCCCCATCCCAGAGATGATTATTCCATCGAGTCATATCTGAGTTTTCTGGACACCCTCCTCGATAGTTTGGGTGTACGGGAATTTCACCTTGCCGGCAACTCGCTGGGCGGCGAAATCGCCTGGCGGTATGCCGTTGAATATTCTCAGCAAGTTCGCCGATTGGTTTTAATCGATGCTGCCGGCTATCCGCATAATGAAGAGGAGCCGCTCGTTTTTACCTTGGCGCAATCAGACTTGCTGAGCACGATAATTCGTTATGTCGATCCAAAATTTCTTGTGAAGAGCAGCCTGCTCGAAGTCTACGGTGAAGCCGACAAGGTCACGGATTCTCTGATTCGCCGTTACACCGATTTGACTCTACGCGAAGGGAACCGCGATGCATTTATCCAACGGACACGACAGGCCAGCGTAAAAGCTCCGGAGGAAATTGATAAGATAGATCAGCTGACGTTGATCATGTGGGGCAAATCGGACCTGTGGATACCTGTCGGCGATGCCCATAAATTCGATGAAGATATCGAGAGTTCGACGCTAAAAATTTATGAGAATGTCGGGCATGTCCCAATGGAGGAAATTCCGTACAAAAGCGTGCGGAATGCCAGGAAATTAGATCGGAAGAG
>JAANXI010000030.1 GCA_018263365.1 Fidelibacterota bacterium | reverse complement strand
GACATGTGACATTCTCTATCCCAACGAGATTTGCCCTCGTTTTGCCTATAATATTCGATTACCTATTGGGATTATTCTTGAATAATTCAGGCTAAAAAAAAGTGCAGGGAAAAAGAAAAGCGATGAAGAATACCGGTCGATAGCTGAGGATAAAGTGAATGGTGACCGAGTAACTTCACCCCACACGCCCCTTCACAATCGCAATCTCATTCTCGGTGAGGTCATACAGCGCATACACCAACTGATCGATCTCCCGGTCGGTGGCGGTGATGCGGCGCCGGAGGACGGTGCGCTCCTGATCCGTGGCGGCATCCCATTCTATCCCCCTTTTGTCTTGATACGCTTGTATGGAAAACTTGGACATTAAAAGGGGTGGAATTTTAAGAACAGGGAGAATGTATACGAACCCAGGTATGGAATACACATTAAGGAGGGACACGCCATGGCGTGTCCCTACCAAAGGCGATTCCATTTCTTCCGCGTGAAAAGATGACATGTGACATTCTCTATCCCAACGAGATTTGCCCTCGTTTTGCCTATAATATTCGATTACCTATTGGGATTATTCTTGAATAATTCAGGCTAAAAAAAAGTGCAGGGAAAAAGAAAAGGCGATGACGATGAACGGTAGACGGTGGGGCTTTCTTCTGCCCTTGACCGCTTCCAGCGTCGATGGCAGTTGTTTTATTTTCTCCATTCTTTCGTCACCGACGTAGAGAGTCAAAGATCCCGAGTCGTTATCGGGGCGATCGGTGACGAGCTTTCCAAGTACTTATGACACAAAAGATGGCATCTTTCATTTCCTTTTCACTACGGAGGCTCTACCCGAAATGCCGGCCATGCCGGCCCGGCGGGATTCTATTTTTCAAGTCCTGTTCTTCAGGGACGATCCGCAATTCGAATAGCCGGAGATGGAGTCCGGCGGCGGCCGGACGGAATCTCCGGTGGAATTTAACCAACTCCTCACCTCGCTCCCCCTCTCACAATTGGGAAGAAATACCGGAAAATACTTTCAATTTCTGCAAAGCCGAACCCTGCTTTTCGAAGTAATCACCCGATTCCGTTTAATTATTCGACATTTCAGGATTGGTCTGACAATTGCACAGTATTGTGGTGAACATTTGAATTTCGCACAACAACGGTCCAAAAATCTTTACAGCCGATGCGGGGGAATTATGGCCAGGTTACATGAGCATCAGGGTAAGACCCTGTTGGAGCAATTTAAAATTAACATTCCCAGTGGAAAAGTTGCGCATTCTCCTGGGGACGTTCGGAAAATCGCAGCCGAACTGGACACGGCAGTCGTATTAAAGGCGCAGGCATGGACCACCGGTCGCGCTGCGATAGGAGGTATCCAGTTCGCCGATACGCCACAGGAAGCCTACGACGCCTCGCGGAAAATCTTCGGGAAAAAAGTGGGTAATTTTTCCATAGATGCCGTCCTCGTCGAGGAAAAACTGGATATCGTCGATGAGTTCTACGGCGGTATCATTATCGACGATCAGGCGAAACAGCCGCTCCTGATCTTTTCGAGCATCGGCGGCTCCGGCATCGAGGAAATCGTGCAGAAGTATCCCGACAAAGTCGCCAGGGAACACATCGATGTGGTGGAAGGTCTTAAGGATTTCCGTATCCGCAACGTGGTACGCAAAACCGGGATCACCGGCAAAGCCCAACTGAAACTCGGCGGTTTGCTGGAGAAGCTGATTAAAGTGGCTATCAAATACGAAGCCCGGTCCGCGGAGATCAACCCGATTGTTTTGACATCCGATGGGAAAATTTATGCGGCGGATTGTCGCATTACCGTGGACGATTACGCTGTATTCCGGCACCCCGATCTCGGTATCGAGGTTGCCCGGGAATTTAACCGTCCTCCCACTGAACTGGATCTCATCTCTTACAACGTGGAAAAGGGCGATTACCGTGGTACTTTTTACTTCATCCAGATGGAGGATGGTTTTACAAAGGGTGACAAATATATCGGCTTCCACGGCGCCGGCGGCGGTGGCTCCATGATGAGTATGGATGCTGTTGACTCCAAGGGATACAAGATAGCCAACTTCTGTGACACCTCCGGCAATCCGCCGGCCTCCAAGGTCTACCGTGCGGCTAAAATTATCCTCGCGCAACAAGGCATCGACGGCTATTTCGGCTCCGGGTCCGGGGTCGCCAGCCAGGAGCAGTTTCACTCCGCCCGCGGACTCGTGAAAGCCTTTCGCGAGGAGCAGGTTGAAATTCCCGTCGTCATCCGGCTCGGCGGCAATTCTGAAGAATTGGCAGTAGACATCCTGGAAAATTATACTAAAGACCTCCCGGCGCCGGTCGAAGGCTACAAGAAGGACGATTCCGTCGATTTCTGTGCCGAGCGATTTGATACGCTGGTAAAAGAGCACAAAACTAACGGCAACGGAAAGGCCGCGTTTACGCCTCCCGTGGCGGAAAAGCCGTACATGTTCGAAACCATGACCGGCACTGTCCGCTTCGATCATAACGTCTGCCTCCAGTGCGAAAACCAGGTCTGTGTTGAAAAGTGCGTCCCTCAAATTCTGCAACTGGATGACGGCCTGCCAATACTCAACATTTCCAAGGAGGAAGCCAAGAAAGGGAAATGCACCGAATGTCTCGCCTGCGAAGTTGAATGTGCCATGCACGGAGCCGGTGGTGGTTACGTGCACCTCCCCATTGAAGGGCTGGACGATTATCTCAGGAAACAACCCAATTCTCCAAAAGCATAGAGGACCAGATTATGTCTATACTGATTGACCAGGATAAGCGTGTACTCGTCCAGGGAATTACCGGCCGCGAGGGCATGACACGCACAAAACTGATGATGGATTACGGCACGCAGATCATCGGTGGGTGTACGCCGGGCAAAGGTGGCCAGGAAGTCCACGGTCTGCCGGTCTACGATACCGTAGAAGAGGCCTGGGAACAGGCCGGTCCCATTGATATCAGTGTGATTTTCGTTCCGGCTCCATTAGTAAAAAATGCGGCGCTCGAAGCCATCGATGCCGGTGTCAAACTGCTGGTGATTGTTCCTGACCGGGTACCGATTTACGATGTACTTGAGATCGCCCGGGCAGCCGAAGCCAATGAGGCCAAATTTATCGGACCGAACACGCTGGGCTTGCTGAGTCCCGGTAAGGGCGTCCTCGGCATGATGGGCGGTCGCGCCAAATCCGCCAAGGAATGGTTCAATGTCGGCAACGTAGGCGTGAGCAGCCGATCCGGCGGGATGACGAGTTCCACGGCGTATTATCTCTCCCGCGCTGGCATCGGACTGAGTTCCATCGTGCACGTCGGCGGCGATGCGGTGGTTGGATTCCCGCATCCGGAAGTGATGAAACTGTTCGAAGCCGATCCGGACACCGAAGCCGTGGTGATGTTCGGCGAAATCGGCGGCTCGCAGGAGGAACAGGTCGCGGATCTCATCGAGAACGGCGAATTCACCAAACCACTGGTGGCGTACATCGGCGGGAAAGCGGCGCAGTCCGGCACACGCTTTAGTCACGCCGGCGCCATTGTTGAAGGTGGCCGCGGAACGCACGAGGGCAAAGTGAAGCGACTCCGCGAAGTCGGCGCTACGGTCGTGGACAAGTTCGACGATCTGCCGGGGGCGACGCTGGAGGTCTTAGGACGAAGTTAATAAAAATGCAAAACCACTGTCATCCTGAGCCCCGATTTATCGGGGTGAAGGATCTCATGAAAAAGGCTTATGAGTATAAAAATTGGAGATTCTTTCTCACCAGAGACTCCTTCCGGAGCGCTTCGCTCAGAATGACAATTCCTGACTTTTAAAAATAAAGGAATCAACCAATGTCCGAACTCCACTGGAAACAGTCCATCACCAAAATCGAACCGAACAAAGTCATGCTGCGGGGGTATCCCATCGATGAGTTGATGGGGGAAAAATCGTACGCCGAGTGCGTCTATCTGGCGCTGAAAGGAGAACTACCCTCGGTATCTGAGGCAAAGGTCATCAATGCGATTCTTGTCTCGTCCATTGATCACGGGGCGACGCCGCCTTCCGCATTGGCAGCGATTACGTCCGCTTCCACCGGAGCCCCGATCAATGCGGCATTGGCTACGGGAATTCTCAGCATTAACAAATACCACGGCGGCGCTATCGAGGGCGCCATGCGGACGTTCTTGCACATTGCTGAACTGGCAGACGATAACGATTACGAACTGAGCGAAGCTGTGGAACGCCTGCTCTCCGATTATCGCGTGGAGAACAAGCGGGTTATGGGATTTGGTCATCGCATCCACACCGACGATCCCCGGCAGAAACGGCTGTTTGCAATGGCCAAAGAGGCGGGACTCGCCGGGAAATATGTGGAGATAGCTGAACTGGTAGAAGCCGAACTCCACAAACAGATCGGCAAAAAATTGCCGATCAATGTGGACGGTGCTATCGCTGCATTGCTCTGTGAAATGGATTTCCCGCCGGAACTGGCGAATGCGTTTTTTATCATGTCACGGATGCCCGGTCTGGTGGCACATATCCACGAGGAACAGACCGACCACAAACCGATGCGTAAAATTCATCCGACGGATCACGACTACAGCGGTCCGGACGAACGACACCTGTAAAAGGAGCGCTCCATGAGTAAAGAAGCCGTACTGAAACTGCTGCCTGAAATCGAAAAAATCTCTGATGACAAATTGCGCGGGAAGGTCATCGCCTGTTGGGAAGAAGCCATGGCGTATCGCCAGTGGACGGTCGAAGAACTTCGGTCCATCCCGTTCACCCTCCTGGCTGACGATGTCAAAATCACCTTTATCGATCATGTGCGGGCGGTCTGCAATATGTGTATCGCCTGCGACGAAGTGCTGACCGAAAGTCACGGCGAGAGCAAAACGCCGGTGAACCGGGATCATCTAATCGCTGGCGCCCTGCTGGCAGATGTCGGCAAACTGTTTGAATATGAAAAGGTAGACGGCAGTATCGTGAAGAGCGACTACGGACAAAAACTGCGACATCCCTTCAGCGGCGTCGGAGTGGCGTTCAAACACGATCTCCCGCCGGAAGTTATGCACGTCATCGCCACCCATTCCAAGGAAGGCGCCGGCGAAAAACGAAGTCCGGAATCCATCATCTTCCACCACGCGGACTTTATTGATTTTGAATTAGTGAAATAACTACACTGTAACACCATAACACTCAGGTGTACCATGGGTAAAACATTTTCCGAAAAGATACTGGGTAAAAAGGGCGGCAAAGATGTGGTGGCTGGCGAGTTTGTGGACATAGAGCCGGATGTGGCGATGAGTCACGATAATACCGCGGATATCTCCAACAAATTCTACTCGCTGGGCGTGGACAAGGTCTACGATCCGGACAAACACGTAATCGTGCTTGATCACGCGACGCCGGCGTCCAACGAAAAATTCGCTGACAACCATAAGGTCATCCGGGAATTCGTAAATAAGCAGGGCATCAAGAATTTCTATGATATCGATACCGGAATCTGTCACCAGGTGCTGCCGGAACAGGGCCACATCAAGCCGGGAATGGTGGCAGTCGGCAGTGACTCACACTCCACGAGTTACGGAGCATTCGGTGCGTTCGGGACCGGTATCGGCAGGAGTGAGATGGCGGTCATCATGGCCACCGGGAAGATCTGGTTTCGGGTTCCGGAGACCATTAAAATCCATGTCGAAGGCCAATTACCACGCGGAGTTACCTCCAAAGATCTTATCCTGAAAATCATCGGCGATCTCGGTGCAGACGGTGCTCTATACAAAGCAGTGGAATTCACTGGTCCGACAGTCAAGCGAATGTCCGTCGCCAGCCGGTTCGTGATGAGCAATATGGCGGTGGAGTTCGGCGCGAAAGCCGGATATTCCATTCCAAATGAAGAGACGATAAAATATTTGGAGCAGCACGCCGGCAATCACTGGGATATCGTGACTTCCGACGACGATGCGGAATTTGAGGAGATTTATAACTACGATGTCTCCGATTTGGCGCCGCAGATCGCCAAACCGCATACGGTGGATAATGTTGCGCCGGTGACGGAAGTCGAGGGTACGAAACTCAACCAGGTTTTCTTCGGATCGTGCACCAATACCCGGCTGGAGGACATTAAAATTGTAGCGGATGTTCTGCGTGGCAACAAAGTGCACAAAGATGTCCGGATGCTCATGTTTCCTGCTTCCCGGGAGGTCTTTCTCGATGCGCTCAAAACCGGATTGATCGAGGATATCGTGGAAGCCGGAGTAGTGATGATGAATCCCGGCTGCGGACCCTGTATGGGCA
>JAANXI010000003.1 GCA_018263365.1 Fidelibacterota bacterium | reverse complement strand
TAGTCAATCATAAAATGAGATTAGGAGAAAAATTGGGTGGAAGCAAGGAAAATTATACTCACGCCAAAACTGGGCCTAACGGCCCCAGTTTAGGGGCAGCCTGTTCAGTAGTGTCCTTAACCTGCTCCGATTCCTGACCGTGACCAGCGTTTCGAGACCTCTACCAAAATTCAACTTGCCTGATCCGGCCCTTGAAAATGCGACTCGCATCAATTGCTGGAAAAACCAACGCAAAAGCACGCGGCTAGTGCTGTCCGGTGCAACGGAGGTTAGAAGGATTAAAATTAAGTGGCTTAAACCGTAAAATTAATGAAGTCAGAAAAATGGATAGTTATAAATTAATATATTTATTGATTAATTCATAATATTCTCCATAATACTTAATATTATTATGTGTTGAGCCTTTCGAAACGACATATTTTTTATCAGTTGCAATTGAACTTTCATATACTTTTTTAACCATCATAGGAGGAGTTAATTCATCTAATTCTCTTGCTATTACTAATGTCGGATATTTTATATTTGAAATTAATTTAATATTGTTTAATATAAACAATTTCTTATCATAGTTAATTTTATAAATAATTCTCCAATAATATGGAAATTGCTTCTCAAGATTATCTGATAATTCAATAAAATTCGTAAACGGTGAATCCAAGATAATTGAATTGCAACCATATTTAAATGCAATATTTAGCGCAACAAATGTACCTATACTATGTCCCATTAAAGTAATGTTTTTAGGTGAAATAGAAAGATGTTTGTTTACATAATTATAAGTGCCTAAACCATCTTTTACAATTCCCTCAATTGTAGGTGTCCCTGGATTATTTCCATAGCCTCTATAATTAATAAATATCAGATTTACTTTTAATTTATCAAAAGTCCTCAAAATCTTTGAATCAACTTTAAAATAGTTACCACCGAAAAATAATAAATATTTTTTACTGATTTTTGTAGATAATAAATATCCTGACAAATATAAAGAGTCATCTGTAAAAAAGTGAATCTTTTTTATCTGATGATTCTTTAAAGATAATGTATCAATTTCTAGATTTCTTGTTATATATCAATTCCCAGGTAGAATGCTTTTTTGCTCAACGTTCAAAGAAATACAAGAATAAAGAAAACCTATTATAAATACTGCAAAGATGCTTGTTTTTTTAAAATTCATAATAGTAAATAAAAATTTTGATTAAATAGTAATTATATGCATTAAATTAATATACCTAGTTATAATATATCTGATTACCGCATTTTAATGGCTGAAATCTTTAAAATTTAAATTTTTACTTGTACAATAAACAGTTACACCACTAAAAAACATAGGGTATCGCTCAATTTGTAAAAATTTTAGTTTGTGATTTACCTATATTTTAAAAATAAGAGTGATAACCCGATATCCCAATCAGATAAACATTACCTATGTAGACCATAATCACGTAAGAATATTAAATGTACACTCACAATAAGCTTCTTCTTTCCACTGACAGTCATCGTAATGAGTAACTTTTCCGCCGCATGTTACCTTTGATTCAAAATCTTTGTCTGAACCTGGCTCAGGTCCAAAAGTTGCTTTCAAATCAACATTTTCTTCAAAAGCACACGCAACACGTTCCCCTAAAAAGGATGCGGAAGACTCTGAAAATTTATCCAAAGTTTCATCTTGCTTTTGTGTTAAATTGGATTGCTTTCTAACGAATGCCTTAAAATCACTTAATGACCCTCTCATTGCAGTTATTGTATCTTTTTTTAGTTGTGGGTTTGCGTAAGCATCTGCTATAAAATCATTAACACCTCTTTCACTAAATTTGTATGCCATTTTATACCTCCTTGACTACTTGGTTAATATAACTGTAACATCCAATTGAATATAATTTCTTATTTTTAAATAGTCAACTAAAAAACCCTCTTTTCAAATAAAGTTTTATATATTATTGTAATTATTTATTATTATTTATTATAATCGTTAACTATTTGTATTAATATCTTAATATATTTAAGATTATATTGATATATTGAAGATAATTTTAATCCTTCTAACCTTAGATTAGATTCAAAAAGTAGGATCATAATATCTTATTCCAAATCGGCTTATCGTACTTATTTTTGGTATATTATGAACCGGGACCGTGATGTAAGCCGATCGGCCGATCCCCGAAAATAACCCGCCAAAAAAATCTCTGGCATTATTGGACCACCGTTTTTATACTGCATTTGTTCACTGTTTGTACAAAACTTATTGTCATGTAAGATTCATAGTGCTGTTATGTAAGAAATCTTATGTGACAATCAGTAGCAACAATGTATTTCGACACTAGTCAACAGGCAAGGAAAAAAAGGAGGCCGTCATGTCAAAATCCCGGCTGCTGGCACAGGTCAAAAATTCGCTCAGGGCCAAACATTACAGCTATCGCACCGAACAGGCCTACATCCAATGGATTAAACGGTTTATTATGTTTCACAAAAAGCAGCATCCCGAACAACTCGAAAACACGCACATCCAGGACTACCTATCGTTTCTCGCCGTTCGGGAGAATGTGGCCGCCTCCACGCAAAACCAGGCGCGGGCCGCCATCCTCTACCTCTATCGCGAAATCCTCAATAAGGATGTGATGCTGGACAGTGACGATATTGACTATGCCTCCAAGCCGAAAAAAATCCCCACCGTCTTCTCCCGCGAAGAGGCCCGGACTGTACTGAATCATCTGGACGGCATCAAATGGCTGATGGCAAGCCTGTTATACGGCGCCGGTCTGCGCGTAATGGAATGCGTCCGGCTGCGGGTCAAGGATATCGACTTTGACTTCAACCAAATCGTCGTGCGGGATGGCAAAGGACACAAGGATCGGGTCACCGTCCTCCCGGAATCGCTGGTCAAACCGCTGGAGCGACAAATTGAACGCGTCGATGCTCAGCGGCAAAGTGATATGTCCAATGATGTCGCTGGCGTCTCCATGCCGGATGCGCTCGCAGAGAAGTATTCGAATTCCCCCACCCAACTTGCGTGGCAATACCTCTTTCCATCCAGGGAACTCTCCCGCGATCCACGCTCCGGACGGAAGATGCGGCACCACATATCTGATTCGGCACTCCAGCGCTCAGTCAGACAAGCGATCGAACAGGCGGGAATCAACAAAGCGGCCAGCTGTCATACCTTTCGCCACTCCTTCGCCACCCATCTCCTGGAAAAAGGATACGATA
Source organism: Fidelibacterota bacterium (assembly GCA_018263365.1). GTDB lineage: Bacteria > Fidelibacterota > JAANXI01 > JAANXI01 > JAANXI01 > JAANXI01. The sequence goes on along the minus strand of JAANXI010000003.1, from coordinate 17,368 downwards.
TTCGCACTGTACAGGAACTGCTGGGTCACAAAGATGTGCGCACAACCATGATTTATACCCATATCGTGAAAAGGGGCGGGCACGCCGTTCAGAGCCCACTGGATGCCCGGTGATTTGAAAATCCCGGATGAAATGAAAGGTAAATATTCTGTAGTATTATCATCACCATAACGGGCAACTCGCGACGAAATTTTCACCTCCTACCATTTCCTAAACCCACTCTATACCCTATACCTAATACCCTTATACCCAATTCCTGATGCGGCTTCGCCACCTCAGTCACAGGACTGATCATGCGCAATCATCGATATTCGCCGCAATTGTTGTGGGTAGTCCTACGTTTTCTACTCCCCGTAGTGCTCGAAATACCTCAACGACACCTTGTGCATACAAATGGTGAAAAGAACCTGTCGCTAGCAGTCAATCTTGCAGTCAAATACCTTGCATACCGTCAATACTCACACTGACGATAAATCAACCCGAAGCCAAAATAACCCCAACGTTATTAACGGAGCATCAGATTGATTATCCGTATAATTCCAGTATGATACCTTCTCTCAGGTGAGGTATTTATCCGCAAAATTCGTATGAGTGAAAAGTAGCACGTTGATTCCCCCGAATCAATACGAAATGTAGGAAAAACCTGACTTTACGGACGTCAAATTATTCTTCAGATGATCAAAAATAGCCGGGGTGGATCATTTGCCACAATTTTTGCGATTGTGGACATCGATTAGATGGGTTTCAGTTGATTTCGCCCCGCGAAAGGAGCATCTTTGGTATAATTCGGATTTTGGTTATTCATCCGGGTTGATTGGTCGTCTTTGATCTGTTGGCAGGATATGCAAATAAGTAGTTGTGTTTAGTACATCAACAGCGTGAGGAGGAATACCATGCGACGCGTACTCTGTGCCGGACTCCTGGTTTTTATTTTCGCTTCTATGGCTCCCAGTCAATTCATTACCCAGCGATGGGAACTGGATTACCCCGTGCTCGATGTCATCGATGTGGACAATAACGGGCTAGCGGAACTGGTGACCATGCGCAATGATACCACCTTTTTCTATCACAGCCGCAATTACAGCCTTCTCTGGATGCTTCCCGGTAAACGGCTGTTTCCCAGCGATGTGAATATCACCTCCGCCCTGGTCCGCAATCCCAGGATTCATTATCCGTATCGCGACTATAACCGGGACGGACATACCGACGTGCTGATGTGGGATCACTCCAGTTTTTCGATTATCGATGTTATCAATAATGCTACCATTTTTAAGCACACCGAAAAGCCGGGGACGCAGATGATCCCGTTTCTTGTCAATCTGGGCAGCAAGTCCAAACTCACCCTCATCATAAATACGATCTCCGGGGATACACTGTACAAAACCTACATCTACGATACGGACATCCCGCAGCCGGCCGGCTCAAGTCTGGTTGGTGGGATTCCGCCGTACTTCAAACTGTACCAAAACTATCCGAACCCGTTCAATCAATCCACGATGATTCGCTATTCCATCGGCGAAAAAGGACATGTCAATCTCAACATCTATAACGTGCATGGCGAGCTGATCGACGTGTTGGTGGATGCCGAACAGGCCTCCGGCATGTACACCTATCCCTGGGATGCTTCTGAATTCAGCGCCGGCACCTACTTTTATCAGATTGAACTGGACGGCCAACCCCTGGGCGGAAAGAAAGCAATTTATCTGAAGTAAAACTCTGCCTGCCCTGTGAAATTATAGGAATTCGCAGCGACGAATTATTTCATCGGGTTTATCCTGTGAAAATTTTAACGATTATTTCATGTGGTCACCCATCCGTATTCCTCATTTTGCGAAAGGGGATTTGGGCGGCGTACATTTGCACCCGCCGCTGTCAGAATGACCACTGGTCCGCAATCCCAAAATCCGCTTCCGAAATCCTCTCACAGTTCTCTCCTCAACGCGTTCCCCCTTTGAAGGGGGACGGAGTTACCCACGGAGTGAGCGGACGAATGCATGTCTTTCGTATATGGCCAATCACCCACCACCTATTGGCTGCCGGGCTGTTCCATTCTCCTCCCACTGTTTCTCATAGAGTAAAAATCAGCCTCTTCCAACGCTACCTGCAAATTGCCCTCATCAGTCAAAACAGCGCTCGGTTGTTTCGACGAACAACATACCGCTTTAGTCTTTTTCCGTTCTCCCTTCTGAGTTATCCTTTCTTCCTGCTCTTTTCTCTGTTCTCACGTCTCACGTTTCACATCTCACAGCTGTTCAAACTGTAACACGATAACACTGGTGTTTCTTACCTTATACCTTATACCTTATACCCTATCTCCTTATACCTAATTTTCCCGTCGAACCTCAAATTCTCAAATGATACATTGTCTATTGGACTGCTGAAAATTGAATAACAGATGCTCCCGGGAGTGTAGTCATGCCCTCACAACGTATTCGATTTCCTAATGCAAATGGCCAGCAGCTGGCTGCCTATTTGGACCTCCCGGATGATGGGCAGGTGACCTCGTACGGGATTTTTGCTCACTGTTTCACGTGCGGAAAAAACCTGAAGCCTATCGTCAACATCAATAAATCGCTGACGGCGCACGGACTGGGAGTGCTGCGATTCGACTTTACCGGCATCGGCGAGAGCGAAGGAGATTTCCCGGAGACGAACTTTTCCACCACCGTGTCCGACCTGGTTGCGGCTGCTAATTTCCTATCCAAAAACTATAAATCCCCGCGGTTTCTCATCGGCCATTCCATGGGCGGGGCCGCGGTATTACAGGCGGCGCATGACATCCCGGACTCTCAGGCGATTGTCACGATTGCGGCGCCGTCGAATCCCAACCATCTCAGCGGCATCCTGAAGCAAAAACGGGATGTGGTAAAGTCCGAAGGGGCAGCTGAAGTGACTATCGGCGGTCAGACGTTTACTCTGACGAAACAGTTCTTTGATGATCTGGAGAAGACCCGCATGGATCACTTTATCCGGGAACTGGATCGACCGCTGCTAATCCTCCACTCGCCGAACGACGATACGGTGGATATCCGTAATGCTGCAGAAATTTTCCAGACGGCGAAGCACCCCAAGAGTTACATCTCCCTGGATAAGATGGGCCACCTGATCCTGGAGGAATCAGAGGCGCGGTATGTCGGGGATCTCATCGCCACCTGGATGCGGAGATATCTTTAAAGGCAGTGTTATTGTGTTCGAGTGTTCATCCCGCTTAAAGTCCGCGAAGTGGGTTTAAGCGGTCGCCTTTGAAAAAATTTCTTAGACAATCATCACAGTATATATTATCCTTACACACAAAAAACCGAAACTAACAACGGAGTATATATGCGCACAGCAAATCCAGCATTGAACTCAAAGACATTTCAGGATTATGAGGTTGCCGCGTCGGGACGTGAGACAATGTCCATGCAGGGGACGGTCAACCGGACGGCATTTTTGCTTATCCTCCTGATGCTCCCGGCCTTCTGGGTCTGGAATATGTTTTTCTCCAGCGGATCGGCCGGCGCCGTGATGCCGTATGCAATCGGAGGGGCAGTCGGCGGACTCATCGTGGCAGTGATCACCGTATTCAAGAAAACATGGGCGCCGGCGACAGCACCGTTATACGCCCTGCTCGAGGGAGCCTTCCTTGGCGGCATCTCCGCCATCTTCGAGGCCCAATACCCGGGGATTGTGTTGCAGGCGGTTTTCCTGACCTTCGGAACGCTGTTTGGTCTGCTCGCCGCCTATCGATCCGGGCTGATCAAGGTCACACAAAACTTCAGGCTCGGCGTCGTCGCTGCCACCGGCGGGATTTTTTTGGTCTATATGCTCACCTGGATTCTGGGATTTTTCGGCGTCAATATGCCGATGATCCACGAGAGCGGTATCGTGGGCATCGGATTCAGCGTGTTCGTCGTGATTATCGCCGCCCTCAACCTGGTACTGGATTTCGACTTCATCGAATCCGGGGTGGAACAGGGCGCTCCGCGATATATGGAGTGGTTTGCCGCGTTCGGTCTGCTCGTTACGCTCGTCTGGCTCTACGTGGAAATTCTCCGATTGCTGGCCAAACTCAACAGGCGCTGATTTCCCGGCAGCCATTCTGAGCAGAACGAAGAATTACCGATGAAATTCAAGGACCTGTTCTCCGGTCACGCCAAAGAGTATTCCCGGTACCGGCCCGGGTATCCCGATGCGTTATTCCGGTTCGTCGCAAACAATGCACCTGATACGGAGATCGCCTGGGACTGCGCCACCGGCAGCGGGCAGACGGCCCTCGGATTGACCCCGCACTTCTCGCAAATCTTTGCCAGCGATGCCAGCGCCCGGCAGATCGAAAATGCGTACCCGCATGAGCAAATTACCTATTATGTGGGAACGGCCTATCACTCCGGCCTGCAATATAATTCCATAGATGCCGTTACGGTCTCGCAGGCGCTCCACTGGTTCGACTTTGACGCGTTCTTCGGTGAGGTGCGGCGCGTATTAACCCCGGAAGGCGTCCTGGCGGCGTGGTGCTATATGAAACCGTCAGTTTCGCCGGAACTTGACGCGATTATCAGCGAATTCACTGAGGAGATTGTCGGACCGTACTGGCCCCCGGAACGAAAGCATGTGGATAACGGGTACGCGAATATCGATTTTCCCTTCGAGGAGATCGAAGCGCCGGAATTCCGCGCCGAACATCACTGGGATCTGGAGCACTTTTTCGGGTACCTGAATACCTGGTCCGCCGCCAAACGCTTTCAGCAGGATAACGGCTACAGTCCCATCGATGAGATCCGGGCGAGGGTCGCAACGCTCTGGAAAAACCCGGATCGGGAAAAGGTGGTTACCTGGCCGATTCGGGTGCGTATGGGGCGGAACGAATAAGGGAGGAGTTCTGAAATTATATTGCGCAATACAACCCCCTCTTTGATTCTCCCCCTTCGTAAGGGGGAGAAAACACCTCAGTTTATGTACCATCGGTAATCAACGCTGACAGCGGCCAATGACGGGAAAGGTGCCGACCGCTCCCGGCGTCGGTACCGATTTTGGGGAAATTCCCACGATCCCCGTCCGGGATGGTAATGCAATCTCTGGCATAACGAAGCACTTTCTTCCACCACACATCCGATTTCTACTGCAATTTCACAGAATATCTCTTAACATTACCTTTGATTTTTTAAAAGAATTGCCAACTCTCAACCTGAGAATTCCAGTATGAATATCGTCATTATCGGTGCGGGGGATATCGGGTTTCACCTCTCCAAGCGGCTTTCTTCGGAAAAACACGGCATCACCATCCTGGAAAAGGATAAGGATCGAGTCCACCGGGCCTCGGAGCAGCTGGATGCCCTGGTAGTGGATGGGCACGGCGCCAGTTACGAATCCCTGAAAGAAGCACAGATCGAAAACGCCGATATCGTCGCGGCGATGACGAACAACGATGAGGTGAACATCCTTGCCTGCCAGATTGCGAAAAAGGTCGGCGTCCCCACGACGATTGCGCGGGTTCGGAATCCGGAATTTACGGACAAGGATTTTATCCTGAGTGAAAAGGATCTCAGCATCGATCTGATTATCCATCCGGAGAAGGAGACCGCCGCATCGATCGTCCGGCTGATCCGGCAATCGGTGGCTACCGACGTTATTGAATTCGCCGACGGAAAAGCCCAGATGATGGGCATACGCGTAGAAAAAGGCGCTCCGGTTCTGGACATACCATTGAAAGATCTGGCGCAGAAGTATCAGGATATTCCGCAGCGGGCAGTGGCCGTACACCGGGGACAGCGGACTATTATTCCTGATGGCGAAACCAAGTTCAAAAGCGGCGACCAACTGTTTATCGTCTGTGACCCGGAATATATCGACCGGATTATCGAAATCACCGGGAAGTCCGAAACGAAAATCGACGATGTGATGATCCTTGGCGGCGGACTGATAGGGCAGTTCATCGCCCGAAATCTGAGCCCGGATATCAATACCAAGATCATCGAAAGTAACGCTGAGAAGTCCCAGGAAATTGCGGATATTCTGTCCGGCAGCCTGATCATCCACGGGGACGGCACCGACCTGGACTTACTGGCTATGGAGGGGCTCATGGATATGGATGCCTTTGTTGCTGTCACCGGCGATGACGAGACCAATATTATTTCGACGCTGGTTGGCCGGCACCTGGAAGTTCCGCGCACTATCGCGCTGGTGAACAAGACTGAATACCTGCCAATCACGCCCACAATTGGCATGGATGCGGTGGTCAGCAAACAGTTGATCACGGTGAATTCCGTCCAGCGGTTTATCCGCCACCAGATGATCGCATCGATTGCCAGCCTCCCGGAGATCGACGCCGAGATCATCGAATATATGGCCAGCGCAAAATCCAGGATCACCAAAAAACCGCTGAAGTCGCTGCGCTTCCCCAAATCGGCGATTGTCGGCGCGGTGCTCCGCGGCAAGGAATTTATTATCCCGACCGGAGAGACACAAATTCAGGTAGGCGATAAAGTCATTATCTTTTCGCTGCCGCAGGCCCGGGACGATGTCGAAAAACTGTTCCACTAATTCAACTACAACGACGATTATTAGATAACCTATGCGAGTCCAAAGCGTAGTCCACATTCTGTCGCTGCTGCTGATCTTCGAAGGCATTGCGATGCTATTGCCTATCCCGTTTTCGCTCTATTACGGCGACATGGATTATATCGCCCTGCTCATCAGCGCAGGCATCACGAGTGTCTCAGGGATCCTCGGATTTTTCCTGACGAAATTCGACCAGGATCTGCGTCCCAAGGAAGGGTTCGCCATCGTCACCTTTGGCTGGATCAGCTTCTCCCTGTTCGGCAGCCTTCCATTCCTGATTTCCGGTTATATCCCGACGCTGACCGACGCCTTTTTCGAAACCATGTCCGGCTTTACAACGACCGGCGCGACCATTCTCACCAACATCGAAATCCTGCCACACGGATTACTGTTCTGGCGCAGCTTTACCCACTGGCTCGGCGGCATGGGGATCATCGTGCTCTCGCTGGCGATTCTTCCGTTCCTCGGCGTCGGGGGGATGCAGCTGTTTAAGGCAGAGGTGCCCGGCCCTACCGCCGATCGTTTGACGCCCCGAATCACCGAAACCGCAAAAATCCTCTGGAGCGTGTATGCCCTGATATCTCTGGCAGAGACGGTACTGCTCATGTTCGGCGGGATGAGCCTTTTCGATGCGCTGTGCCATACGTTCGGCACTATGGCCACCGGCGGATTTTCGACCAGAAACGCCAGCATCGGCGCGTTTGATAGTATGTACATCGATTACGTGATCATCCTGTTTATGATCATCGCCGGGACGAACTTTGCGCTGCACTATCGGGCGCTTACCGGGGATATCAAATCCTACTTTCGGAATACGGAGTTCAAATTTTTTCTGTCCATCATCGGAATCGCCTTCATCCTGGTCAGTATTGACACCTTTACCCGATACAACGTAATTCCGGTGGCCATCCAGGATACGCTGTTTCAGGTCGTCTCCATCGTTACCACCACCGGGTACGGCACCGCGGATTACGAGATGTGGGGCTTTAGCTCCCAGGTGATGCTGTTTTTCCTGATGTTCATCGGCGGATGCGCCGGATCCACCGGCGGCAGTCTGAAGGTCGTGCGGATTTACGTGCTGTTTAAGTTTGTGCTCAGCGAAATCGTTCGCCTGGTGCATCCCCACGCGGTGGTTCCGGTAAGAATCGGCGATACCGTGGTTCCCAGAGATGCCCTGACGAACATCCTCGGGATGTTCATCACGTTCGTCCTGCTCTTTGTGCTGGGTGTGCTTATCATGGCCGGCCTCGGACTGAATATGGACACAGCCCTCGGCTCAGTGGCGGCAACGCTTGGGAACATCGGCCCGGGACTTGGCAACGTCGGCCCCACGGATAATTACGCCTTTATCCCTGGCCTGGGGAAATGGGTGCTGGCTGCCTTCATGCTCATAGGGCGCCTGGAAGTATTTACCGTGATTATTTTGCTGTCGCCTTCATATTGGAAGAAGTGATCAACAATTGTAGATATTGTCCAAGCTGGTTGGGCTGCCAGCGCAAATATTTGTTTTCTAGTTTATATTGAAAGATGCCATCTTGCGGAAAGATGGCATCTTCTATCTCTCAATGTATTGAACTGTTGTTTTCACCGTCATCGGCGCTGAGTGAACAATAGTTCCCGGTGACGACCGCTGGCGGCGTCGTTACCGGTTTCTAGCATTTATTCATTCCGATACTGCACCGTCATCGGCGCTGAAAACGGCCAATGACATGGAAACCAATCAGTTTGCAGGTCCTCACAAGAATTCGTTATTTTATCAAAGTCCGATAAATTTTAAATCGAACTGGATATATAAAGTTGACATGGTGCAAGCTGAATATTTTCAGTATGGTAGAGACGTTCCATGGAACGTCTCTACATGGAATATACTTCCCCATATCCTACTTCAATTCGACTTGATGATACCTCAGATCGCAGGTCTCCCTCAACCGCTCTGATATTTTATGAATTATACAGGCCTAAATTGAGCGATTGTTGTGGATGAGATGTGCCAAGATGTTGAGATGAAAAGGGTTTGCGAAACCGGAGGCATACCCGGAGGATCTGTTGAGGATTTCGCGGAGCCTTAGCGCGCAACAGATTGGTGCAGGTCGCCACATAAAATCGCTTAATTTAGGACAGGGTAAATTAAAACAGCTCCCAACATCCCATGACCAAACACCGGAAAATCAGCAAATTCCTGAGTTATGTGCTCCGGCACAACCCCGGGAAAATCGGTATTCAGCTCGATGAAGCTGGCTGGGTGCCTGTAAATGAATTGGTCGATCAGTCGCGGAAACACGGGATGCGCTTCACCAAGGAGGATATCAAGGAAGTCATTCGCCAGAGCGATAAAACCCGGTTTATTTTCAGCAACGATGATCGATATATCCGCGCCACCTATGGGCATTCTGTTCCGGCGGAGCTTGGCTATGAACCAACTGAACCGCCGCAATGGCTGTATCACGGAACGGCTGAGCGTAATATTGAATCAATCCGTCAATCAGGCATCCAACCGCAAAACCGTCAGTTTGTGCATCTGTCCGTTGATAAGCAAACGGCGACACAGGTGGGACAGCGGCACGGGAAGCCGGTCGTTCTGACCATCTCTGCCAAAACCATGTACAATGACGGCCACACATTTTACCGATCCGATGCCGGAATCTGGCTGACAAAGCAGGTGCCGCCTTCGTATATTAGCAGGCAGACAGAACGCTAACAGAACCGACAGGGGCATTGATGAAACACGTGGTGATTGTTGCGAATGGTGAACAGCCCAGGCCCCCGCAGCACTGGAATCGCATTAAACGAGCCACACCATTAATTTGCACAGATGGTGCGGCAAACTGGCTGATGGAAAACAGTGTGACACCGGACGTGATAATCGGAGACATGGATTCGCTGGACGAGGAAATACGAGAACAACTGGCGAAGGAATCCATCCATCATGTAACGTCCCAGCAAAATACCGACCTGGAGAAAGCGCTTCTCTACGCCATTGATGAAGGTTATACCGCCGCAACTGTGCTAAGCGCAACCGGTAAGCGGGAAGACCAGACACTGGCGAATTTTTACCTGCTGGCGAAATATGCTGACCGCCTGCAAATCCAGCTGTTAACTAATTATGCGACTATCGAACCGGTGACGGATTCTCTGACTACCCGGGTGGAACCGGGACAAACTGTCTCACTGCTCCCGGTGGAAACGGCTACCGGCGTGACCACAAAAGGACTCGAATATCCACTGGAGAACGAGACGCTGGAAATCGGCACGCGCGGCGTCAGCAATCGCGCTACTGCTGATGAGATTACCGTCTCCCTTCAATCAGGAATCCTCTTGCTCTTCCGCAACTTTGATTAACCGAATAGAACGCAGATTCACACAGAATCAGCGAATGACAGATAGAAACTTGAATAATACCACTTTACTTAAAGACCCGCTTAAAGTCCGTAACGCGGGTTTAAGCGGGATTTTGTATAACAGTGAGTAAGAGTAAGATTATGATTAAGAAACAAACAGAACGCTTAACTTTACCACACTAACTCACAAACACAGCATTTTTACCCGAACACTTGAACACTCAAACACTATAACACTGAAGTTATGCCTGAGTACGATATCACCGTTTCCCTCCATCCGGTTGATTACCTGATCATCGCCGCATATATCATTGCGTTGATTGTGATCGGGTTCCGGTTTGCCCGCTCCAAACTGGAGGATACGGAAGATTATCTGCTTGCCAGCCGGACGCTCACCCTGCCGGGATTCGTGGCGACGCTGGTTTCTACCTGGTACGGGGGCATTCTCGGTGTGGGAGAATTTTCCTATCAGTACGGTTTTTCCAACTGGATTGTATTTGGCGTCCCCTACTACATATTCGCCGGATTTTTTGCGCTGTTCCTGGCAAAAAAAGTCCGGGAGAGCAACCTCTTTACCATCCCGGATCGGCTCTACGAGTATTACGATCGCAAGACCGGCCTCATCGGCGCGTTCTTTACCTTTCTGATGGTTTCGCCCGCCCCGTACATCCTGATGCTCGCGGTGATGCTCAACCTGTTGTTTGGCTGGTCGATGCTCCCGGCCATTCTGCTGGGAACGCTGTTCTCCATTGCCTACGTCTACTTCGGCGGGTTTCGTTCCGTCATCCGCACCGACTACCTGCAGTTCGGATTGATGTTCAGCGGATTTATCATCATTGTCGTAATTGCGGCGACGAATTACGGAGGACTTGCATTTCTCAGGGAGTCGCTTCCGGAAGACCACCTGACCTGGCACGGAGGCAATTCCATCCAGTATTTATTGGTCTGGTTTTTTATCGCCGTCTGGACACTCATCGATCCGGGGTTTCACCAGAGATGCTATGGCGCGAAGTCCGGCAGAGTTGCGAAAAACGGCATATTGATTTCCATCGGATTCTGGGCGATCTTCGACTTTTTGACCACGGCTACAGGACTGTATGCCCGGGCAATCCTTCCGGAAATTCCTCCAATGATGTCGTATCCGGTCCTGGCTGAAACGCTCCTGCCGCCGGTGCTGAAGGGGCTCTTTTACGTCGGTATAATAGCGGTGATCATGTCCACAATCGATTCGTTTTCATTCCTATCTGCCGTTACCATTGGCCGGGACTTCATCTGGCGAATTGCAGGCAATCCAAATGAAGATCGATCCTCTTTCTACTCACGGATAGGGCTGGTGATCACCGGGATTGTCGCAATTATTATGGTAATCGCTATCCCGTCGGTTATCGATCTCTGGTATACCATCGGCACGCTGTTCATCCCGGCGCTTATCTATCCCCTGCTGGGCACGTATTTCGGCAAGAGGGTAATTACTCCGAACGGGGCGTTTCTTATCAGTGTGGCGGGATTCGTGACGTCCGCCGGTTGGTACACAGCCGGGATGCTCAACAAAAGCGGCGGTTGGCCGCAATATCCGCTGGGACTGGAACCGCTGTATCCCGGACTGATAATTGGTGGTATTTTGTATGTGGTAAACTGGTTTCTGGCGCCAACAGAGAACTCAATATAACTAGGTTAGCCTGAAAAATTCATGAATCGAAATAAATAGACAATTTTGATTTAGCATAATTCAATATTTTCAGTGATGTAGAGACGTGCTATGGAGGTTGTGTGAGAATGCAATGTCAAGGGATTTTCTTTCTCATGACTTCTAAAGTTCCGCCAATCCGTTAAACGTGTTATAACATATTGATATTATTGAATGTAGAGACGTTCCATGGAACGTCTCTACCGGGAGGAAAATCCGATGATTTCTCTGGACGAAGGGGTTTGGCGAAAGATGCACCCTTGGGTCCTCCTGAAAACGTGATAGTGTTTACTGTTGTCCTCAATGGTTTTCTCTCTTGGAAGTCGTAGCTCCAACTCCATCCCTGCCCCTTCCTCTTACGAAGAGAAGGGAACTGGTTATCTTCAACAATTTATCACGCTTTTGGACGAGTATTGAACAATTTTACACAACGAATTTTATTTATTCGGACGGGATAAACCAAACTTTATACTCGCAGAGAAGAAGGCGTCCTCAGACTGGAAATACTCCTGAGCCCGAACCTTTACCAGCTGATTAAGTTCTGCGAATTCCAATGGATAGGTATTGGTTGCCTCGATAATTTCTTCCATCTGCTGGCGGAAAATCATCCGTTTCCGGAGCGTGATGCCATAATACCGGCCGTACATAAAATGATTCGTCCAAAATACGCCGTTTTCCGTTACGGCCTGTTCGAATGCCCGCTTGGCCTGATTCAGGTCGCCGTCCGGACTAATAGTAAGCAGGAGGCCGCGTAATCTCTGGACTGCGCCATATCTGAAATCCGGCTCCGCATTAGCGATGAGGGAGATGGCTCGATCCAATTTCCGCCGGGCGACTACGCGTTCCAGCGGCGGCTCATCTTCTGTCCACAAGATCGAGTTGATCGTCCACCAGTAGAGCGCATTTACCGGAATATACGGAATCGTATCATTGACGGTTTCCGCCGAAATTTCACCCTCTGCTGACAAGAACCGCTGCACATCAGGACGGGTCTCCAAAACCCGTAACGCTGCTTCCCGGCCCTGCTCATACAAGGTTTTACTGCTGTCCTCTGCAACGCCACTGTACGTTGCAAGATAAAAACACATCTCGCTCAGCGTTCCGTAATACCACTGGCGGCCAAAGACATTCGGATCAATCTGTTGTAAATATCGATAGGCTTGCTTAAGAGAGTCCCGGTTTCCCAGAGATTCATAGGCGCTCTCGAATAAGCGCCGCAGAGTTTCCTGCGAATAGGTTGAACTCTTTTTGTCTTTTTCTTCGGCCTGTTGATCGCTGCCAACGCGAAATGACTGACACCCGGAAAATACCGATGCAAGTGCAACCAAAATCCCCAACAGAACGAACGAAACCGTGTGCCCCCGCGAATGATACCCCCCATAAAATTCCATCCTTCTACAAACTCCCTCGTTCTCCCAAAACGGTGCATACAATAGGTTGCCAGCAATGGAATGTCAACGAATTAATCATCGGTCAGAATAATACCCGTTAATGTAGAAATGTCCATTTGATTGACATCCCCATCCTGGTTCACATCCGCAGCATACGCAACGCGCGGCGGTAAAACTGACGCATTCGCCATATCCTCCGCGAGGAACAGGATCACATCCCGAATATCGATGCTTCCGTCGCCGGTTAAATCTCCCCGCTGCCAGAGATTCATCTGACGCACGAGCGCTTCGAGCAGCTCTAACCTCCCGTTATTCCCGTCGAATTCAGCATGGATGTCAGCGTAGCCCACGCTGGATGCGATCGCGATGTAATTTGAATCCGTTGCCGTCACCACCGCCGGCGCTGCGTTCTCCTGAAAAGCCAACCAGCTCTCTGCATCGTCCCCGGACGAGAGAGATACAAACACTCCCGAACTGCCAACGACCGAATCTATTCCGAAGGTCATTCCATCCATCGGGGTTCCCGGCTCGCCGGTGAGTCCAAAGCCTGTGATCGAACTATCCGTGGCAACGGTATGAAAATAGCCCTGTATCTCTGCAGCAGATTGTTCGTACCAAATCGGCCCGCCTTCGAGGTAAATATTTCCAGCCTGATCCAGGTAATTCGTGATGCTCTGAACCTCCGAATTATCCGGTTGATATGCGTCGTTTCCAAATCCCATGGACAGGAACACCCCATCGTATTCCGTAAATCCATCCACAGGGAACGTATTAAATATTTTCACACCAATTCCATGCTCAGCAAGATCATTGGCAATCGCGGATTCGCCCGACTGGTCAGGCGCCATATCCACGATTGCAACCCGAGGAGTACCGATTGAAGCGACAATAGTTAAGGTATCGCGGTACACATAATCCTGATATTGAGCCTCAAGAAATGCTGTAAACGGCACGGCTCCGCTCTGGCTCACAACAGAGTCCAATGCGGCTGGGATAGTGGTTTGACCCAGAGCACTCTGGCCGGAGTTCAGGTTCGTCCATGTGATATTCCCATCCTGCATGGATATGCCCTGGAATTCCGTCTCTACACTGATGGAAACAGACTGAGCCGGAATGAGCCGGCTGTTGGTAATCTTTCCTGAGAGCGCACCTGCTTCACCAGGGTCCAACCTTCCGTTTCCATTCCCGGAGGCGCCCTCCACAAACTGTAACTGCATCTGGGAAATCAATGAAAAGTCGATGGCCGCCATGACATCTATGATACCCCATCCGTAAGAGTTATTCGGATTGTCGGCGTTATCGGCGGTCATCATCAGGGCCTCTTTGACAAGCATCGGCGGCCAGTCCGGATGCGCTCCCACCACCTGGGCGGCGGCTCCGGCCACAAGCGGTGTGCTGAATGACGTCCCACTGCCATCACCATAACTCGTTGTTGAATAGGTTTTTGCCATCCAGGTGTTCACACCACGGGCAACAACCTCTGGTTTGGTTCTACCATCGTATGTTGGGCCAGACAAACTGAAGCTGGCTATAGCCCCCGAATTGTCAACAGCCCCAACTGTGATAACTGAATCTGCATCGCCTGGTGCAACAATGTGAGTCCAATTCGGATCAGAAATACTATAATTGCCTGCAGCGGTCAATGCCACAACCCCCAAACTTACTGCCTGATCAACAGCAATTGTTGTTATTGCAGTATTACCATCCATATCAGAGTATTGATACCAATTTTTATACCCCAAGGATGATGACATTATATCCGCGCCGTTCAACTCTCCCCACTCCAGACCTTCGACATACCAGTCCTCCTCGATCGGCTGTTCCTGGCTCAGGTCTTCGGTTTTTGCCAGCAGATATTCGCACTCGTACGCCGGGCCGTATAAGGATCCATCGATTGCACCACCCACAACCGAAGCTGTCTGGGTCCCGTGATTGTGCTGACTGGACGGATCGCCCGACTCATTCTGTGTGACAGAATCATCGTTGATAAAATCGTATTCGTCTATGACCCGATCCTGGGTAAACACCTCGTGATCTGTCATGTATCCCGTATCGAGAACCAGGACACGCACGCCTTGTCCTGTAAAACCGCGCCGGTGGGCGGTGATCGCGTTAATCTGATTAAGCTGGGCGTAGCTCGAATCGTAATCCAGTGTGGTGGCTTCCCGTCTTAAAGATTGTGCCGGTTGGGGAGCCTCTTCCGGGAGAACCGGCTCAATTCTGTTCCCGCGGGCGACGATCCGTATTCTTCGGACAAAGGGCAAGCTACTGATTTCCCTGATAGCCGACGGAGTTGCTTCGATGCTGATCCCGTTCAGCCATCTGGTCGTTGTGCGAATCCGGCGGACTCCAGGTTGCAATTCAACTTCGCTTATATACGGAGAATGCACAGGTAAATCCCGGTAGCCGACTAATTGGTCGGCAGGCAAAACTTTCGAACGGCGTTTTAGTGTTCTGGATGGGAAGTTTTCCCGCATCTGCGCTATGCGTTGTTGGATCTCTGCTTTCCCCGTAAGTCCTTTATCCTCGAAAAAGACCCAGACGATTTCGGTCGCATCTTCCGGGAGATTTTCAAGGTGGACATGCAATTGAGGTGACATGGGATCCGGCTTTTCAGTCTGTGCTTCAACAGCCACAACCAGAGCAGATATCAAAAGGAACAACAGTAATTTTTGTATAACAATATTCATCTTTAAACGCATTTACCTCATTTCGTGTGTAATATCAATATATGGTGACGGGAAACCGTGCGCTACTGCACAAAGAGCAGTTTACCGGTTTGCGTGAAGTTCTCAGTGTGAATCCGATAGAAATATATCCCGCTGGCAATATTTTGTCCCGGCTCCCAGCGAAGATAACAATCCGAACACGTGTTCACCACAGATGCCACTTTTTGGCCCCGGATGTTATAGATATCCAGCGATACTTCCTCGTACTCATAATCGCCGGGAAGCGCATATTTTATATAAGTCCGTTCCTGAAATGGATTAGGAAAATTTTTTGTCACGATGACAGAATCCAGCTCGTTTTGCGGCGTATAACTGACCGCGTCAAGCGCATCCACGATCCCCCATCCGACGGTATTGTTCGGCTGATGGGCGTTGCTGGCCGTCTTCATCAGCGCCTCGCGCACCTGGGCGGGCGACCAGTTTGGATGCGCCTCAATTAACAGCGCCGCCACGCCTGCAACCAGCGGTGTGCTTAAAGAAGTACCGGAAGCGCTAATATAATTGCGAGGCCCGCTGCTGGATGCCGCTGCTGTGCCAACCCCCCGGGCGACAACCTCCGGTTTAATCCGTCCGTCATACGTGGGTCCTCGTGAGCTGAATCCGGCTATGTTCCCTGCCTCGTCTACTGCTCCCACCGATATAACTGAATCCGCGTCTGCCGGGGCGATAATGTGTCCCCAGTTATTTTGGTTTTCATTACCGGCGGCGGTNATCACNACCATTCCCAACCGAATGGCCTGCTCCACCGCCAAAGTTGTTACCGCAGTATTGCCGTCCATATCGAAAAACTTGTACCAATCAAGGTATCCCAGAGATGAGGAGACAACGTCGGCGCCCAGTTGCTCTCCCCACTCCAACGCCTCGGCATAGTAGTCTTCCTCGATCTGGATTTCCTGATCGTAAATTTCCGTCTTTGCCAGCAAAAATTCGCAACGATAGGCCGGGCCGTACAGAAAACTGTCTACCGCCGCTCCGAGGGCAGATGCCGTAGACGTTCCGTGGTAGTCCTGTAACGGATGGTCTCCATTCTGGTTGGTAGTTACACTGTCGTCATTGATAAAATCATACTGGGCAACAATCCGCTCGCGCGACAGAAATTCATGCGCCGTGTCGTAGCCGGTGTCCACCATCAGTACCCGAACGCCCGTCCCGGAGAATCCCATTTCGTGGACCGCCGGTACATGAATTTGTTCTAACTGGTCATAGCTGTATCCGTAATTCAAGGAGGAACTTGCTTTCCCCAATCCTTGTTGTTGTTTCGCAGGATGCGGCAGACCCCGGCGCCCTGTTTTCACCAGGTGGACGGATCGGACAAAATCCGGGCTGGCAATCCGTTCTATTGCAACTGCTTCACACTCGATGCTGATACCGTTGAGCCATTTCGTGGTCGTCCGGTGCCTCAGTACACCTTCAATTGCCATGATTGAATCAACATAACTGCTGTGCACCGGGAGGTCGTATCGTCCAACCAAATCTTTTGTGCTACCCCTGCGGCGGCGTCTGTCCAGAACGCGCAGACTCATCTTTTCCCTGACAGTAGCCAGCGATTTTGCAAGCCCTGATTCGGATGCGAATCCCTTATCCGTAAAAAATACCCAAACTTTTACTGTTTCGCTGGAAGAGACGTCTGTCATGGCGGCGGAAAGGGCTGGTCCGATTTTATCATTTGGCATTTCGGCATCG
>JAANXI010000029.1 GCA_018263365.1 Fidelibacterota bacterium | reverse complement strand
GAAGGCTCCGTGAAATCCTCGACAGACCCTCCGGGTATGCCTTCGGTTTCCCAAAACCCTTTTCATCTCAACATCTTGGCACATCTCATCCACAACAATCGCTCAATTTAGGGGACAATAACAGTCCTGACGTCGGGTTCGATGCCAGCATTAATCCGTACAAGGGATATGAGCACGGATGCGCGTACTGTTATGCCCGTCCAAACCACGAATACCTGGGATTTTCCTCGGGCCTGGATTTCGAGACAAAAATCCTGGTGAAGGAAAACGCTCCTGAACTTCTGAGGAAGGAGCTCGCTTCCAAATCGTACAAGCCGCA
This sequence comes from Fidelibacterota bacterium, assembly GCA_018263365.1. Lineage (GTDB taxonomy): Bacteria > Fidelibacterota > JAANXI01 > JAANXI01 > JAANXI01 > JAANXI01. Next base: position 5,020 of record JAANXI010000029.1, on the reverse strand, counting down.
AGTGTTGGCCATGAGCGGCGTTACAGACCCGTATCAGCCGGTAGAACGCGACCTGCAAATCACCAGACGCTGTCTGGAGGTATTGAACGAGTGTAATAATCCGGTGGCCATCATCACTAAAAACCACCTGATTACCAGGGATATTGATATTCTCTCCGAGCTGGCAAACAGGCAGGCGGTGAGTGTGCATGTCTCCATCACCACGCTGGATAACGACCTGCGGCGTTTTCTGGAGCCCCGGACGTCGCATATAGATAAACGGCTCAAGGCTATCAGGGAACTCAGCAAGACGGGCATCCCCTGCGGAACCCTTGTCGCCCCGGTAATCCCCGGGATGACGGAACACGAAATTCCGGGCATCTTGCGGGCAGCGGACAATGTGGGAGCCGGATTTGCCGGATATATTGTGTTGCGTCTGCCATATAACTTGAAATATCAGTTTAGGGAATGGCTGGAGCAGCACTATCCCGACCGGAAAGGGAAAGTGCTGAACCGCATCCGCGCCATGCGGGATGGCAAGTTGAATGATACTGAGTTTGGCAAGCGTATGAGCGGTGAAGGGATCTATGCAGATCAAATTCGGGAACTGTTCCGGATGGGGATTGAAAAGACCGGGCTGGAGACTTCAGGCCCTTCGCTCTCCACTGAGGCGTTTCGGCGTCCGGAGATCGACGGACAGATGCGGATGTTTTGATAATTGGTACATTCCGGCTTAAAGACCATCGATAGATGGGTTTAAGCCGGGAAGCCAGATCCATTGCAGCTATTTACTTCGGGTTTAAGGCAGCCTCATTTGGGTCAAACCCGGTGATGACTATTGGAAAACTCAATACTCTCTTCCTCTTAAACCCGATTATCATTGGACCTTAAGCGAAGGATCGAGGTTAAAAATCTATGTAAACCGAACCCGGCCACTATTATCATTGTTACAATCGAGGCAACAACAAACAAGCCATCTTTTACGAAGGGGCCAATTATCTTTACCTGGTCGGTTTGCTCAAGAAAAACAGTTTGCGCTTTAATACTGGCATAATTGCATACTGTCTGATGCCTAACCCTTACCACCTGCTTGTGCGGCAGGACGGTGACACTCCGGTTTCCCGGTTCATTCAATCAACATTTCAATCTTATACCCAGCGATCTAACAATAAATAGCAGCGTACCGGTCGGTTGTATGAGAACCCCAATCCACCCAAGCAAATAGATGCTGAGGACTACCTCTTCGGGGTCTGCCAGTACATCCAATGGTACAATATATCCCAGAGATTTGGCTACTGAGTGGTTTGAATCTCCGGAAAAATATCGAATACTCGTAGAATCCCTGGCTAAAGATTATGACAATATCCGGCCATATTTGTTTAAAAAAAAGCTAGCGGATTCAAGACAATCAAAGATGGGTTAAAACGGGAAATGGTCTACACCAATACTCCCTCCGGCTTTAACCTACCATTCGGTGGTCTTAAAGCCGGCACTTACTCGGTCTTTCTTTTTTCAATTTCCTCCACTCTCGGATTGTGTGAGTTGACAGTTCTTTCTATATTTCAAGGGACTGGAATTCTTGCACCATTGAATTACTTTTTTTGTATTTATGACTTATTTAAGGAGGACATATAAATGCAGTTTGCTCATACAATGATTCGGGTGTACGATCTGGAGAAATCCCTGGATTTCTACCAGAATGCGCTCGGCTTCGAATTCGATCATAAATCGGATCACGAAAATGGCGAATTCAGTCTTGCCTTTTTGAATATACCGGACAGCGATGCTCAATTGGAACTCACCTACAACTGGCCGTGCGAAGCCCCCTACGAACTCGGCGACGGATACGGACACATTGCTCTCTACGTCGATGATATGGACGCTGCTGTGGCACGTATTCATGCTGCCGGTTATGAGTTGGATCGCGGGCCGAAAACTTCCCCTTCCGGAACAAAACAGATGGCATTCGTAAAAGATCCTGACGGGTATGCTATTGAACTGCTGGAAGTCAAATAGCGTCGTTTCCCGGCTTGGGGCATTCGCTGATTTATGAGTAATTCACGGCATATAATACTTATCATCGCAGACAGCCTGCGATACGACAGCGTGTGGCAGGACGGCGACCCGGTGGTCCCCTATCTGAAGAAGCACTCCACCGCGTATCACCAGGCGTATTCCGCCGGCTGCTGGACCCTTCCCTCGACGGCATCACTCTTCACCGGTAAACTCCCCCATGAACATGGCGCGACCACACGATCCCGCGGCGTAAACAAATCAACGACGACGCTGGCGGAATCCATGAAATCCAAGGGATTCAAGACGATTCAGCTGACCGCGAATCCCGTGACGACGCACATCTTTGGCCTGGATCGTGGCTTCGACCGAATTGAACGGGTATGGCGTGTCCTGAATCCCGGGAAAATCCCGATTGCGAATATCCTGGTACTGCTTGGCAAGCGCCGTATCCGGGACAAATTTCTGAAAGGTGACTTTGTCACCGGAAAGATGACGGAAGATATCCAGGCCGGGCAATCCTGGGTGCATTCCTTTTGCAAATCGCAGTTCCAACGGGCGCACGAAATCCTGCAGGAGGCGGATGAAAAGAACGAACGTGTCTTTCTGTTTATCAATCTGATGGAGACGCATTTTCCGTATCATATCCAGAATAAATTTGAGATCCTGTCGCATAGCTTTTTGGAAAAGTTCCGCGAGCTGAAAAGTATGTTCCATATGGTAAACCAAACATGGCTCCGAACTGGCAAGGAGCACATCAAGCCGTATATGCTGTCGCTGCTGCGGAACCGGCAAAAACTGGCGTGGAAGCGCTTTGCGAAATCCATCGACGAGTTCTCAGAGTCGGTTCACGAGTCCTACCCGGACAGCCTCTACATCCTTACCTCTGATCACGGGGACAATTTCGGCGATGAGGATTGGCGGTATCACTTCAGCAACGTGACGGAGGCCGGCAACCGCGTTCCCCTGTTCATCTGGGGGCCGAATATCCCAAAGGATCATGAGATCTCGACGCCGACTTCGATCCGATATATCCCGTTGATGATCGAACAGGCGGCAAAAAGCTCAGTGGATCTCACATCACTGGAACCGGACGCACGGAGTGAAATCCCGGTCATCGAAAGCTTTTGGTATAACAAGGATGGGAAAACACTCCCCCGCTACCAGTCGGACCAGTTCGCCTTTATCCATGATGGCCACCGGTACACGGAAGACAAGGACGGCTGGCAGATGTACGAATTGGGCTCACAAGACAGCGCGCTGGTGGATGCAGTGCCGTATAATGCTAACCCGGTATACGATCTGGAACTGACTCCAACGCAGCGGGATTTCCTCCGGGAGAAGTACGAAAGTTTCCGGGGGTTCAGCGAGTCGATTTCCTGAGAATATCTGCCAATTGTAATATCGTGCTACCTCAGAGGAGCCATCTCGGAGGTAAATTATCCCCTTTGTTTCACTGATTGTGTTCACGGTCATGGGCTGCAGTCCGTCGAGAAATATCCCTTGTTTGTGATGCAATGATCGAATAATTTTGACTGAGAAATTAATTTTTTCCGAACGCAGGGCCATTCATACGTTTAAAGCTTAACCGGCCACTACATGCTTTTTCAGCCCAACGGATATTGCCCTGAGAACTGTTTACAGTAGATTTTGGCAAAGAAAGGATCACATTTTCCCATATTTATAAGGAATAGTAATCATAGCGGATGCGTAAAGAATGAGGTGAATTGCGATGAATGACGAAAAAGATCAGGTCGTTGAAGACAAGCAGAAGAAAAAGAAAAAAAAGTCTATACAGGATAAATACCCCACCAGGCAAGCGCTGGTCTATTCCGGAGCAGCCTTTCTTATTGTTATCGTGGGATTGCGGACCCTGTTCTCGGTTGCCGACGAGGGTTTCGGGCTTATCGAATATATCACTATGGGCGGGCTCGCGCTGGAGTTCAGTATGCTGCTCCTGTATGCCTGGACAATCTATCAGGCTGGCCAGGAGCGTCTCGAGCAGAAGGAAGAGGAGGAGGAAGAAGAAGAAGCGGTAACGGAAGTGACCAGTGAAGAGATGCCCCAGGTCGCCACCCAATTGCAGCAGTTATCCCGTACCGTGGGGCAAAGTGTCGAAGAACTTCGGGAGCAAAACCGCCGGCTCGAGAGTCAATTTCAGAGTCTGCAGGGTGTTACGGAAAATTTGCAGGAGTTTGCCGGCACTGATTTACAGGAATCATTTCAGGTTTTTTCCCGGTTTTCTCAATCGTCAAGTAATCTGCTTGACCAGTTAATGGAAAATGAAAAAACGATTTCGGAACACTCTCGCGAAATTAACGAATTTTCTTCACGACTCAATGATCTTATTGAAGAGCAGATTAAACTTCGAATTCGTCAGGAAATCCAGCGGGTGCTGGCCAGTGCAGACTAACTTGATTACTGTTCACTAAAATTAACAAAGATATAAAGGGCCGGAATGGCGAAAAAGAGTAAGAAAAAATTCCATGCCAGAGTTGAGATTTATTTTGTGATTTATCTCGCTACGATCATCAGCTTCTTTACCATTGAGGGCGAGGTGCGAGAGTACAAGCAGAAGCAGGAAGACATTCTCGTCCAGGTGGCAAAGGATAAAATGCGTGATTTCGTGGAGGTTGAGCGGGTTGAACCATTCGTCGATGAGGATTCACTGGAAGTTCGGATGAAGGTCATTGGGGAATTTGACCGGTCCACCTTTGAGGGCGCCGTTACCTTCAGGGAGGCCCTCCCCGAAGGCAGCGGGGAAACCCCGACAGAGGTGGAAGCGCCGCTGCGCCCCGAGGACGAACCGAATTGGTATGCGGTGGCACTAGCGAAAAGTAAATTCGGGGATGACGCGGACAAAAACTATACCCTGCATGCCGATTTTAGCATTATGCCGGACTTTTCCGAGGAGTTAATCCACGATTGGGAGGAACGCTTCCAGGACAGAGAGGTCGTGGAAACCCTGGTTCAAAAAATTAAGGACGTCGGCTCAGTTACCCTACCATACACTCATACCAATCCCATC
>JAANXI010000028.1 GCA_018263365.1 Fidelibacterota bacterium | reverse complement strand
GAGTTGCCGCTACTCCCGCCCCATCCCGATGTATACCGCAATGAGTCGTGCGTCCCATTCGCCGGTGAAATTACCAGCACTGAATCTCCGCTGTTATTCAGCGTCGGAAATTCGGGAAGTTCGATCACCTTTGATGCGTTAAGTTGATCGTAGAAATCCGTGAGTTCATCATCGGCAGTCACGACGATATACTCCTCCGGTCCAACTGAAACGAAATCCTGAATTGCACACCGGTTGCTGGTCGCATCTTTGATTTGCCAGTCGAAGAGATTTACTGGCTCACTGGATCCGTTGTACAATTCAATCCACTCCGGCTCCTCGTCCGGCGTATACATAATCTCGCTAATCAGAAGTGCCTGCTCCGAGTATCTCACCCGGATTGAAGTATCGAGGAGTAAATACTCCGGCCCTTCATCTAATTGAGCCGTGAGAGTAATTCTACGAAATCCGGCCTGCTGGATGATGGGAGATATCTGGAATGGAAAAGAGTCTCCAATGATGACTGACTCGCTAACTACTTGTGAACCTAACAATTCATCAGCCGATGCGGAGGAGTCAAAATCGGCGTCGTCGTAAACTTTGATAGAGTGAACTGTGATTTCCTGCAGGCCCTGATTCCGAATTTCACCGGCAATTAAAAAGGACTCACCGACCTCGAGAGGGCCGTCCTCCACCGAGAAATTTGCGAGGCTGAGATCGACGGTATCCACCAGGACGGAATTTTGCCGAGTCGGCGTGGCCTGAGGCTCCGAATCCGCGCTTCCCCAATTGGCGGGTTCTTGACCGGAGAGAAATGGGTTTCTGCGCTCCAGACTGACGCCGTCTCCACCGCCCCAGTCGCCAGAGTACTGAACGGTATCGATAATGGCGCCGGACATGTCCCCGAGCCAGAGTCCGTCTGAACCGTTATTGAGATTGGGGAGTTCGTCAGGGATGAGGATGCGTGAGTTCTCGTAATCGTAATTACCAAGATCATTCAGTTCTGACAGCACCCAAAAGGAATTGGGCTCGATTAACACAGTGTCTTCGATTAGCGCAATATCACTGGATTCGTCTCCAAATGACCAGCTTTGTAAATTCACCGTGTCGCTTCGATTACTTTGAATTTCAATCCATTCTGGATCCCCGCTGATTGGGTCGTACATAATTTCGTTGATAATTAGTGAATGTTCGGGATAGCGGACCGGCAACTCCCACTGAATGGAATTGTTTGTGGAATCCTGATCTTCGGGGTAGCCAATTTCGGTAATGAACTTGTGACTACCACTTGGCAGGTTTACTCCAAAGTGGACATCAGCGGAATCTCCCGGTGGAATCGCCTGCACTGTTATAGAATCAACACGAGTGTCACCGTACAAATAGAGCTTTGCCTCGGTCGATGGTTCTAAACCTGCGTTTACAACTATAATCGAAATCTGAATTGTTGAATCCGGCGTTGCGGGACGGGGAGTCCAACCCGGTATACCAGAAATACGCAGGTCATAATCCAGTGGACTAACGGAGTTATAAAAGCCCGGAGTGCCGAATTCCTGCTCGCTATTGGCCCAGTTCGCATCGGTATTTACACCTGACAATACCATCTTTTCGTCGGAAAATCCTTCGGGATTGTCTGTAGAATAAGTGTACTCCGAAATGGTCATTCCGGATGAATCCTGAAGAATTATTGTCCGGGGCGAACTGTTTGACAGACCTAAATCCCCGAAGTGAGTATCGTCAATGGTAATCAATTTCACCGTATCAGGAATAATCGAATCGTATGGTACTGATCCATCCCAATAATCCAAATCCAGGATAATCCCGAAGGATTGTGGCTCGAGAATAAGGTAACTCGAATCGAATATCGGCGAACGCCACGGTGGAGAATTCAGCATGTCCGCTGATCCATTGATAAATAATTGCCACTGATATACCGACACTGCTGAATCAGCATTGTTATAGATCTCAATAAACTCATCAGCCGATTCATCGGTGCTGGGATCAAACATGACTTCACTTATTGTGTTTTGTGCAGTCAAATACATTGGAAAAAATACGACAAACAGGCCAATGATAATATCTCGCATCGTCCCTCTTGGTCAGGTTGCACAAATAGAGGCAGACCGGATTTACATCAGTTCAGTATGAACACTCCGGCACAAGAACAACACGCTACAAAAACAACCCATCAAACAACTAGCATGTACACATCAACTGTTATGAAGATTAGGTTTGCTTTAGGAGAGAAGCAAGAATTTTATGGGAAATGGTGTCATCATACGCTACTGATTATCCTGCTTTCGCACAAAATAATAGGTTGCGAGTACCACAATTAATGCGAGCGTCGCAGCCACCGCCTCATAATCCAACCCGGCTAACTCGGCGATGATAAATTTAAGTACGGCATACATTATGAGATACAGCAACAGGTATTTCGCGATATCCTTGAACACGGTCCACACGCGGCTCAGGATATCCTGCGAACTTTCATCCGGCGGTGATGGTTTCTGTGATTCCGGCATAGATCAAACTTGAAGAAATATCGTCTCAGATGCAACGGCGAACACAATATTTGTTATTTCCTGCGATTTCTGCGTACATTTACAGAGTAATTATTAACAGCGTTGAGGGGATTATGCTCCTGGCTATTGACATCGGCAACACGAACTCCGTCTTCGGTATTTTCAAAGATGGCGAATTACTCACCCACTGGCGGCTGACCAGTGCCATGATGCGAACGGTGGACGAATCCTGGATCACCATCAAACTGCTCTGCGAGGAGGAGGGCATCCAACCGAATGCACTGGACGATGTCATCATCGGGTCAGTGGTTCCCAATGTTTCCGACGTCTATGCCACCATGACGGAAAAGTACCTCGACATCACGCCGATTATCGTCGGACCCGACCTGCCAACTGATCTGAATATCCTGTACGACGATCCAGGACAGGTAGGTGCAGACAGGATCTGCAATACCATCGCCGGAAGAGAACTGTATGATTTGCCACAGATCATCCTTGATTTTGGTACGGCGACCACTTTTGATGTGCTCAACGAAGGCGGCGATTACATGGGCGGCGTCATTATGCCCGGCTTTGAGATCTCTGCCAAAGACCTGTTTAAAAAGGCGGCCCGGCTCTTTAAGGTCGATCTCAATTTTCCGGACAATGTAATCGGAAAAACGACTGAGGAAAGTATGCAGTCCGGTATTCTCTACGGCGCTGTGGATTCCATTAACGGGATTATCAGACGCATTAAAGGCGAATTAGAAGACGATGATTTAGATATAATTGTGACGGGCGGTGTCGGCAAACTCATGCTGCCGCATATTGATGATATCCGGGTATACAATCCTGATCTCACGCTGTACGGGCTACGGATTATTTTTGAGCAGGTGAGGGGCAAATGACCAGTCGAGAGACGGATATTGTATTGGAAAATTTTGTATTCTTTACAAAATAGAGACGTGTTGTTCACACTTACCTGAAAATCAAACACCTTTCCGAGCAGGACCCCACCTTCATTCTCTCTTTCATACATAAGAGGATAGTTTCGACTGCTATCCCTGTTGGTTTTAGTTTACATGCATTCTAAATTTTTCGTAAAACCAAGCCGTAGGTAATTTTCTAATCCTCCTTTTGCCTTGAGGCAAAGGGAGACAAAAATGAACGGTAAGGCCGGACAAGAACTCAAATCGCTTTTGTTGTTAAACGAAAACTTCGCTGTCTGAGCGCCCCAGGAAACATCATGATGAGCTTTGACCTTACTCCGCCTCATAACCAATAGGAAAGCAGTTACCTGGAAATGGCGTGAGTTCGAAGTTTTCTTGATTTTTTCCGTTCCCTTTTTCATCAAGGAAAAAGGGGACAAACAGTGAGTAGATTTATGTTTATTCAGTAGACCAAAAGAAAAAAAGAATAAAGCGTAAACGCCGCTTAAAGCCATCATTTGATGTCAATCATTGCGCCGCTCTTCGACAAGCTTAGAGTGACTCGCTAGTCCTCTCCAGTTTGAAAAATATCCATCCACTTATCGATTTCGTCATCGGACATGGACTGATCTCGGTACTTCTTCGGCGTCGGCCCTGATTTTCCGGTGACTTTCTTTTCGGTAAACTCGAAAAACTCCTTCGGCGTCATCGTCGAGCAGCCGGCGGCGGAGGCCATCCCGGCAACACTGTTATCTCTGGACACAATCGTTGAGGATGGGCTTGCGTGCTTTTCCGCTTCGCGGATAATGTAGTCATCAGCATCGGTGCTGCTGCTCACGTACACCACCGACGGCTGGTCGCCGTCCTCGTAATCGTTGAACATGTTCGGCATAGTACGGGAGTCGTAGACAATGGTGGCGGTGATTTCGCCAGTATGACAATAGGCCCGGACGTGTTCGGCCAACTGCTGTCTTGCCGCCTTCGCACTCACGTCCAGCGCCTGCAGCAGTTTCGGGATTGCGTGAATCACATTGTAGCCATCCAAAATATAATGCTGTGCCATACTGTTTATTGCACCTCCTGCAATATCTCGATAAATCGGTCCATATCGTTTTTCGTATTATAAAAATGCGGTGCGACCCGCAGATCTCCCTCTCTGAAAGAAATCGTTATATCTCTTTCCAACAACACTTTGAATAGTCGTTCATTTTCGTCGGCGTCGCCACATGAGAACAACATAATACCGGCGCGCTCCCCGTCCTCGAACCACGTCTTAATTTCGCAGCCCATGGTGTGCAATTTCTCCCGGAGATAGCCGGTCATTTTCAGCAAATGCAGACTGATGGTGTTAATGCCCACATCCAACAATAACTTTACCGCTGCGTTCATTCCATAGAATCCGATGTGATTGGGCGTGGCCATTTCGTAGCGAGAAGCGTCACCCTTGACAGCCTGCTTGAAGTTGTGAAAGTCGAACGGTTCCTCGACGCTCAGCCAGCCAAGGTATTTCATATCCAGCTGATTTTGAAATTCCTCCGCCAGATATAAAAATCCGGTGCCCTTCGGAGACATCAGCCATTTTTGTCCGCCGGTCGCCACGGCATCAACCTGGATTTTACTCACATTGAACGGTACGGCTCCGATCCCCTGAATACCATCGATGACAAGCCTGATATCATTTTCATGGCAAAATGTACCGATGCTTTGTAGATCAGCGCGATAGCCGTTCAGGTACTGGACATACGAAAGTGACAGCATTTTTGTCTGATCGGTAACGTACTCCACGATATCTTCCACCCGGATCCGCCCCTCATTTGCGGGTATCATTTTGACCACGACGCCCTGTTTCTTCAGATTCAAAAACGGGTAGACATTCGACGGAAATTCCATGGCGCTGAGCAAAATTTCATCCTTGGGCTTCCATGGGTAGCCCTGAGCCACGATGTTTAGTCCATGTGAAGTATTTGAAGTTAAAGCGATGCGATCCGGAGCAGCCTGAATGAGTTTTCCGAGGTTTTTCCGAAGGGATTCCATCTCCCCGTAATCGCCCTTGTAGTCATCGATCTTTCCTGTCAGACGGTTGTGTGTATACTTGTCCAGCGCTTCCGTGACCCGTGTCGAAAACGGCGAGCAAGCCGCATGGTTCAAATAGAGCTGATTGTCTGCCGGGGGAAAGAGCTGGCGCGCCTGCGATATCTCCATAGTATCCTCAAATATTTGGCCGTTAACGGAAAAGTAACGAGCATGACGGAATTAAAAAAGGACGCTCTCTCAAGCGCCCTTTTTTCAAACTTTTCCATGTGGCGAAAGATCAGATATCTTTGCCCTTTTCTTTTGCGGATTTGTCCTTATCAGCGCAGCCGTCTCTCTTGTCGCCGCAGGTTTTGCCTGCTTTCTTATCCATAGATTTACCTGCCTTTTCCGTTGCTTCCCCCGTTTTCACGGTAAATCCGGCATCAGCGATGGCCTGCTGGATGGTGGGCATCAGTTCAGCGGATGCATACGTGACTTCCGCCGAATTGGACTCTAAATCGACATTCACGGACTCGACGCCATCGATATCTTTGACTGCGCTTTCTACCTTATTCACGCATCCCTGACACGTCATTCCTTCTACGGACAGTTTCGATGTTTCACCGCCGTAGACCACAGTCCCAAGACTCAGGACCGCAAGTGCGAACACGATTGCCATTGCAGGAATATATTTTTTCATAACATTTCCTCCTCTTACGATTTAGTTAAAATGAGATAGAGCGGATTTCATCCCTCTGCCCGGAATGAAAAATAAATATAACCGCTTCGGTCATATTTAACAACCGGAATCTATTAATGGAAGTAAGATATATTACGATTCAGAAAAAGTCTTTCGCGCCACGGTCAACAGACTGCCCAGTGACTTGTATTCTTTGTAATCCTTAAACGTGGGAGTGCCCCACCCGGGCTTAAACCGCTCCTCATCGATGGGCCGACGATCAACGACGCGCTCCTGACCTGTAATTTTGAAGCCGCCCTGCTCAAAGACCTCCCGGTATTCCGGCTCGCCCAGGGCATGAACCGGCACGTCCAGTTTTTCCGGCCAGGTCATGCTGTACCTATTCTCCTTGTAGAGATCCACGAGGCACCAGACCGTTCCGCCAGACGTGAGAATTCGGTGTAACTCCTCAACCACCGGCTCCAGTTCGGGATAATAATAAAAGGATTCCGCACTTAAAATATGATGTACCGAGTTGTCGTCGAACGGTAGTTCATCGGCGCTGGCCACGTAAAATTCGATATTATCAGTATTTTCGGATTTTTCCCGGGCTTCCTCAATCATCTTTTCAGAGATATCAATGCCGAGGGCCTTACCATCGGGGAGGAGTTTTGCCATTTCGCGCACGGCCCAGCCGTTGCCACAACCGAGATCCAGCACCGTTTCGTCGCCGGCAAGCTCCATCTTTTCAATGGTCTGCACGGTCATGTCCCAGTGCCCCTTACGCATACCCTCGCCGCGTCCGGCGTCCGCCCACTCGTTGAACTCTTCCCGTAATTGTGCCTTACGATCTTCCATTGTTAATTACTTTCGTTGGTGAGGTTTCTACTGAATAATGTATGCATCTTTTAGCAGTAAAATTCCACCATCAAAGGTGGGGGTTTTCTACAACCCTATAAATGGATAATGCTTCCATACTTTCGAAAATCACTCTTTCTCACCAGAGACTCCTCCCGGAGCGACAAGCTCAGAGTGACAACTCTAGGCGTCATCCCTCATCAGAGGCTCCTTCTGGAGCTGAGCCTGTCGAAGGGTAGACGCCGGTCTCCGATTAAAAATTCCAAAAATTCTCTCATTGCAAACAAACTCAGAAATTGAGTAGAACCAGTTGAATTATTACAGAGATAATTTCACTCTTCGATAATATTCCCGTTCGACGCCTGCACACCTTTTTGGCTTTTCACGACCTCAAATTCCACCTTCTGTCCTTCATCCAGGGTCTTATAACCTTCGGTATGAATGGCGGAAAAATGTACGAAAACGTCTTCCTTGTCTTCTCGTTCGATAAAGCCAAATCCCTTGGATTCGTTAAACCATTTGACAGTGCCCGTTTCCACAGATGCTCCTCCTGATATTGGTTCGTATGTCAGCGATGGGAATCTAACTTTGCGGTGGAACACTTACAAGCCCTCCCTGTGGGACCAATAGTGGTCGCACCAAACTCTTTGCGCAACGTGCGAAATCTCAGTACATTTCTTTACTATGAAGAAATTCGTGTTCATTTTTCTTGGGTTCGCACTATTCCTGGGGTGCGGGAAGCGACAAATTTCCGAAAAGCCGGTTATCCTCACGAGCATTTCCGTGTATCAGGATATCGTGAAAAACATCGTTGGCGATGCGTATGAGGTCCGATCGCTGGTTTCCGGGATGGAAAATCCGCACACGCTGGATCTTTCCGGCAGCAAGGCCAAACTGGTGCAGAACGCCGATTTGATCATTTTCAATGGCATGGGACTCGAGGGTTGGGGCGAACAGGTCGAATCCGGTCTCAAACCAAAAAACACACCCTTGATTTCAGTGGCTGATAGTCTGAAAGACCATCCGCTGCTCACACACGGCGATAATCCGCACATCTGGATGGACCCACGGATCGTACAATCCATGTCAAAAATCATTTTATCCTCTGTGCAAAAATTACAGCCGGATTCGGCGGATATCTTTCGGAAACGCACAGATCATTTCGTCGGTGCGCTGGATACGCTCTATCAGGACGTGGGCTATAAACTCGAACCGCTGGCTGGCAGCAAGGTAGTGGCTCAGGCACCCGGGCTCGATTATTTTTTCAGCTCCTTCAACATTGATCGTGCGGCAGTAATTGTAGATCATCCCGGCACAGAACCCTCAGCCAAAGCAATGACCGTGCTCACGGACATTCTGAAATCAGGCGAGATCATTAGCATCGTTCGGCTGCCCCAATTTAGCAAAAAGATACCACAAACACTGAGCGAAGAGACCGGCGTTCCTGTGATTTCAATGAGCCCCCTGATTAATGGGACACAGTATGTGCAGTCCTATATCGACTTAGTCTGGTACAACGCCGACCAACTTTCCTTGCTTGCGGAACAGTATGAATAATCCGCTGATCCGGTTTCACAATGTCTCAATTGCGTACGGCGACCGGCTGGCGCTCCGGAATATCTCCGCCGAAATCGAGCAGGGTGAGTTCATTGGTATCATCGGCCCGAACGGCTCCGGGAAAACCACATTATTCCTTGGAATATTGGGTCTGCAGCCGCTCTTCCGCGGCGATATTGGGGTCAACGGGCACACTGTTTCCGATTCACTCAAAAATATCCGGGAGTCTATCGGGTACCTGCCACAACGTGACAGTCTGGATCCAACCGTTCCGGGTCTGGTTGAAGATATCGTCATGATGGGCTTGTTTAGTACGCTTGGACTTTTTCGCAGACCTTCCAAAGAGGATAATATGCGTGTACAGGAAGTTCTCGAGATGGTGGAAATGGCCGACGCGATTCACGAGCCCATCGGCCATCTTTCCGGAGGACAGCAACAGCGCGTTTTTCTGGCTCGCGCGCTTGTGAGCAGCCCGAAACTGCTGCTGCTCGACGAGCCCACCTCCGCCATCGATCCCGGCACGCAGATGCGGCTTATTGAGCTGATCTCGAAGCTCCACCGTGAACTGGATCTGACCATCATGTTTATCACGCATGATGTCAACCATCTCATTGGACGCGTTGATCGGGTGATGTATCTCAATAAGGAATTACATGCTTTCGGCCCGACCGCAGAAATTCTGAAAGAGGATATTTTAACCAGAGTGTACGGTCAGGCGGTGAAAGTCATTTATCTGGAGGATGGCCAACCCTGTGTGATTGTGAGCGACAGCCATGTTTGATTTCATCCATTATGATTTTCTGCTGCGTTCTTTCATTGCAGCAGTAATTGTCGGATCACTGGCCTCGACGGTTGGCGTGTTTCTGGTGCTCCGTGGACTCTCATTTATCGGCGCCGGCATTGCCCATGCCGCTTTCGCCGGCGTGACCTTCGGCTTCCTGACCGGAACAAACCCATTGCTGATGGCCTTTCTGTTCAGCATCGCTTCTACCGGATTAATCGATCTCATCGAACGCTACGGCGAGCTGAAATACGACGCGGCCATCGGCATGTTCTTCTCCCTGACGATGGCGCTGGCGATCATCTTTATTGGTCTGATGGATTCCTATAACGCCGAAGTCATGGGCTATCTCTTCGGAAATATTCTGAGCATCACCGTTACGGACATCTATGCAATTATTGCTGTCGCCCTCCTGACCTTTGCCTACGTCGGCGGCCTGTTCAAGGAACTCCACTTCATCACCTTCGACGAGGTGCTCGCAAGAGCCAGTGGCATCCCGGTGACGCCGATCTTTTCTGGCTTTCTGCTCATGACTTCACTGACTGTGGTAGTCTCGCTTAAATCCGTGGGTGTCATTCTGGTCTTTGCCTTAATCGTCATTCCCGCGGCAGCGGCCTATCAGCTGACCCATCGTATTGGTATCATGGTTGTCTGGGCGATTGTATTCGGAATTCTTTCAACTACACTGGGTATGTTTCTCTCGTACTATCTCGATTTGCCATCCGGCGCCACGATTGTGGTGATAAACAGTTTTATCTTTGGTATTGCGTATCTGGTTTCACCGAAGAAGAAAAAATGCGAACCGGAGGCGCTGGAAGCCACAGAACGCGAGCGGGCGATGAGCAGAGATCAGACTAGTTCGTAGTGTTTCAGTGTTCGAGTGTTCAAGTAACTCTTTCCTAATCTTAATCATTTTTTTTCAGTGCTATCGTGTTATCTTGTTAAAGTTATCATGAGTCCACGGTCGAAAACGTGAGAAGTGGGCCGAGCAGTCACCAGTTGCCAGTTGGCAGTATGCCGTCGGCAATCACCAAAAATTTCGAACTTGGAGTTGAAACTTACGGAATTAGTGAGTCGTGGAGGGGCGAATGAATTACCCCACCGAAAAGAGTCCCATAGGGGCGGCATATTTGCAGACAAAGGAACCTCAAAAAAGATC
>JAANXI010000027.1 GCA_018263365.1 Fidelibacterota bacterium | reverse complement strand
AATTCAGGTTAAAGATATCTACTTGCATAGGTGGAATATGGGGTGTCATCCGCGTTAGTTGCAAGTGATTTATGAATCTCACTCACTTTCTCGTGCGCAATTGTTTTTGCCTGTCAGTATTATCTTGTACGGGATTTTATTTGCTCTGAAAATCACTCGGCTGTTTTTTGGGAGAAATATTCGGTGGCAGATATATTCAAAGACAAAAACCCCAGCATTCACTGGGGTTTTTCAATTTTAGTCGAATCTTGGAGGTGAAAGAGTCCGATTAATTTAACTCATCTAAAGCGTTTTCAAGTCTTTCTGCCCGCTGAGTTCCGTGCATTCCTCTGGCGTATGACAGGCTTTTTTCCAGATATTCTTGTTGACGAGCAGGCGCATTATTCAGTTCCGCCCACCTACTGTACTCGAAATACGTTTCTGTTAAATACAGCAAATTCCCGTATTCTTTTCCCAGCCGAATACTGATCTCAAACTGCGCTTCGGCCGGACCCATTTCCCCTTGTTCCCGGTAGAGAACACCAAAAACGCCATAGGCTTCCGCCTCATCCAGACGACCAGAATCTTTCAGGGCAACTCCCTTATTCAAAAGCACCTTCACCCGGGGAATGCCCTCCACATCTGGAAAATCCGATTGCAGTTCCTCGAAGAATGCCACCGCCTGATCGAAATCGCCCTGCATTCCCTCCAGAATGCCAAGATTCATTTTTACAAATGTTTTCGTGACAGGAGAAACTGGGGCGCCATTTCCAATATCGTTAAATTCTAATTTGCTTTTCGTAGTATTCATTTCGTTGTTCGTGGCTCCCGACCGTTAAACAAGCCGCCAATCACCCCGCCGTTATTCGCCGGAATCATAGTGCTATGGCTCAGAGGCAACTCTTTTTTGGCTAGCCCCAGGGTCGATTTGACCAGGTGGATTGCGTTGGTGGCGATATCCTGCGAAGCTGCCGTGGGCTCCATGATTGAATTCTGGCACCCGACAACAAACACCAACAGCAGTATCGTAACCGAGGCTTTGTTAAGCAAATTAACCGATCTCATTTGACTCTCCTTTTGTTAAACACAGCGCCTCAAACATTTTTTTGGGATTACAGAGACCGCAACATCTGATCCAAGGCAAGAGGTCTTCGTGTAAACCTTATCATAAGTTGTAATTAAAACAAATATTTATATGGTTCACTATTACCGCAAACCAGATCTCTTTTGGTTTCCATCGTATGTGATCCGAAAAATAAAAAAAATGATACTTATCACTGTATTGCACTTAACAAAGCTTGTTACACTAATAAATTCACTTTTTTTAGCCTAAATTATTCACAAATCCGTAGAATTGTAATCAAAAAATGTCGTATTAAGTTACTCATAAACAATGACTTGTAAAGACATGCCAGGGCGTGGCTCTACGCAAAGATTTCTGATCCATCTCTTGGCGAATGTGGTGGAGATAAGCTGCTCGCAGACTCTTGCGTTGAACCATCCTGCAAATTTATGAATAATGCCGGTTAGTAGGATCGGGCGGTTTTAACGACCCCGGTCACGCCGTAAACTATGCTTGTCAATTGTGTGGAAAATATTACAGTTCTAACGTGTTTTCATCCTCGCCGAAAAACTTTTTCAGCCGATATCGAAATGTGCTTCTACTCATACCAAGCAATTTCGCCGCCTTTGATTTCTTGCCTTGTGTCCGCTTTAAAGCAGTCTCCAGATACTTTTTTTCCAGCTGTTCAAAGTCTATACCCCCCTCCGGAATATAGACCCGGTGCTCCAGGTTTTGGGGGCTTTTGGATACGTCCAGTGAACTGGGTATCAGGGTGAGGTGATGGGTATCGATTTCCCCGGACTTTTTTAACAGGACCGCCCGTTCGATGACGTTTCGCAATTCCCGGACGTTTCCCGGCCAGTCATGCAACATTAGCATATCTTCGGCCTCCTCTGAGAGCCCGGACACCCGAAACTTAAACTCCTTGTTAAACTGCTCGATGAAGTGTTCCGCCAATAGCAGTATATCATCGCCGCGCTCACGCAGGGGCGGCAGTTCAATGGAAATGACATTCAGCCGATAATACAGATCCTCCCGGAATTTTCCTTCCTCGATCAGTCGCTCCAGCGGCTCGCTCGTTGCGGCCAAAACACGGATATCAATAGACAGATCCTTGACGCCGCGGATCTTTTTCTCCTCGATCGCCTTCAGCAGCTTGGCCTGCACGCTGGGGTGCATACTGGCCAATTCATCCAGGAAAAACGTGCCCTCGCTTGGATTTCCGAGCATCGGTAAAGGCGCCTTGTTCGTATCCAAAGAGCTCGGATTCCAGCAGTGATTCCTGGAAAGCGGCACAGTTCACCTCGATAAACGGTTCGGTATTCCGCGCACCATTCGCATGGATTGACCGGGCGGCCAGTTCTTTGCCTGTGCCGGTCTCACCGCGAATTACCACCGGGGTGTCTTTCGATTCGCTCACCATGCGGATGATTTTGAACACCCGCTGCTTCTCCGGGGAACCGCCGATGAGATCCCCGAAGCCGAACATCTTGCGTTGCTGGTTATAGAAATAGGAGAGCTTGTCCCCGATTTTTTTGGAATGCAGGGCTTTTTCAACAACAAGTCGCAGCTCTTTGATGTTGAGGGGCTTCTTAATATAATCGTACGCGCCTGCGCGCATTGCACTCAGTGCGGTTTCCTGATCTCCGGACTCTGTTATAATGATGACTTCGATTTCTGGCGACTGCCGGTGGATTTTTTTGAGGAGGTCTAACCCGGTATATTCCGGGAGATGATAGTCCGTAATAACGATATCGGGCGTGATTTTATTGTAGCGGCTGAAAAACTCATCCGGCGTTTCAAAGGTGCGGACTTCCCATTCTTCAGTCTCAAGCATGATCTGAATGGTTTCGCAGACGCTGGGATCTTCATCGAGAAGATAGATAATTGGCATAGGGACGTCAGATTAACTTTGCAGAACTGGTTTCGAATGCGCGTTCATTTGTGAGAGTGCAGGAAAGAGACGCCGTGGCGCATTAATCAATTGTATTTCCGCATAACACCGATGACCAACCCTCGAATTTGAACATTATCCGCTGCAACAATAATAGGGTCCATGGTGCGGTTGGCCGGCTGAAGACGGACATTTCCGTTTTCCCGGTAGAATTTTTTCAGCGTGGCATCTTCGCCGCCAATCAGCGCAATCACCATTTCCCCGTTCTGGGCGGTCTGCCGCGGCTGTACAATCACATAATCGCCATCCTGGATGTTTTCTTCAATCATGGAATCGCCGCGAACCTGTAAAACGTAATGCTCTCCATCGCCCACCATATCCGATGGCACCGAGATGAGTTCCCTGTCTTCAATAGCCTCAATGGGTTCGCCCGCCGCGACGCGGCCACGCAAAGGGAGTTCTGTCGCGCCGGACTTATTGTCCTGGTGAACGATTTCCAGCCCCCGGCTCCGGTTCCAATCCTTTTTGATGTACCCCTTTTCTTCCAGGTTGGTTATGTGTTTGTGAACCGTGCCCTTGGAGCGGTATCCAAAATAATCCGCAATCTCCTCGTAGGTGGGCGCCACACCCTGCGCGTCGATATACGACGCGATATAATCGAACACACGCTTTTGCTTTTTAGTAATGTACATGATTTGTGGGAGGGTCAGAGTTAAAAATTTTTGCCGCCGGCAGTTGCGCGAAAGCCGCGCCCCCGCTTAACAGATGTTGAATTTAGTCTCTTGAAAGCTGAATGGCAACAATTTTTCGTACAAATTGTGAAAACGGGCTACAATTGGCTCATTTCGATCTTGTGCCGGATCGACTTAAGTTGGGATCGCAATGTTTCGTCCTTTTCCCTCTTTTCCTCGATCACCTTGCAGGCATGCACAACGGTGCTGTGATCCCGCCCCCCAAAATGCAATCCAATCGTTTTAAGCGAGGAGTTTGTGAGTTCCCGGCTCAAATACATGGCAACCTGCCGGGCGAGCGCCACCTCCATTTTGCGCCCCTTGCCAAAGATGTCTGATTCGCTAACGTCCATTACATCACCGGTAATGCTCTGAATATCCTGAATGGATACCGCCGATTTGAAGTTTTTCCCGACCACCTCTTTCAACACTTTTTTCGCCAAATCGATTGTGATGTCCGTATTTGACAGAGAAGAGAAGGCCAGCAGCCGAATCAGCGATCCTTCCAACTCTCGCACATTCGAGGTAATATTTGCCGCCAGGAATTCGAGGATTTCATACGAGATCTCGATGTTATCTTCCTGAGCCTTGTGCTGCAGGATGGCAATACGAGTCTCCAGGTCCGGCGGCTGGATATCGGCGATTAACCCGGCGTGAAACCGGGAGAGCAGACGCTCCTCCATGCCGGACAATTCTTTAGGCGGGCGATCGGAGGTCAGGACCACCTGCTTACCGGCCTGATACAGAGCATTAAAGGTATGGAAAAACTGCTCCTGCGTTGACTCTTTCTTTTGGAAAAACTGAATGTCGTCCACTATAAGCAGATCGACGTTGCGATATTGCTCCGAAAATTCCGCGGTCTTATTATTTTTGATGGAATTAATAAATTCCAGCGTAAATTTTTCGCTGGAGGTGTACAGCACCCGGCGAGCGCCCCCCTCTTCCAAAGATTTATTTCCGATGGCCTGCGCCAGATGCGTTTTTCCCAGACCGACGCCGCCATACAAAACCAAGGGGTTAAAAGATGTGCCGCCCGGCGTCTCTGCCACAGCCAGCGCCGCGGCTCTCGCAAACTGATTATTGTCACCTTCTACAAAATTTTGGAATGTATACCGTTCATTTAAGTAGCTTTGGGCGGGAGGAGTCTGGCGGACGGGCCGGCCGCTATCCTGTCCGGCGGCTTGCGCCGATCCGTCCGACATATCTTCGTCGGAGACCACCACCGAATACACTAGCCGGACACCGTTCCCCGAAATTTTCTCAAGGGTCGTGTTGAGCAAATCTTTGTAATGATTTTCAATCCACTCGTAAAAAAACTGGCTTGGCACCTGGACGGTTAACTTGTCCTCATCGTAATCAATCGGCTTAATCGGCTTAAACCACGTTTCGTATGTTTGGTCCGGTACCCGCGCCTTTATTACATCTAAACAGTTTTGCCAGAGAGAGTCAGGATTTTGCTCCATAACACCTTGATTTTTCACTTGTTCGTTCTAGTTATCAACAGCCTATTCAGCCCTCGGACTCCGAATTTAAAACCAACAGCCTAATTTGAAAAGCAACTCTCCGTCCAGGAGAAATCCACGGCAGTAAACACCGCATAAAACACTATAGGATAACAACTTACAGATAATTCGTTAATGCTTTTAATTATCTCATTTGCCCTGTACGAAAAAGAGTGATCAAAATTTTCCGCGGAAGATATCCACACTATTCACAAATTATCAACAACACGCTTCCCGCTCTGGAAAAAGTTACGACGCCTCTAATGTATGTCAAGATATATTTGAAAAAAAAGGAAATGTTTGCGCTGAGGTCGCGGTGAAAAGAGAAACGCTATCCTTGATTGCCGAACAACCCGTTTTTTCGACAGGATGGAAGGCAATAGCGCTTGTTTTTCCTTCGGACATTGTTAAATTCCAAAGCTCTGAAATAAAAAGAAATAGCAAATCCCGATGGAAGGAGGTCAATTGGTATGAAGCGTACGTATCAACCAAGCAACCGAAAGCGAAAAAATAAACACGGGTTCCGGAAGCGGATGAAAAGCAAAAGTGGACGCCGGGTACTGAAAAATCGCAGGACAAAAGGGAGGAAACAACTCACTGCCTGATTCGTCACAACACCCTAATGCGCTGCCCAAGTCCTGCATCCTGAGAAAGCGGAAGGGTTTTCAGCAAATATATTCAAACGGGAGGCGGGTGAAGGGGCGCATTGGTCAATTGGTTGTACATCCCTGGCCCAAGCAGCAGGTTGCCTTCGTTGCGGGCCGGCGGGTTGGCAACGCCGTGAAACGTAACAGGTTACGCCGCCTTATGAGAGAATTTTTTCGTACCCACCAATCACTTTTTCCGGATCAAACGGCTATCATTTTCGAAATTTTTCCTCAAAAGGATTTACCGGATTACCATATGATCGAATCTGAGTTCAGCAGATTATGTCAAAAATTATAAATACGATCTTCATTTTTCTAATTCGGCTGTACCGGTATTTGCTCTCCCCGCTGTTTCCATCCAGCTGCCGGTATTATCCCACGTGTTCCTCCTACGCAATTGAATCCTTTCAAAAACATCGCTGGTATCGGGCGCTTTGGCTCTCTATAAAACGCATTGGCCGTTGTCATCCCTGGCATGAAGGCGGCTATGATCCTGTCCCATCTTCCGAAGACACAGGTTTAAAACATGGATAGAAATACCGTTGTCGCTTTTGTGCTGATCCTTTTAGTAATGGTTCTTATGCCTTTTTATTGGGATATGATCTCCCCGCCCCAACCGGAAGGCAGGCAGCAGACCACCCAGGTCGATACGGCAAAGAAGGAAACTTCGCAGCAGGACACGATTCGGAGGCAATCCATCACCGAGCCCACCGGGTCATCCGAAAAAGCCGCTGAAGAAAGTTCTCCGGAGCGGGCAAAAGAACCGACCACCGATCTTGCCCAATTGGGCCGGGCAGACACCGTCGTTATCGAGACAGCGGATTACTGGATGACAATTAGCAACCGGGGCGGAGGGACGTTCCAGTCTATTAAGCTCAAAAAATATCCCGGCCCAAATGGTGAGCCCTACGCAGAATTAATTCCGGATCGTGGACCCCGGCACGTGCTGAAATTCTCTTCCGTCGGATTCGAGGGAGACACGGTGGACTACTCGGCAAATCTGTTTGATTTAACGGTTGAAAACTCTATAGATTTTCCTGATACACTGGAAATTTCGAGACCAACGGATCTCCGGTTTGTCTATAAAACATCCGGTGGTGGAACCATCATCCGCAAGATGACTTTTTACCCGGATAAATACCATGTTGGGCTGACGATCACCCTCAGACATTTCCGGGATATCATTGCCAACCGGCGATATAATTTGACATGGGACAAAGGTATAGCTATCACGGAAAATAACGCCCAGGACGATCTACAATACAGTAAGGCATATAGCCTGCTGGGCGATGAGCTAGTAGACATCGATGCAGCTAAAGCAAAGAAGGGGGAGCCTGAAATTGAATCGATGGAAGGCACAACAAAGTGGATTTCGGTCCGGAATAAATATTTCGCCTCCATTATAACCCCGGTCTCCCGAAACGCAATGGGTATGCGACTGGTCGGCACCAAGGAAAAGCACGGCGAACTGGAGCTGGAAAATTATCAAGCCAGTATTACCATGCCGTACAGCGAAAACGCGGCGCAGGAAGACTCTTTCTTTGTCTACATCGGCCCACTCGATTACGATGTATTACAGGACTACGATCGGGACTTCCAGCGCATGATGAATTTCGGGTGGAAAGTCATCCGCCCAATCAGCAAGAGCGTCCTCTGGGCGTTTACCCAGATCCATAAATTTATACCGAACTACGGGCTGGTTCTTATCCTCTTCGGTATTGTCGTCAAAATTCTAGTGTTCCCGCTGACCAAGAAAAGCTACGTCTCCATGAAAGAGATGCAGAATCTTCAGCCGCAGATCAAAGAGCTGCGTGAAAAATATAAGGATGATTCCCAGAAGCTGAACCAGGAGATGATGAAGATCTATAAAGAGCGAGGGGTCAACCCGATGGGCGGCTGTTTGCCGATGTTGGTCCAGATGCCGCTCCTGTATGCGCTCTTTATTGTGTTCCGAACGACCATTGAATTGCGGGGCGCGGAATTTATTTGGTGGATAAAAGATCTCTCGCAGCCGGATACCATCTTCTCGCTGCCATTTTCGATTCCGTTGTATGGCGCGAACGTCAACGTTCTACCGATTATCATGGGGTTGACCATGATTTTCCAGCAGCGGATGACGTCCGGCGCTTCCACCCAGCAGCAAAAAATGATGATGTGGCTTATGCCCGCGATTTTCCTGTTGATTTTTAACAATTTCCCGTCCGGGTTGAATTTATATTACGCGCTTTTTAACATCATGACGATTATACAGCAGAAGTGGTTTATTGATCTGCCGTCGGCCCCTGAGCCCGCTGAGTCGAAATAACGAAGGAAGAAAAGTCTTTACCGGTGATGTGTGATGTCAACAAAGATGCAACCAATGGAAGATACCATTGCGGCGATTGCGACTCCCGCGGGAGTCGGTGGGTTAGCGGTTATTCGTATATCCGGGCCGAAATCGTCTGATATTGCACAGATTTGTACATCGCAATCTGCGTCGTACGAACCTCATAAAGCAACCTTTACCCATTTTCTCGATCCCAGGACCAACGAGCAAATCGACGAAGTAATCATTACCTGCTTTCAGGCGCCAAAATCCTTTACCGCAGAAGATGTCGTGGAGATCAGCTGCCATGGCGGACATTATATTGCTAAGCGTATTCTGCAAACCACCCTGGATAACGGTGCACGCCTGGCGGAACCTGGAGAGTTTACCAAGCGCGCATTTCTCAATGGGCGCATAGATCTTACCCAGGCAGAAGCTGTCTCCGATATTATCGCCTCGCAGACGGAAACGAGCCATCAAACGGCACTGCAGCAATTACAGGGACAACTGAAAGAAAAGGTTGTGCAAATCCGCCAGGATCTCATTGATACGGTCTCACTGCTGGAGCTGGAACTCGATTTCTCCGAGGAAGAAATCGATAAAACCCATTATAATGAGATAAATGAGGCAATATCAGAGATTAAATCAACCTGTGAACAACTTGTGGATAGTTATAAGAACGGAAAGATATACCGCAACGGTATTCTTGCGGCCATTGTGGGGAAACCGAATGCAGGTAAGTCCAGTATTTTAAATGCGTTACTTCAAGAGGAGCGGGCGCTTGTATCCGAAGTACCCGGCACGACACGGGATACTATTGAAGAGTCAATATCTCACAACGGAATAGAGATCCGCCTCGTGGATACTGCCGGACTCCGAACTTCTGATGATACAATCGAATCGATGGGCATCTCCAGAGCGGAAAATGTTATGAAACAGGCTGATATTCTGCTGCATGTCATCGATATCAACGAAGAAACAGACCCGGAACCGTTTCAGGAAAACGGCGCTCCGGTTATTCCGATTTATAACAAAATAGATCTGGCACCTGATCGCGCAAAGGAATCACAATATCAGGGCGTTTTTACCTCTGCAACCGAGTTGACCGGCATCGCGGAAATCGGAGATGCTGTTATCGAAAAAGTGCTGGGCCGTCACCATAATGGCGCAGAATCTTCTGATACTATGGTTATTACGAGCGAAAGGCACAGAAAGGCGTTGCAATCAGCGGTTGAATCCCTGGAAAAAGCACTCGTGAGCGTTGAAAACGAGATGCCTTCCGAATTTATCGTTGTGGATTTGCGCGACGCGCTAAACTCACTGGGCAAATTGACAGGAGAAACCACGACAGACGATATTCTGAACAATATTTTTGAGAAATTTTGTATAGGAAAATAAGAACGTTAGGAAATAAATCTTCAGCCGCCCATTCTCACCGGAGACTCCTGCTGGAGCGACAGGCTCAGAGTGACTTTACTTAAACACATGAACACAATAACACTTTAACACTGTTTAAAGAAAACCGATGGTTTCACGTGAAACAGATAGTAAACCGGAAAAATTCGACATAATCATCGTCGGCGCCGGCCATGCGGGCTCTGAAGCCGCTTTGGCAGCCGCGCGGATGGGCTATAAATCGCTGCTCATCACACTGAACCTTGACGCCATCGCCAGGATGTCGTGCAATCCGGCGATTGGCGGATTGGCCAAGGGACACATGGTGCGCGAGCTGGATGCGCTCGGCGGCGAGATGGCCAAAGTGACCGATGCGACCGGCATCCAGTTCAAAATGCTGAACAAATCCAAAGGACAGGCCGTCTGGTCCCCCAGGGCGCAGGCGGACAAAAAAACCTATCCGGCTGACATGACGCGCCGCCTCATTAGCGAAGAGAATATTTATCTGCTCCAGGACGAGGGCATCGGACTGGAAACCAAAGATGGTCGGGTTACCGGCGTTGTCACGCGCAACCACGGATCAATTCCGTGTCGGTCGGCGGTGCTCACATGCGGCACCTTTATGAACGGGCTTATCCATATCGGGATGCGGAAAATCCAGGCCGGGCGCCTGGACGAAAAGCGCTCCTCCGGGATGACGGAATACCTGAACAGTATCGGTTTCGAATCCGGACGGCTCAAAACCGGCACGCCGCCGCGCCTGAAAAAAGATTCCATTGATTTCAGCAAGACCGATCTGGAAACCGGAGACGAAAACCCGGTGCCGTTTTCCTTTCAGACAAACTCATTTTCTCCGGATGATGTGCCGTGCCATTCCACGCGCACGACTCCCGAGACACATGAAATTATCAGATCAGGGCTGGATCGCTCGCCTATGTACACCGGCGTTATCGAGGGCGTCGGGCCGAGGTATTGCCCGTCCGTAGAGGATAAGATCGTCCGCTTCGAACATCGGGACAGCCACCACATCTTTTTGGAGCCGGAGTGGAAAGATTCACCAGAGATTTATGTTAACGGATTCTCCACGAGTTTGCCTGAAGACGTTCAGCACAAGGCATTGCATACTATCCCCGGACTGGAAAACGCCGAATTTCTGCGACCCGGTTACGCCATCGAATACGATTTTTTTCCGCCGTCGCAGCTCAAGCCATCTCTGGAAACGCAACGGGGAAAGGGATTATTCTTCGCAGGCCAGATCAATGGCACCTCCGGATACGAAGAAGCCGCCGCCCAGGGACTCATCGCCGGAGCAAATGCGGCAAACTATCTGCGCGGAGCCGAGCCAATTTTTTTAGATCGCTCGGAGGCGTACATCGGTGTGCTAATCGATGACCTCGTAACCAAGGAGACCCACGAACCGTACCGCATGTTCACATCGAGAGCTGAATACCGATTATTATTGCGTCATGACAATGCGGACTTCCGGCTGATGCATTACGGACACGATCTCGGACTAATTCCGGATGACGTATATTCTTATTCACGAAAGCGCAGAAAAGCCATTGACGACGGTATCGAAATCCTGCAGAATCAATCGGTTGAGCCAGAAGAAGTAAACGACGTACTGAGCAGAGAAGGCACCAAGCCAATCAACCAAAAGCAGCCGATTGTAAACCTGCTCAAGCGCCCGGAAATTAATGTCCACAATCTGCCGGCCATCCGACGAATGCTCAAGGATCACCTCGACACCGACGTAGATTTCGAAGACGTGCTGGATCAGGTCGGCATCGAAGTGAAGTACGAAGGATACATCAACCGCCAGATGGATCAGGTGGAGAAATTCCGCAAACAGGAGAGCAAAGTTATCCCGGAAACCTTTAGTTATGAATCTATCAGCGCGCTCTCAACAGAGGGTAAAGAAAAGCTCAAACGTATCCGTCCGCACTCGCTGGGACAGGCCTCGCGCATCCAGGGTGTGACGCCGGCAGATATATCTATTCTTTCCGTCCACCTCAAACGGACATCGTCCGCCGCATGATGTTTCACGTGAAACATGTCTGATTTTCTTT
This sequence comes from Fidelibacterota bacterium, assembly GCA_018263365.1. Taxonomy (GTDB): domain Bacteria; phylum Fidelibacterota; class JAANXI01; order JAANXI01; family JAANXI01; genus JAANXI01. Next base: position 29,344 of record JAANXI010000027.1, on the reverse strand, counting down.
CCTCAATTTTAGAATCCGTACGCCAATCCCCTGAATTTCAACAAATACAGGAAATTGAGGGCGATGCCATAGAAATCACCGGGCTGTCCGGATCGCTCAACAGTTTCATTGTGGGAGAGATTTGGAAGCGCCGCAAATCTACCTTTCTCGTGATTACACCGGATCAGCGCTCTGCGGAATATCTGCGGGATGATCTCTCGGTGATTTACGGGGAGGGGGTGGTCGGCTATTTTCCGAAGAGTGAGACGCACGCCAAGGGGCGATACTTCCGCGCCACCTCCGACGAGTTTCGCGTGGATTCGCTGGAAAAGATTCTCGGCAAGGATCCGGCGATAGTCGTCGCCGAAAAGGATGCGCTCTCCGAAGCCATCATCAACCGCAACCGTTTCGAGCAGCAAACGCTGGAAATTGTTCAAGGCGAGGAATACGAGTTCGATTCGCTTATTCGCCAGCTCATCAATTACGGTTATTCCAAAGAAGCGACGGTCACCCAGCCGCTGGATATCAGCGTCCGTGGGGGCATAATGGATATTTTTCCGCTGGGCGCTGAGAACCCGTACCGGCTCGAGTTCTTCGGCGATATGCTGGAATCGCTGCGCACCTTCAGCATTACTTCGCAACGATCCCTAGAGAAAAAAGAGCGAGTGAAGATCCCGCCGGGTCTTACCAATGATCAATCAGAAGAGGAGCGGTTCTCGTATCTCCGGGATTATCTGCCCGGGCGATCGACCATCTTCTGGGAAAATTTCGATACGATAGAAACCGCGGAGGAAGACGAATCCGCTATTGATTTCTCCCGGCTGGATGAGTTCCGACACATCTATTCTTATCATGTTCCCGCAGCGGCGGAAAATATAGTTATCAACTTCAAGTCAACAGCCCAGGATACGCTTCGTGGCGACCTTGAGGTGCTTCAATCACAAATTACTAACGATTTATCTGAGAGCCGATCCGTTTACATTTGCTGCGAAAATGCGGAGCAGGTGCACCGGCTGAAAAAGGTGCTCGATCCGCACAGGGAGCAGCACCTTTTTTCGCAGGAATTGTCCCAGGGATTTTCGTACCCGTCGGCCGGCATTGCCGTCTACACGGATCATCAGATTTATAGTAGATACAAGCCCCGCCGAACTTTTCAGAAATTTGCGCACGAAGAGGTGCCGAAGACCGTCGATCATCTGAGTCTCGGCGATCATCTCGTGCACCAGGATTACGGCATCGGCGTTTTCCGCGGACTCAAAAAAGTGAAGCAGCGTTCCGCCGAATACGAGTGCATCGTCATCGAGTACCAGGAGGGCGATAAGGTCTTCGTGCCGCTGCAGAAGTTCTACCGGGTGCAGAAATATCAGGGCACGGAAGGCACCAGTCCAACCATTCATAAACTCGGCACTAATCGCTGGGAGCGGCAAAAACAGCGCACCCGCGAGGCCGCCAACGAGATTGCGGAGGATTTGGTTGAACTTTACGCCAAGCGGCACTCCATCGAAGGACACAAATTTTCCGAAGATACCGAATACCAGGCGCAGATGGAGTCGGCGTTTCTGTATGAGGAAACCGACGATCAGATCCAGGCCACGGACGAAGTCAAAGAGGACATGGAATCCGCGTTTCCCATGGATCGGTTGCTCATCGGCGATGTGGGTTTCGGCAAAACGGAAGTCGCGATGCGCGCGGTTTTCAAATCGGTAATGGACAGCAAGCAAGTCGCCGTGCTTGTGCCGACAACCATCCTGGCCGAACAGCATTACACCACTTTTAAGGAGCGGCTCCAGCGGTTTCCGATCCGCATTTCATCGTTCTCACGGTTTCGAACAAAAGGCGAACAAAATGAAATCCTTGGCAAGCTGAAATCCGGGCAGCTGGACGTGATTATTGGTACGCATCGGCTGCTGTCCAAAGATGTGAAGTTCAACGATCTCGGGCTGGTGGTAGTGGACGAGGAGCACCGGTTCGGGGTGAAGCATAAGGAGAAACTCAAGAAGATGGCAGAGAAGGTGGATGTGCTTTCTATGACCGCCACGCCGATTCCGCGTACGCTCCAGCTTTCGCTCTCCGGCGCCCGCGACCTATCCAAAATTGAAACTCCTCCGAAGGAGCGCTTACCTATTTATACGGAAATTGTCTCCTTTGAAGATGGCTTCATCCGGGAAGTCATCATGCGGGAAGTTAATCGCGGCGGACAAGTCTACTTTGTCCACAACCGGATTCAAAACATCGAAACGATTTATAAACGCCTGAAAAATGCAATGCCGGACATCAAGTTTGCCGTCGGTCACGGACAGATGAAGGGCCACAAACTCGAGCAGGTGATGTTCGACTTTCTGCACCGAAAGTATGATGTGTTGATATCCACAGCCATTATCGAATCAGGCATCGACATCCCGAATGTGAATACCATTATTATTAACAGAGCGGATCACATGGGATTAGCCCAGCTCTATCAGTTGCGCGGCAGAGTCGGACGGGCGAACCGGCGAGCGTATGCCTATCTGTTGGTACCATCGACGCAAACGATGACCGACGATGCAAGAAATCGGTTGCAGACGCTGGAGAGTTTCACGCATCTCGGCGCCGGATTCCAGATCGCGATGAAGGATTTAGCTATGCGCGGCGCAGGCAATCTGCTGGGCGTGAAGCAGAGCGGGTTTATTGACTCCATCGGCTTCGATTTCTACATGGAGATGATCAACAAGGCCATCCAGGAGAAGCAGATAGAAAAGGGCTTGAAACCGATCGCTTCCAGCGAAACAGTGGATTCAGAAATCAATACTGCTTTCGAAACCTATATCCCGGAAGAATACATTGCGGATGCCGATCACCGTATTGATTTGTATCGCAGATTAAGCGGGGCGAACACCATTCAGGAAGCCAACGAAATCGGAGAGGAGATCGAAGATCGCTTCGGACAGATTCCGAAACCAGCCAGAAATCTGGTGGAGGCGATGCGCGTCCGCTGCCTGAGCAATCAACTGGGCATCAAAAAATTGCGGGTAAACGCCGAAAAGGTCAGCGGCACCTTTATGCCTGACGAGCAGATGCAGAGTATTATCAATTACAACGTCATGGTACCAACGATGCTGGAACTTTCCGAGTCCCGGTTCATTCCAAAGTTTGTTCCGGACGAACAATTGAGTTTTGTGCTCAAATATCGACAGCAACGCAATCAGCTGGAGGCCTTGAAATATTTCTTGATGCAAGTACTTGAGACGGTTAAATTTCCTGAATCAAATTAATAGTTCCAATATTTATAAAAACAAAGGAAAGGAAAACATGAGAAAATTTGGTTTTATTAAAAACAACTCCTTATTCGCGTTAATTTTCTTTGTTTTTACTGTTTTCTTTCTGGCAAGTTGCCAGTCCGGTAAAAAACAAGCGGTAGCAACCATTGATGGACAAACCATCTCCGGCGAGTATTTTCTCACTACAGCCAGTAAGCGATTTAACGAAAAGTCGCTGGATAACCGCCAAAAAGAACTCAAAGATTTTTATCACACCGTTCTCCGGGTGTATGATGCCAAGCAGCAAGGGCTGGATCAAAAGGACGAACTCAAATACAATATCTATATTGAGCAGCGGCGGGTGAAAGTCCAACAACTCTATAATGCCTATGTGCTCGACAAGGTTATTACCGACGATATGATCCAGGAAGCCTATGATCACATGGACGAGCGCCGCACTGTTCGTCATATCCTTATCGGGGACTCCACTTCAACCCGTTCAAAGGCCGATCGGTCTCCGGAAGAGGCCGAACAGTTAGCACGGGAAATAAAGCAAAAAATTGCCTCCGGAGAACACTCCTTCACTGAGGCGGCGAAAGAATATTCCGACGGCCCCTCGGCAGAAAAAGGTGGTGACCTTGGTAAAATCAACTGGGGCCAAATGGTACAACCGTTTCAGGTGGCGGCCTGGAAACTCAAGCCCAACACTATTTCCGAACCGGTCCGTACCGAATATGGCGTCCACTTGATTGAAGTGACCGATGTGGATACCGTGGATCTTGGCACATACGAAGAGGCCCGGGAACGCATCGAACGAAACCTGCAGCGAAGTAAACGGAGCGAAATCCAGTCCCGGACGCAGGAATCGCTCAAAGAAATTCAGGAGAAAACCGGCTTTTCAATGGATCGGCAGGCTATCGATTCAGTCGCCGCGCAACTGTACACCGCTTTCCAGAGGACGAAATCAACGGATCTCCAGGAATTGGTTGAACACATTCATTATGTGCCTGTGGGAGAACTGGGTGGCAAGCCTATCACACTTGAGTCATTCAGTGAAATATTGAACTATATCCAGCATTACCGGTTTCGTGGAATTCAAAGTAAATCCCAGCTGGCCCGCCGGATCAATGCGGAATTACAACAGGAATACCTGAAAGATTTTGCCGAAGATTACGGTATTTCCGATTATAAGGACACGAAGTACAAAATTCGCTGGGCAGAAGATCAACCTCTGAATGAGTATTATGTGGAGAACATCGTACTGAAAGGTTTTCCGCCAAGCGAAGATACCCTTCGGGCCTACTTTGATCGGGTGAAGTTTGAAAAATACAGCGACCCGGCGGAAGTCCATGTGCAGGAAATCTATTTTACCGAGAAGCAGACAGCGGAGGATGTTCGTCGGCAATTGGATGGCGGAGCTGATTTCGGCGAACTGGCGACGGAATATACCCAGCGGAAATCAGCACAAGCGGAACAGGGTGACCTGGGCTGGTTTCAATCCAACCGGTACGGACCAATCGGGAAAAAGGCGATGACCATAGACAAAGGTAGTATCGCCGGCCCTTTTCAGGTCGGAACCGGCTGGTCAATTATCAAGTTGCTGGATCGCAAAGAGGGAGAAGCCAAATCCTTTCAGGATATCCGCAATCAGGTGAAACAGGACTATACGGACTATTATCGTCCGCGGCGGCTGGAACAAAATATTATCAATTTGGAAGAAAAATATAATAGTGAACTTTACTACTCGTATCTTGACACAATTTAATCTCCTGCTGGCAGCAGTGCTAATCGTCGGTTTATTTGCGGCCTGCAATAAATCGGAGCCGCCGGAGGATTATCTCGCCCGGGTAAACAACGCGTACCTTACCAAAGATGATCTGAAGTTTCTCTCGATCATTGATCCGGATGGCAAGGTGCCGGAAGCACAGTTGAAGGGGTTTCTTACCGACTGGATCGAAACCGAAATTCTCTCGCAGCAGGCCAAAAAGCATGATTTGGAAGATGATCCGTACCTGAAAAATCGGTTGGAATCGTACAAGAAGAAATTATTGGCGGACACCTATATCCGGTACAATATCTATAAATCCATCAACATCACTGACCAGCAGATTCACGACTATTACGAGGAGCATAAACAGGTGTTCATGTGGGAGCACGATGCGGCGGAGGTCATCCATTATTTTGCGGAAAGCGCCGTTTCAGCGCAACAGGTCTACACTATTCTCCGCCGCGGTACCCAGGAGGAACAGACGCTCCTGTACCAAAAAAATCACCCGGACACAAAATTGGTCACCTCAGGTGATATGATACCGGCGCTTGAAGAAGCCGTCTTCGGCACGCGGGCTAACGGCGTTCTGCGGCCGGTGGAGTCGGACGTCGGCTGGCATGTGCTCGTCGTGAACCAGCGATTTAAAGCCGGAACGTATCAAAGTATCGATCAGGCCAGAGATAAAATTCGGGAGCGATTAACCATTAACGCACAACAAACACATTATTATGATGTTTTAGACAGTCTTAAGGGAGTGATAGATTTTGAAATTAACAAAGAAGCCTATAACAGTCTTGCCAGTGAAGATAACTCGCGCATGGTTCAGTAGTCTTGTATTTGCTCTCCTTCTTATTGGCAGCGGATCGTTAATAGCTCAGCAGCAACAAATCGTCGATGGAATTGCCGTGGTCGTGGAGGACGATTATATCCTCCAGAGCGAAATCCAGCAGTATGCACAGATGCAGGCGATGCAAATGGGACTGAATCCGTACGATAATCCCCGCCAGTATCAGCAGTTGCAGGAACAGGTAATGCAATCGCTGATCGACCAGAAAATCATCCAGGCGAAGGCGGAAGAGGATTCGATTATCATCAAAGAGCATGAAATTGATCAGATGCTCCAGCAACAGATCGATAATATGATCGCGCAGGCTGGCAGTGAACAGGCGCTGGAAGAAGCGCTTGGAATGTCCATAAAGAATATCAAAGACGAATACAGAGAAGACGTCCGCAAGCGATTACTGGTAGAACGATATCAGGCCACAAAATTTGCGGACGTATCCGTCTCCCGCAAGGAGGTGGAGCAGTTTTATAAAACCTACAAGGACAGCATCCCGGACATGCCCAAGCGGGTGAATATTTCACACATCGTCCTCAAGGTAAAACCGAATCAATCAGCCGATTCGGCCGCTGTTGATACCCTGCGCATGATTCGTCGTCAACTCGAGTCCGGCGCAAATTTTGGTGATTTGGCCCGCAAATACTCCACGGACCCGGGTTCAAGAGGACGCGGCGGCGATCTGGGATTTGTCGCCCGTGGGAGTTTAGTCCCGGAATTTGAGGAAGCCGCCTTTGCCCTGGAGCAGGGTGAAATTTCCGATATCGTGAAAACCGAATTCGGCTATCACCTTATCAAACTCCAGGAGCGTCGGGGGGAAAAAATCCACGTCAAACATATCCTGATTTCACCCAGCGCCACTGATGCGGATAATCAGGCCGTGGTTAATCGGCTGAACGAGATGCGCACTAACATTCTGGCCGGGGCCTCGTTTGACTCACTGGCAAAACAGTACTCCGAAGATACCGCAGCTGAAATCAACAGCGGCAATCTGGGATGGTTCGAACTACCGAAACTCCAGATTCCGAAATTCCGTGAAGTAGTGGACACTATGGAAGTCGGCGACATCAGTAAACCGTTTCAGACAGAATACGGCTGGCACATTGTCAAACTGAACGACGTGAAACCCGGCGGGAAAGTCACTCTGGAAAAGAACTGGGTGGAAATAGAACAGATGGTACTCCGTCAGAAACAACAACAGGAATACCAGAAGTGGCTGGGAAATCTCCGGGATCAGTTTTATGTGGACATGAAAGTAAATTCACAGAATTTGTGAAAGCGGTGTTCAGGTGTTCAGGTACTGTTTATTCGAGACGTATGAAATATTTTTCGCTTCTCCTCGAATGTATAAATTGGACAAATTAACTCGAACACTTGCACACTCGAATACTGCTTTTAACCTATCAACATTTTGTGGATAAATATTGTGGATAAAGTCCGCCCAACAATTTTCCCCGAACTTGTTCACAGAAACGCACAAATTTATCGAAATTATGCACATCAATTTTAGGAGATTGTGAATTACTTTTTAGACCGGAATTGCGAAGTTAGTTGGGTTACGTCAGGATCGAAATGGACTTATCCACATATCAACAGCCCTTATTATTATAAATAAAGGTTTCATCCCTTATATTATTTTAGAATACAACGTGGATAACTGAGAGCAGAACCGATTTTCTTTAGGTGAGATAAGTCAGAAGTGTCTACAGAAAATCCTTGTTGATATATTCGAATTTAGGTACATTTTATCAATCTGAGAAAATTTAATAAATCACCATAAAATCAGTGGGTTAGCAAGATCTTACAGGAGTGAAACTATGCGTTTTTCAGTTGAAAAGTCAGTTTTACATAATGCGATTCAGCAGGTTGCCAAAGTCGCCCCGGCTCGTTCCACACTGCCAATCCTCAATTGCATCCTTTTTACGGCCGAAAAAAATAAATTAATACTGCGGACCACTGATTTGGAAATCACCATGCAGACCATCATTCCGGTGATGGTAGAAGAGGAAGGAACCGTCGCAATTCCCGCCCGATTTATCAGCGATATTACCGGCGAACTTCCGGACACCGAACTGCACTTTGACATGGACGAGGATCTCCAGGTAGAACTGAACACGGAATTCGGCGATTATCACATCGCAGGCAAAGATCCGGAGGAATTTCCGGCGCTCCCGTCTATGGATGGAGAGCAGACTATCTCCATGGAGAACGATATTCTGGTTCGCCTGATTGATAAAACGAGTTTTGCCGTCTCCAAAGATGAACTGAAACCAGCGCTCACTGGCGTGTTGTTTCAGTTTCGTTCGTCCGACGTCCGGGCTGTGGCCACGGACGGTCACCGGCTTGTCCGCTGCATCCGGCAGGATACCAACTCGCCGAATTTCCAGGGCGATGTGATTATCCCGACGAAATTTTTGAATATTGTCAGCAGTAATGTGAATTCGGATGGCGAAACCAATCTCCAGATCGGCGAAAATCATGTGAAGGTGGCGTTCGATGATTCGGTCGTTTATACCAGAATTATCGATGAGCGCTTCCCTGATTACGACAGTGTTATTCCGTCGGACAACGAGAAAGAAGTGCTCGCTGACATCGACGAAATGCTGGCAACCCTGAAGCGTGTGAACATTTTTGCTAATAAATCCACGCATCAGGTGACGTTGAATTTTGACAATAATAAACTCTCGGTGGCCACCGATAATCCTGAAAATAACGCGTCTGCACAGGAGGAACTGGGCGTCCAATATACCAGCGATCCGCTGACGCTTGGGTTCAATGCGAATTACATCATGGATATCCTGCGCCACCTGGATACGAAAGAGGCGATACTGAAACTGAAGTCTCCAATCAGCGCCGGGCTGATTTACCCATCCGAACAACAACAGGATGAGGATATAACGATGCTTCTCATGCCAATACGGTTAAACGAGTAATATCAATAATTCAGCACCAATTCGCTTGGATAGCAGCGCAGCACAGCAGGCTATGAGATGCCCGTTCGCCGAATAACTATGATCCAATTTCGCAACTATCAACAGAACACATTTGAGTTTATTCCGGGGATGAATATTCTCTACGGACCGAACGGAAGCGGAAAAACGACCGTGCTGGAAGCGGTGCACTGCCTGACTGTCGCCAAAAGTTTTAAAACGCATTCCGATAAACATCTGGTGCAGCACGAGACGGATTTTTATCAGCTGGAAGGCGAATTTTCCAGAGATGATACCACGGATACGGTACAGCTGAATTATGTACCCCGGCAGGGCAAAAAACTGTTTATCAACGATGCGGAACAGGATAAACTCTCGCGGGTGGTCGGCCGCTATCCTGTGGTGACGCTGACACCTGAGGATTCGGACATCACATTCGGTCCACCGGCAGTTCGACGCAAATACGTGAATAAAATCATGTCCCAGGCCTCTGTAGAACACATGGAACGGCTTATTCAGTTACAGAATGTACTGAAGCAACGCAACGCAATTTTACAGGATGCCGCTGACGCTAATCAACAGGTCGACGAAACGCTGATTTCCGTGTACGATGACCAGTTAATTGAAGCGGCTGCAAAAATCGAACAGGAGCGGCAGCAATTCTTCGGGGATTTTCGACAACTATTTCAGGAAGTGTACGGAAAGTTGAACGGTTTAAACCGGCAGGTCCTGATCCGGTTTTCGCCATCTGTGAACTATGAAGATGACACCCAGTTCGAGGCCGAATTCCGTGAGGCGCTGGATCGGAGGCGCAATCAGGAACTGGCATTTCGACGAACGATGGTCGGTCCGCAGAGTGATACGATTGATCTGTATCTCGACGGCAACAATCTCCGGGATTACGGTTCCCAGGGGGAACATAAACTCGTATTGATTGCATTGAAATTAGCTGAAGGCCGGTACATTGTTGACGCGAAGGGTGCTGCGCCTATTTACCTGTTCGATGATCTGTTTGCAGAACTGGATGTGGAGCGGAGTCAGAAAATACTGAACGCCTTCGATGACCGCGGACAAAGACTGATTACTTCCACGGATCTCAGCGATGTGCGGCAGCACGGCATTGATGTATCAGGACAGGATATCAAAATCTTTGATATGGCGGAACTCAGGGAAAACGGAGCCGCGGCATGAAGGGGATGACCGATCTCGCGGAGAGTCTTAAAAAGATGATCAAGGAATACGACCTCGAAGGACCGATGGAGCAAAGCGAAGTGCTGGAAAAATGGGACGAAATCGTCGGGGAAAAGCTGGCCGGACATACAGTGCCGGAAAAAATTGAGCATGGCAAGCTGGTGGTGAAAGTGGACTCACCGACGTGGCGGAATGAAATTCAGTTTTACAAGGAGCAGATTAAAGCGGATATCAATAAACGATTTGAAAAAGAGTTAGTTACGGAAATTGTTTTTGTATAAATAAGGGGTTTACATGGCAAAACAACCACAACTGCCAGAAGAGTATCGCGCAGATAAAATTCAGGTGCTGAAAGGACTGGAGGCTGTACGGAAGCGTCCGGCAATGTACATCGGTGATACTGGTAAGCACGGCTTACATCACCTGGTGTACGAAGTCGTTGACAACAGCATTGATGAAGCGTTCGCAGGGTATTGCGACGAGATAACGGTCGAATTAAATGAAGATAAGAGCATCACCGTCATTGATAACGGGCGTGGTATTCCAGTAGATGAACATCCCACGCAGAAGCGCCCGGCTGTGGAAGTAGTGATGACCACCCTGCACGCCGGAGGAAAGTTTGAAAAAGGAACGTACCAGGTCTCCGGCGGGTTGCACGGCGTCGGCGTCTCGGTGGTGAATGGCCTCTCCGAATGGTGCCGGGTGGAAATTCATCGCGACGGTGAAGTCTGGGAACAGAAATACGGCTATGGCAAAATAACCAGCGAACTGGAACAAATCGGTACGACGGACAAAACCGGAACAATCATTACCTATAAACCGGACAACACGATTTTCAAAAAGATCGACATCGATTACAATATGATTGCCAACCGGATGCAGGAACTGGCGTTTCTGAACCCCGGACTAAAGATCGCCATGAAAAATCACAGAAACGGCACCGAAGATACTTTACAGAGCGAAGGCGGGTTGGTGGAATTTATCCATTATCTCGACGAAAGCCGCGACCCGATTATCAATAAGGTCATTGCATTCAGCGACAAAAAGGAAGAGGTGGAAGTCGATGTCGCCATGCAGTATAACGACGGCTATACGGATAACATTTTCACTTTTGTCAATAACATTAATACGGTCGAGGGCGGAACCCACCTCAGCGGTTTCAAAACAGCGCTGACCCGAACGCTGAATACTTACGGTCAGAACAATAATGTTTTCAAGGGAGATTTCACTCTGAGCGGCGAAGACACGCTGGAGGGATTAACCTGCGTTTTATCCATTAAGGTGCCGGAACCGCAGTTCGAGGGACAGAAGAAAACGAAACTGGGCAACTCTGAAGTCAAGGGAATTGTGCTGTCTATTGCAACCACAGGGTTAAACGACTTTCTCGAACAGAATCCCCGGGTTGCCAAGACGATCCTGAATAAGGCGGAACAGGCGGCCCGCTCCCGAGCGGCGGCCCGGAAAGCCCGGGAACTTACTCGTCGCAAGGGCATTCTCGATAACAGCGCTTTGCCCGGGAAACTCGCCGATTGCTCCATCAAAGATCCGGAAAACTGCGAAATCTACCTGGTGGAGGGTGACTCGGCCGGCGGCAGCGCCAAGCAGGGCCGAGATCGACGGTTTCAGGCGATTTTGCCGCTGCGAGGAAAAATTTTGAACGTGGAAAAAGCCCGGCTGGACAAAATCCTGAATAACAAGGAAATTCGGACCATTATTACCGCGCTGGGTACGAGTATCGGCGATGACGAGTTCGATATTGAAAAACTCCGGTACGGCAAGATCATCATCATGACGGACGCCGATGTCGACGGCGCGCATATCCGGACGCTGCTTTTGACGTTTTTCTATCGTTATATGCGCCCACTGGTGGACGGGGGACATATTTACATTGCCCAGCCTCCGCTCTACAAATTGAAATCCGGCAGACAGGAAATGTATGCGTTTGACGACGAAGAACGGGAAATCATTACAAGGCGCCTCCGGAAAAACGGCCGGTCGAGCAAAGTGGATCAGCAGCGCTACAAGGGTCTGGGGGAGATGAACCCGGAGCAGCTGTGGGAGACCACGATGGACCCGGAAAAGCGCACGATTCTGCGGGTCACGCTGGAAGATGCAGCCACGGCGGATCGAACATTTTCCACGCTGATGGGGCCGAAGGTAGAACCGCGCCGGGATTTCATTCAGAAGAACGCCCGGTATGTCCGAAATCTGGATGTGTAAACATCATTGGAACAAGACGAAAAGAGTTTAGCATAGAGAGGATTAGAGGTTGGATTTACAACGTGAACGTGTAACGCCCGTCAGTATTAACGACGAGATGCGGGATTCGTATCTCGACTATTCGATGTCGGTGATTGTCTCGCGGGCGCTCCCGGATATCCGGGACGGTTTAAAACCGGTCCACCGGCGTTGCCTGTACGGGATGCAGGATCTCGGACTCACCTACAACAAGGCGTACAAGAAGAGCGCCCGAATCGTCGGTGAGGTCATGGGGAAATATCACCCCCACGGGGATTCGGCGGTGTACGATACCGTCGTCAGGATGGCGCAGGATTTTTCGCTGCGGTATCCGCTGGTGGACGGCCAGGGAAATTTCGGGTCCATTGATGGAGACAGCGCGGCGGCGATGCGGTATACTGAAGCGCGGATGTCCCGGATTGCCGGAGAAATGCTCCGGGATCTGGATAAAGAAACCGTCGATTTCGTGGATAATTTTGACGGCACGCTCCAGGAGCCGGATGTTCTCCCTTCAGTGCTGCCGAATTTACTGGTCAACGGATCCAGTGGGATTGCCGTGGGAATGTCTACCAACATTCCGCCGCACAATCTGGATGAGGTCGTGGATGGACTCGTTGCGCTGATCGACGATCCGGAGATCGATACCGAAGGATTAATGGAGCATATCAAAGGACCCGATTTTCCGACCGGTGCAATTATTTACGGCGCAGACGGCATAGAAGAAGCGTACGAAACCGGGCGCGGGAAGATTACCATGCGCGCCCGTGCAAGCACAGAACAGGTGAAGGGCAAGCGAGAAAATATCGTAGTGACGGAATTGCCCTATCAGGTGAATAAGGCGAATTTGATCGAGAAAATTGCACAGCATGTTCGCAACGAAAAGATTACTGGTATTTCGGATATCCGCGATGAGTCCGACAAGGAAGGTATTCGAATAGTTATAGAACTGAAGCGGGATGAGATTGCACAAGTAGTGCTGAACCAGCTGTTTAAGCACACCCAGATGCAGGAGACCTTCGGCGTGATCAGCATTGCACTGGTCGACGGCATTCCGAAGGTGCTTACGCTCAAGGAGATGCTGCAGCACTTCATCGATTTCCGTCATGAAATCATTGTTCGACGGACAGAATATGAACTGAACAAGGCACAGGATCGCGCTCACATTCTGGAAGGCTACAAAGTTGCGCTGGATAACCTGGATGAAGTTATCAAAATCATCCGAGGTTCGGACAACCCGTCAGACGCAAAAGAGAATTTGATTGAGCGATTCGAATTCTCCGATGCGCAGGCCCAAGCGATCCTAGATATGCGCCTGCAGCGATTGACCAGCATGGAAATTCAGAAGGTGGTTGAGGAATACAAGGAACTGCTGAAGACGATTTCCAGACTGGAAAATATTTTGGAAAGCCGTCCTCAGCGGATGAGCATCATCAAGGAAGAACTGATCGAACTCAAAGAAAAATTCGGTGACGAACGGCGCACTGAGATTATCCGGGACGCTAAGAAATTCTCCATTGAGGATATGATCGCCAATGAAGAGATGGTCGTGACGATCACGCACACCGGCTACATCAAGCGGACGCCGGTGTCGACCTTCCGCCGCCAGCGCCGGGGTGGACGCGGACTCCAGGGCGCAGGAACGAAGGATGACGATTTCATTGAGNACCTCTTTATCGCGTCGACCCACGACTATATGTTGTTTTTCACCGAACTCGGCATGGTGCACTGGCTGAAGGTACACGAAATTCCGCAGGCCGGGCGGGCATCACGTGGACGTGCGATCGTTAATATTCTGAAATTGAACGAAGGCGATACGGTTACGGCATTCCTGAATATCAAGGAATTCGACGAGGAGCACTATATTACTATGGCGACCAAAGATGGTCAGGTGAAAAAGACCGAACTCACCGCGTATTCCAATCCGCAGAAGGGTGGTATCTATGCCATCGATATCCGTGAAGGGGGCCGCCTGATAGAGGTCAGCCTGACCGACGGCGAGCAGGATATCATCCTTGGAACGCGGAGCGGGAAGGCGATTCGTTTCCACGAAAGTGATGTTCGTCCGACCGGACGACGCACCCAGGGTGTAAAAGGTGTGACCCTGAAGGACGAGGACGATGCGGTCGTCGGAATGGTTCCGGTGAAGCGCGAAGGAACAGTGTTAGCCGTCTCAGAAAACGGATACGGTAAACGCACCGAGGTCATCAATTACAAGGTACAAAATCGCGGCGGTCAGGGCGTTATCACCATCAAGACCACGGAAAAAGTCGGCAAGATGATTGCCCTGAAAGAGGTTGTCGATAAGGACGATCTGATGATCATTACGCAAAAGGGCGTGCTGATCCGCCAGCCGGTCAAGACGATAGCGATCATTGGCCGGAACACTCAGGGAGTCAAACTGATTCGCCTGGATGACGGTGACAGAATCGCAGCCGTCACCCGCGTGGTAGAAAATGAAGAGGAAGAAGATCAGGAAGAGTAGATTATAACATTTCAGCCGGGGCGTGATTACGGAATAATTGGGCCCCGGCGTGTTTTTTTATCTGGGTTGGTTTCTGTTTCATCTGCTAATATCCTGTGTAGCGAGCTGTTGTGACGCACCATACAGCAGAATAAAGATGTTTTTGTAAGTTTACTTTCCCTGCTTGAACGCAAAACAATTGAGGTTCTTGTGAAAAACTATAAAACAACCATCGTATCCCTGTTGGCTATTATCCTGTTAGCGGGACAGATTTACGCTATCGGTCCGACGCCGGAACTTAAAAAACAATTGAAAGAAGAGGGACGCTGGCAGGAGTACCTGCAGAAGCGGGCAAATCTCTCTGATCGCGGCATCGATATGCCTGCGCCTTATCCGCCGAATTTATTGGCGGTGCGGCAGAATGCCGGCCTCTATAAAACAGCGACGACCACCTATCTGAATGCCCTCGTTATCCTGGTCGATTTCAGTGATAATCCTGCAGACAGCCTCAATCATCCGCCTGCGGAGTACGAAGACCTCCTTTTTTCAGAAGGCACGCACCCCACCGGAAGTATGAACGACTGGTACCTGGAAAATTCCTACAATGAAGTCGGAATTAACGGTATAGTGACGCCGTGGGTTCGGCTGCCGCAAACCTACGACTATTATACAAATAACGATAACGGCTTCGGAGCCTATCCGATGAATGCCCAGAAGATGACGGAAGATGCCGTCTTGGCTGTTGATTCTCTTGTCGACTTTAGTCAGTTCGATAATGACAATGACGGTTATGTGGATGCATTATTTATTGTTCACGCAGGGCCGGGCGCGGAATCGACCGGAAACGATGGCGACATCTGGTCGCATTCCTGGGTTATGAACGATACGCTGAACAGAGATGGGGTCACGCTTTATGGATATACGACAGAGCCGGAAGTGCAGGGCAGCGGGTTAGTGACCATGGGCGTGTTCGGCCACGAATTCGGCCATGCGCTTGGCTTGCCGGATTTGTACGACACAGATTATTCATCAGATGGCGCTGGAATGTGGTCGATGATGGCGGGCGGCTCCTGGGGTGGCGGCGGAACCAAACCTGTTCATTTTGATGCCTGGAGCAAAATGCAAATGGGATGGCTTGCCCCACAAAACATTATCGATGATTCCAGTGATGTCATCTTGCCTCCGGTCGAGAACTCACCATCCAGTCTAAGGATGTGGACCGACGGGCAAGCCGGTTCGGAATATTTTCTTCTGGAAAACCGGCAGGAGACCGGGTTTGATGTGTCATTGCCGGGAGAAGGGTTGCTTATCTGGCATATCGATGAGACCGTGTCCGGCAACTCGGATGACTGGCATAAATTGGTAACTCTTGAACAGGCCGACGGGAATAATGATCTCGAAAACGGCAACGGTTCCGATGGTGGCGATCCGTTTCCCGGATATACGGGCAACACCGAATTTACCGGCTTAACGACACCGAACAGCAACGCGTATTCCGGCGATCCTTCCTTCGTGGGGATTACCAATATTGCAGCTGTCGCGGATTCGATTATGCTGAATGCTTCTGTGTCGTACGAAATTCCGTTTTTCTCCTTTCAGGGCGTGACGATTCAGGACTTCAGCGGAAATAATGATCAGGGACTGAGCGCCGGAGAAACGGATACACTCAGCATCGCACTGGAAAACGAGGGCGTGCAGTTACAGGACGCCACGGTCACGTTATCATCAACGAGTTCATTTATCACCGTGCTTTCGGGCACAGTTCAGATGGATTCAATCCCCGGGAATGCAATCACCGTGTTCGACACAAACTTTGTCGTGCAGGTTGATACCGCTGCCGAGGCATGGAGTATGGCGAATTTTCAGTTGGATATAACAGGCCCGGATGATTTTGAATACAACCATTCTTTCACACTGATTGTTGACCAGGGATACGGCTTTTTCAGCCAGGTTGAGGGCGACGATTCGAATCTATGGATGCATTACGCCGTGACCGGTGGCTTTATCGATGAATGGCATGTCAGCACGAACCGGAATTCCACGAACGGGGGCTCACAGAGCTGGCGGCTTGGTGAGCCGGGCGGATCGAATTACAGTGATAAGGTAGACGCGGCACTGCAAACGCCGGTGCTCAGACTGCGGGATACGGTGAATTATCAGCTGGTGTTCAAGCATTACATGGATGCGGAAATCAACGAAGACCGCGCAGGACAGGCTTGGGATGGCGGTCGTGTTGAAATTTCCACAGATGGCGGCGCCACCTGGAGTATTCTCACCCCACCGGGCGGATATCCGTACTCCATAACCAACAATCCGGATTCACCGTTCGCGCCCGGAGCGCCGGCCTATTCCGGGATAATCAACTGGGAACAGGTACAAATTCCATTGGATGATTATTCCGGCGATATCACTATCCGGTTCCGCTTCGGATCGGACGGCTATGTCACGGAAGAAGGCTGGTATATCGATGACGTGGTTGTGAACGAACAATTCCACGTAGACATCGCTTCGGAGACGGAATCGCTGCCGGACGAGGTCGGGCTCTTGCCGAATTATCCCAATCCGTTTAATCCGGAAACAACGATTCCCTACAAACTGAGTTCGCCGGAACGGGTGATCATCACGATTTACGATCTCCGGGGAAAACAGATTCGCACGCTGATAAATACCCGAAAAGAGGCGGGAAGTTATACCGTAACCTGGGATGGCCGGGATCAATTCGGGGCGCAGGTTGGGTCCGGAATGTATTTTATCAGAATGACCGCCGGAGAGACGGTTAATTTCCGCAAGATGACTCTGCTGCGGTAATTTTTTACTGGATTGCTTTTTTCTTGCATCAGATGGTGATACCGGATATTTTGATTTCTTATGGCGGAGGCAGTCGCGACCAAAAATAGGGTAGCGGAAGTACGTGAAAAAATCGGCCGAGCGGCAGAAAAATCGGGCCGCTCCCCGGATTCCGTGGCAATTATCGCCGTGGGAAAAACCCATCCGGCGGCGGATTTTTATCCCATCATGGAGGCAGGCATCTGGCACTTCGGTGAGAGCCGGGTGCAGGAGGCGGAAGACAAAATACCGCAGCTGACGGATCAGGAGATTACCTGGCACATGATCGGCCATCTCCAGAGGAACAAGGCAGGCGATGCACTGGAAATCTTTGACCAGCTCCATAGCCTGGACAGCAAGCGGCTCGCCCGGCGCTTACAGCAGCAAATGGAGAAACTGGGTATTGAGTGGTTTCCGACATTTGTCCAGGTGAACACATCCGGCGAACAAAGCAAATACGGCATCGATCCTAAGGCGTTGAAGCCGTTGATGGACTTGGTCGCCGACGAGTGTCCCCGGTTGAAGATCAAGGGGCTTATGACTATGGCTCCACTGACGGAGGATGAAAAGAAAATTCGGGAGACGTTTCGACGGCTGCGCGAATTATCGATAAACACGAACACGGATGACTATCCGAACGCTGAATTGGGGTCACTGTCGATGGGTATGACGAACGATTACGAAATCGCGGTTGAGGAGGGCGCCACCCACGTCCGGATCGGCCGCGCTATCTTTGGAGAAAGGCTGAGCCGCTGATGTTTCTTATTGGAAATCTTGTGACTGCTGTTGCCACAATTTTACATATTGCCGTCACTATTTATTACTGGCTACTGATCATTCGCATCGTTCTGTCCTGGGTACCGGTTGACCGCAGCAATCAACTGGTTATCTTGTTATATAACGTTACCGATCCGCTGTTGAACCTGTTTCACCGTTATGTGCCACAACTGCGACAGATGGCGCGGTCGTCCGGCTTCGATTTTACGCCGTTGATCGCAATGCTGGTGTTATATTTTGTCGATTTTTTTCTGATTAAATCGTTATTTGACCTGGGAAGAACCTTAGGGGCCTGAAGGGGGAATAATTCGTGAAAGTCACGCCTATTGAGATTCGAAAATACGAGTTTAAAAAGACCTTTCGGGGGTACGATCCCGATGAGGTGCGGTATTTTCTGGAAATGATGGCCGACGAAATGGAGGCGCTCAACCGGGAGAAGATCACCCTGGAGCAGAAGGTCAACCAGTACGATAAACAGCTGGAAGAGTACCGACAGATTGAAAAATCGATGCAGAATGCATTGATAGTTGCCAAGGAGACGTCCGATAAATCGCTGGCCAATACCCGGAAAGAATCCAAGTTGATTATTGCCGACGCTGAGGCCCGCGCCGATCGCATTGTGGAGAACGCCCGCAAAGAGGCCAGCAAAATTCAGCAGGAGATCACCCGGCTCAAAATTCAGCGCGACACCTTCATCGTTAAAATTAAAAATTTGCTCCGATCGGAATTGGAGCTGCTGGAAGCTATGGATGAAGTCGAGGACATCGAGGAAATGGATTTTGATGACATGGAAGGCGAAGATGAAGATTTTGACGCCGAAGAGATGAAGGAGGAGATGCGCGAGCTGGACGAAGAACTGTACAAAAACATCGATGAAGAAGAGCCCGACGAGATCGAGGAAGACGTTGATTTCACCATCGATGAGGAAGACTAACCCTCCTAGCCCGGTAATTTGCATTGACGCTTTCCGCACCTGATAAATCACTGTTGCACCAACATGATATTGCCCATAAGGCGATCGATGGGCTGACGGTTATTTCGCCTGATTTCTCCTTTCTATTACACCACCTGGATCATTCGGAGCGAATCACTTTTGAGCACATTCCTGGTCTTGAACGATATTCTGATCTCAATATTCATCTCCTTCAGGTGAGGGGTAAAAGGGTGTTGGTCGCCGTCGGATCACCTTCCCGGAATTTGAAAAACAAGACGCTCCCGGTACGTATCGCGCAACAACTTGGAGTAACCCGGGGTTTCTTATTCGGATCGGCGAGACCGCTGAGGGCCGGTAACACCGGATTCGTGGTGATCCGCGACCATATTAATCTGTTGGGGGATAACCCGCTAATCGGGCCGAATCCGGAGGCGTTCGGCGCCCGATTTCCCGATATGACAGAAATCTACCAGGAGGAGATCAGGAGATCGCTTGCCGGGATAACAGGAGAGGGGAATCAGGACGGTATCCTGGTGGCGCGCCCTGAGCCGGAAAAGCTCTCAGAGTCAGAAAAGAAGGCATTGCGAGAGGTGGGCGACTGTTATTGCTCCGTGCATCTGGTACCGGAAGCGATCGTGGCGCGGCATGGCAATATGGAGTTTGGCGCAATTATATATTCTCCGGGGGATGAAAACGGATCATTACCTGAGCCGGATATTACCCGAATTTTTCAGCGGGCAATTGAACAACTATTTTAGATAGAAAATATCTTGCGGATAATATATAAAATAAATAATATTGAAGAGCGAGAGCAGTATTCGGAGGTATCATCGTAGTTTCAGTTGGCTCTAAGAAATGTAAAGTACAAATCATCGGTTAAAGGAGGTTCGTATGGCATTCGCACGCAATAGTGCTAATCGGGTTATTTTGGTAGGAAATGTAGGGCAGAAACCGGAGGTGCGGTATACCAGTTCCGGTGCGGCTGTGGCCAACCTCAGTGTGGCCACCAACGAATTTTGGAAGGATAACGACGGCAATCGGCAGGAGCGGACAGAATGGCACCGGATTGTGACATGGCGCGGGCAGGCGGAATTCTGCGAGCAGTATGTGGACAAGGGAACAATGTTGTACATTGAGGGGCGCCTGCAAACACGGGACTGGGAAGATAAAAACGGCGTAAAACGCTATACCACAGAAGTTGTGGCGGAAACCATTACCCTGCTTGGCGGACGTGGAGACAGCGGCGAAGCCTCCAAAAAGCAGAGCGGATCAGCGGCCCCGGAACCGGAAGATGAAGAGATGGATGATTTGCCGTTCTAGCTCCGAAAGGCTTGCATTTACTGGCCGGAAGTAATATCGTGGTACAAATGATGGGAAGTGACGGGGAGACATCATAAGCGTGAGCATTGATATTGCGGGATTGTGGCGCAACCTCTCGTGGGGGGGGCGCCTATGCCGGGCGTCCGTCGCTTCAGATACATTTGCGGGATATCGGCAGAGAAGTTGAGCCGAAGCGACCGGGATTGTCGCTGCCGTTTTATCGGATACCGTCGCTCTTTGCAAAACAGATTCAGCGGCTCAGCATCATTCAGGTTCATGCGGTGACGTTCAGCGCGCAGGGAGAGATCCTCCGGGCCGGAGATCCGCTCTCCCAGCTGGCGGTTTATCCGCTTCTTACCTCGTTGTTGAGTGATATCGAGAACCGGGTGATTCTGCCTGTTAACAATCAGACGGACATTTCCCGGGTTGATCCGCGGACCAATATAGTTCTGATGCCTGTGACGCCAAGTCAGGGAAACGTGAATCTCAATTACTGGGCCAATCTGAATTATCTCAGCGAAGACGGTGAGATTCTGTTTCAGCTGGAAGAGCCCAGAGATTATCAATGGATGAAGCGGATAATCACCCGGAATCATCTGGCGGAACGGTTTACCGCACACCTTTTGGTCGAAGGAGAGATGGAACTGCGCAAGCGGTGGTTAAAACAAATCATTAAGGACGGGTTGGGTGTACATTTACTGCCCCCGGTACCATTCACCCCGTTGCCTGTTCACGTGGATCAATCCTTTCGACAGCCGCGGACATAAATGCCGAAATTCTTGTGGGGGAGAATTTACTCAGTATTAGGTGTCTTAAGCCGGATATCGTCTCGTTTTAAAAAAACACGTTTAACGTCTTGACACTATTTTTTCGATTAGGTAATTTCGATTTCAATAAGGGGAGTGTTCTTCGGGAACAACTAAGATTCGACTACGGTTATATAAGATAGTCATTTTCCTGTAACTACAATTTGGGTGTCAAGACAGGTTTATCATTTTGTCCTGACGTTTTATCGATTTATCGATAGGTTGACAGAGAATTTTGTTTGATAATTTGAAATGTTTGAAAAGCCGAGGGAGGCTAACGTGGAAATAGGTCCGAATAAATTTGTTGCATTGGATTATAATGTACAAACAACGGATGGTGAACAGGTAGATTCGTCCGACGAGCGAGGTCCGCTTGAATTTGTCTTTGGCGAAGGCAAGATTCTGCCTGCACTGGAAGAAGCGCTTGAAGGATTATCCGTGGGCGATGAAAAAACAGTCACGCTGAAGGCCAGAGATGCGTACGGCGAATACGACGAAGAAGCCGTAACAGAAGTGCCCCGGGATAAATTTCCGGAAGGCGAGGAGATCAAGCCGGGCATGGAATTCGTCGCACAGGTGCCGGATCAGGATGAACGCGTGGTTAAAGTAAAAGCCGTGTCAGACGAATCGGTGACCATTGACTTTAATCATCCGCTGGCAGGAAAAAAGTTGAAGTTTAACGTCTTTATTCAGGAAGTACGCGAAGCAGAGGAAGGCGACTACAACACCAACCAGGAATCAGAGTAACCAATAAACACATAAAAGAGAATGACCGGCATACAACCGGTTTTAGGAAAAGGTAAAGACAGTACCATGGCTGAAGGAAGAGTAAAATGGTTCAATGCGCAAAAGGGATACGGCTTTATCGTGTATAAAGGCGAAGATCTGTTTGTGCATTGGTCAGAAACCGAAGAGGATCTGCTAGAAGAAGACGAAGTGACCTTTGAGGTGGAAGAGACGGAAAAAGGAAAAAAGGCCATCAATGTAAAGAAACGGCGCCCGGGTTCCTTTAACTACCCATACGAGGCCAGTTCGAAGAACTCCGACGAATAAAAAAGCCGGCCTCCCCTGACCGGCTTCTTTGGGTACCCTCAGTTTCCGTTTCGTTAGTTGGTAAAACTAATCGGTATATTTTTTTCCACCGCTTCTTCGGAGTTTGGCAGACGAATAGTTAACACACCGTTGTGGTAATCTGCGCTGATTCGATCCTGTTCAATTTTTGTGTTGAACCGGATCGAGCGCTGAAAATCACCAAAGTTCCGCTCGGTGCAGTGCGCCTGTGACTCATCATTCTCAGGAGAGGGCTTCTCACCAGAAATCGTCAGCACATTATCCTTAATGGAAATATTGATGTCGTCCTTGTCGATGCCCGGAATTTCAGCGGAGACAACATATTCTTTCTCGCGTTCGTCGATATCGATGGCCGGACGCCAGGTTCCGACGTTGGTCATCGATTCGCCATCGGTCTCCACATTCCGGGTCAACCGGTTGAACAGACGATCGAAGTCATTCCATGCACTCATTAATTCGCTTGTTGGGTTCCAACGTGTAATAGCCATAATGAATTCCTCCTTTCAAGTGATTCATTATCACTATGGTTTTTTTACGTTTCTGTTTTCAAAAATCTTTCTTCATCATTTTCACTATATACAGATACAAGTGATATGCCAATCCGTTTTGATGGAAAAATTGGCAGTTCCGACGATGGGGGCGCTGTCAAATTGAAACAGCGGCAAGGAAAAATTGACAGTGGGAATACCATTTTGACACGTCCAAAGATTAATACTGGCAGAGCCATCGTTTGACACCTAAATTTCCCGGCGATGTCAGATCAAACGAAATCCACGGTTCTGATGAAAGCCAAGCCTCATGCCCTTTCCGTCTCCATCGATACGATGACTAGTTACTCCTTTGATCGGAAGGGGCGACTCATCGGGGCGTATGTAGACGGTATTAACTACAAGCGTGGACTTGACAACAGCGTACTCCGCAAATGGTCAACTTATGGAGGGCCCGGCCCGCACCGCCATCGCCGCAAACTGGAGGACAATGAGAAGCGGGAATTTTTCCATGAGATGACAAAGACGCTGGAGCATATACGTGAATTTCCAGACGAGTACACAATTGAAACACCGGAGGGGAGAAAATCCACCTGCCGCTGGTTTGAGAGGGCAGTGGAGCATAATTTTGATGCATTGGAAGCAGATGCCGAAAAAATTCGGCGGATTTACAAGCCGGTGAGTATTCTGCCGCCGGACCAATACTATTCGCTGGTGCTGCAGATCACCGAAGGCTGCTCCTATAATAAATGTACATTCTGCAATTTTTATCAGGACCGGCGCTTTCGCATTAAATCTCCGGAAGATGTGAAAAATCATATCTGCGCGGTGACCGACTTCTTTGGCGAAAGCCTGGGATTGAGAAAATCCGTTTTCCTTGCGGACGCTAATGCTCTCATCATGCCACAGAGACGGCTGCTGGAAATGCTGGAAATAATCCGGGATTCTTATACCATCATCGCAGATGACACCCGAAAAAAGGAGATCGCCCGGCGACGCCGGGCCGGGGAAGCGGTTTTCGACGGCATCTATTCGTTTATCGACCTGTTTACAGGCGATTATAAATCCGAGACGCAATTCCGGGAGATGGCCGAACTGGGCGTCCGCCGCGCCTATATCGGCATGGAGAGCGGGAGTAAGGCGCTACTGGAATTCCTGGAGAAGCCGGGCAGCAAAGCGGAAATGGTCGGGGCGGTGAACAAAATCAAGGCCGGCGGCGTGGACGTAGGTGCTATCGTTCTGCTTGGCGCCGGCGGAAAAGACTTCGATGAGATCCATGTGGAAGAAACAGTAGATGCGCTTAACCGGATGCGCCTGGACACCGACGATTTTATCTACTTCTCGGATTTTTATCCGCAGGAAGAAACTCGTTATGAGACGGTTGCCGCGGAAGCGGGCATTGAACCGATGTCCTGGGAGGACAGAAGAAACCAAGAGCAGCGCATCCGGGCGGGATTGCGCTACCAGGACCCGAAGACCGGTCCGAAGATCATACCGTACGATATCCGGGAATTTTTGTATTAAAATTGTAAATCCCGCTTTAAGCTATTCAGCCTCAATGGCTTAAAGCGGGATTTTATCTTGAGCGTTACCGAAAATCTTTTACGGCAGCATAATTCTTGTAACCACCGGTAAATGATCTGAGGCTACCGGTTCGTGTAAAACCGCATAACCAATGCATTGGAAGTCATCGCTGGTAAAAATGTAGTCGATTTTCTTCGTCGCGGAATCGGCCGGAAAGGTAAACACCGTTTTTTGACCGCCAGCTCGCTGGACAGCCTGTAATCCGATATTTTGCCGGATTCTTCGAACGGTTTCGCTCTCCGGTATATCATTCAAATCGCCGGCCAGTATGACATTGGAGATTTTGAGCGCGTCGATCAGCGAATCGATCATAGCGACGCTCGCCAGGCGTTCCACATCTTTGGAGCGGTAATCCAGGTGCGTCGCAAGAAAGAGAAGTTTCCGCCCGTTGACGTCCGTGCGAACATACATGACGCCGCGCTGTTCCCCTTGGTACCGTGATGGAAGAAAGACATTATCCCATGCCGAGACGGAATCCCTGGTAAGAATAACATTGCCGTATCCGCCGCCCTGAAAATTCAGGTTGTGCCCGAAATATGCGACGCGGTTCGATAGGTGGGCGATGGCCCCAGGCTGATCCGTGCGAAAGGACCGGACAGTACCCGAATCCACCTCCTGGAGCGCCACAAAGTCGGGATCAACCTCTTTGATAATTTCTGCAATTCGGTTCTCGTTGACGACCCCGTCCATGCCTTCCGCATGGTGGATGTTATAGGTCATCACTGTAAGTGTATCCTGGCTGAAAACCAGCGGAGGAAGGCAAAAAGTCATTCCAAGAATGACTGCATAGATAAATTTGTGAGGTTTCAAGTTGGCACTCCTTTGGCAGAGGGATTTAGCCGTTTTCGGAGTGAGCGTGCCCATTTAGGGGTACGCCTTCCTGATATGGCAAATCTCCCGGCAACAGCGAAAACAGGAACGCATCATGCTGACGCTCATGCAGTAAGAGCCGGTTTCGAAGCCGTCCCTCGTTGGTCGCGGCTGCTTTTTCCGCGACTCGCTGACTGCCGCTGTTTTCCACCGACATCACAATTTCTAGGCGATTAAACTTTAGTTTATCGAACGCATACCTGGCGAGTTGAATAGTTGCCGTTGTGGCAATACCCTGGCCGGTTGCCGAGCTGCGCACCCAGTAGCCGAGGTTGGCCACCTTGTGCGGCGCGTCGATATGATTCAGCCCGCATCCGCCAAGCAGCCGATCTTCATCCGCCGGAAATATGGCAAAGTGAAATTCGGTCTTTTGCTTCCACCAGCTCTGCGTTCGCTCAATCCACTCCCTGCTGTCATCGATGGAATACTCCGGATGGCACCATTCCAGCCAAGGATATACTTCATCGATGGATTCCCGTGCCGCTTCGTAAAGCAGCTCGGCATCCCCATCTCGGTATGGGCGGATTTTGATTCGGTTTTCTGAATATTGGGTGTTCATAAGGAAAGAGTAAAGATGGCATCTTTGGTAATGTTAAACAAAGTAGATCACTTTGAACTTGCTTTTTGTTCGGCGCCCCACTGCAAGATCTGATTGCGCCACATATCCTTCATATCATACGGCGCCGGATCCCCGCCTAGGTATTTGTGGAACCAGTACAAGTGGGCATTATAATAAAACGGCATCGATTTCAGTCGGTTCGGCCAGTGGCCGTCGTTTTCAAAGACGATGAGTTCGGACCCGACGTCCATCTTCTGGAGATCGGTAAACAGTTGCAGACTCTGCGTATAGGGAACGCGGTAATCCCGTTTCCCGGTGATGACTAGGCACGGCGTGCTGAAGTTCTCCACAAAATTGGACGGCGACCATTTTTCGTATTGCTCGGAATTCCACGGCTGACCACTGAGATCCCACTCGGGAAACCAGAGTTCTTCCGTCGCGCCGTAAAACGAGCGCAAATCGTACACGCCCATCATGGAAACGAGTGCTTTAAACCGATCGGTATGGCCCTCAAACCAGTTCATCATGTAGCCGCCGTATGACCACCCCATTGCGCCAATTCGATCTTTATCAACATACGGGAGCGTTTCCAGATAGTCGGTGACGGCCATAAGGTCCCGGAAGACCTGTCCGCCCCAGTCGCCGGAGATCTGGGCGGTGAACTCCTGCCCGTATCCTGTTGATCCTCTGGGGTTACTAAACGCCACCACATATCCCGAGCCGGGATACATTTGGTAATCTCCGCGGAAGCTGTCGCCGAACATCCCCTGGGGACCGCCGTGCACATTCAGAATCAGCGGATATTTTTTATCCGGCTCAAAATTATGCGGTTTGATAATGAAGACCTGAATTTTCTTTCCGTCAGTGCTTTCTACCCACGTGGTTTCCACCGGGCGAAAGTCCACTTCCTCCAGCAGTTCGCCGTTGAAGTTTGAGAGTTGCTTTTTGTTGGAACCGTCTGCTTTTGCAGCGAAGATTTCCGTTGGCATGTCGACGCTCATGGCGCCGTAATACAGCGTGTTTCCTTTTGGCCCGAGGTCAAATCCGCGGGCGTAAATATCCGGAACAACCTTTTCGATGCGCCCGGACGCGATATCGATTTTACTGATGGGATAATGCCCCTGATACGGCGAATCGAAGTAAATGGATTTGGACTTTGGCGCCCAGTGAAAGTCCGAGACGTGATTGCGGAAATTTTCGGTCAGGATCGTTCGCTTGCCGGTCTTTCGGTTGTACAGCGCCAGCCGCATCAGATCGGACTCATATCCGGGTTTCCGCTGCATGGTGTATGCGATGTATTTGCCGTCAGGGGAATAACGCGGGTAACCGTCGAACGCCGGATTATCATCAGTAATGTTTTTCGGCTTGCCGCCATCAATCGGCGCGAGCCAGAGATCGCCGTTGGTGGACGCCGCTGGCACGCTGTCGTGATTCGAGACGTAGACGACTTCCTTGCTGTCCGGGGAAATGGCGTAGCCGTCCCCGCCGCCCAGATCGAAGCGGGGCGATTCCCACTGGCCCGGCGTCAGGTCAACCAGTTCGCCGGTCTCCAGATTCCTTGAGAACAGGTGCGTCCGTTTGCCATCCTTGAAGAATGTCCAGTGACGATACAGAAGCTGATCAGCATAGTGTGCTTTCACGGGACCGGCATCCATGTCTTCCTGGAGTGCTTTGTTTTTCTCCGAATCAGCGCCGGCCTCCGGAAACACGCGCGAGGCAAAGACTAGATATTTTCCGTCCGGGCTCCAATTGGGGTTGTCAACCCCCAGACTAAAATCCGTGAGTTGTTTGATTTCGCGCGTTTCGATGTCGATCCGGTAAGCCTGATTTTCGTCAGTGACCGTATCTTTGGAAACATACATCAGGCTTTTCCCGTCGGGATACCACCGGGGCCGCGAAGCGTCCTCTTCGCCGGAGGTCAGCTGCCGGATATTTTCGCCGTCGGCATTCATTAGCCAGATCTGCGTTTCCTTTTCGCTCTCAGGCAAATTGTACGTGGTTACGGTGAAGGCGAGCGTCGAGCCGCCCGGCGATACATGCGGACTTCCCACGTACTCCACCTGGTAATAATCGGCCAGTTCAAAGGCCCGTTTCTGGCCAAAAACGAATGAAACGCAGAGTAATACCAGAATAAAAACAACAGATTCTCTCTTCATGACAGGTCTCCTGTGAGGGAAATATTGAAGTTCACGGCTAATTATAGTAAGAGGTTTTAAAGAATATGATTAGCATATATAGTCAGATGCCCCGTAAACAATCCCGCTTCTATCCCAGCCGTTCAGGTCGGGGAACTGATAGCGCTTCTCATTCTTGAGGGCTTCAGTTTGTTTGTAATCTGAAGCAATATTGATATAATTTATCCGCGCAAACCGAAACCGCAAAACATGAGTTACGATTAATCAATCCCGTCTGAACTTTCCAGGAGATCGATATACGCGGCATCCACGAGATCTTCTTTCCGGATTTTCAGCTGATCCATAATTTTTTCTGCAACGGTTTGGCCCTCTTCAGTTGACTGACCTGGCTCAAGCATAACCTCTAGTTCAAGGAAATCACCAAGGCTTTTCACGTGATCCAGATGCATGCGCGTCTGTCCAATACGATAGAGGCGGCGGGTCTTTTCCACCACCCCACGGATGCCGAGCGAAGCAGAAAGCAGTTTCTGGTAATAGTCGGGATCGTCAAGGAAGAGACGCCGGAAATCCGATTTCTTCGGACCCGGCGCATCCGACCGGTCATAATATATTAACTCCGCAGGGCTTTCGGGAAACCGCCGGAGTTTCAGCCGCCCGTAAGGAGTGTGAAAAAAGGTATCGTGCTGATTTTGTATGACTTCAATACCACCGGTTATATCATCAAGGCGCCGTTGAAGAGAATCTGGATCGGTAACGCGGGCTTTGATTTCAACGTTGGATGGCATAAGTCAAATGTAGGGGAAATGGGATTGCTCTTCATTAGGAAAATGAGGATCGAGTGTAAGCGCTCACACCGGAATTTTGATATCAGACGCCTGGTATTTTTCCAGATGTTGTTCCAGCGGCTCCTCACTCCAGAGGACGCCACAGAGATCGTCCAGATGCATAACCGGAATACTCACAACGCCGCAAAAAAGCCGGCCGTTGACCATCACTGCTTTCGGGCATTCGCCGTCCGTGGGATCGAGAATGCACCGGTTCGTGCGGAGATGAAATCCCTCCGGCGTTTCCCCTTTTTCCGGTCGCTTGCTCATGATATTCCTTTAAATATAAATGATATAGAAATGTGGGGAATTCCGGCAGAAAAGTCAATTTCGGAAACAATTAAGAGCGGAAATAAAACAGAAAAAAACCCACCGCAAAGACGCAGAGAACGCAAAGAAAAACGCTAAATTTAACCAAAACAGAAAAACAAACACTTACCCAGGGACTCTCGACAGAGGAGGTTGTAACTATAACACTTGAACACGGGAACACTCGAGCACTGTTGGAA
>JAANXI010000026.1 GCA_018263365.1 Fidelibacterota bacterium | reverse complement strand
GGCATGAGAAAAAAATCCTTGACACAGCATTCTCACACACCCTCCATGGAACGTTTCAACTGGTAGTGTCCTTAGCTGATTATTATATCAGTATCTTTAAAAAAGAGGTGCAATATGAAACGAACAATGACAGTTCTTGTCTTCCTATCATGCATATTATTTATGTCAGTTACAGTTTTCGCCGAATCAGGTAAAATAACCCGGAAGCGGGCTACGCTGCGCGAGGGACCCGGCTCCTTTTTCCCGGCAGTTGCCGAGTTGCAAAAGGGAAATGAAGTGGAGGTGCTCAAGACGGAAGAGCACTGGCTTCAGGTCTCAATCACTGGAATGACCGGGTATATTTCAAAAAAGGCGATCGAGGGCAGTACTGAAAAGAGCGACGACCCGTTCGCGCAGATGAGCAGTAAGCCAAGCGTCACCAAGGTGGCGCAGTCTGGCGTTTCCGCTGCAGTTAAGGGATTTGCCGAAAAGTACGCCAAGCGACTGGACGGTGACGAATCGTTTTTAAACACGCTGTACTCCTACCACATCAACCCGAGGGAATATCGCCAATTCAGGGAGGCCACGTATACGAATCGAAACAAGAGCAAGATTTACCGGAAAGTCGACCTGCCGCGCCTTCGTTCGAAGGACGTATTTTCGTTTTCCGAAGAAGGAGTAGGACTTGGAATTGCCTCCCGGTTGGCGAGTATGGGAATCTATGAAAACAAGAAACTCCAGGATTATGTAAATCACGTGGGAAATCTGGTTGTGGAGGCCAGCGATGCCTACGACCAGCAGATTAAATTTTTTATCCTGGATGTGGATAAAGTCAACGCGTATGCATGTCCGGGCGGGATTATTTTTGTGACCCGAGGCGCAATCAAGCGGATGCAGGATGAGGCAGAACTCGCCTGTTTTCTGGGCCATGAAATCGCGCATGTAGTTTTGCGCCACGGTATGAAAGAGCTGGAGAAACGCAAGCCGATGGTCACCGCCGACAATGCCTTCGCGGAGCTGGAAGGCAAAACGAACATGTCCGAAGAGATGCAGGACACCAGCGATGAGCTGGAAAGCATCGCTCTGGAATCGTATGAAACCATCTTTGCTGGTCGGCTGCAGGAATACGAGGATGAAGCCGATAGTTACGGTTGTACCATAGCGGCCCGCGCCGGTTTTGATCCGGAGTCGATGGTGAGTTTCCTGGGACGATTGAGTCAGGAAGGCGATCTCTCCGGGAATGAACATTATACAACGGATCAGAACCGGGATCGCCAGTACCGGATTCAGCGATGGATTACCAGAACCGGATTCCCTGATAATCTGTTCGAAACGAACCTCGCCCGGTTCCAGCGGATGAAGCAAGGGCTGTAGTTTGTTAATAGTAAAGATGGGAGTATTCGTGTGATTTTATCTGTGTACTATCGAAAATTATTTGTTGTTGGTCTCTTCTTCGGATTTGCATTCCAGCTATTTGCTTCCCGCCCGGATTGGGTGGAAAAACGACCCGTTGATCCTCAATACTACATTGGTATTGGCGTAGTGCAGAAGGATAATAACCGGGACTATATCCAGCGGGGCAAGAATGCCGCACTCAGCGATTTGTCCTCGGAAATCACCGTCAATATCTCCAGCGAATTGCTGGATATCGCAGTGGAACAGTCAGGGATGAGCAAAGAACAAATCCGCCAGGAAATCCGCACGACAACCAAGAATGAGCTGGAGGGCTACGAACTGGTGGATACCTACGAATCCCGAAATGAATACTGGGTGTATTACCGGCTGTCCAAAGCGCTCTGGGAGATGAAAAAACAGGAAAAACTGGACAATGCTATCAGTCTCTCCAAAGATTTGTACACATCGGGACTTGCCAAATCCGAATCCGGAGATGTGACTGAGGCCATTCGGTTTTATCTCCAGGCGCTCGAGCCGATCCAAAAATACATTGCCGAACCGCTGGAAACAACGGTAAACGGCCAAAACATATACCTGAAAAATGAGATTTATTCCCGGCTCCAGAACACACTGAGTTCGATTAAATTAACGCCAGTCGCAACGGACATCGATGGGAAATACGGCATGGCGCTGGAGTCACCGGTCCAGGTGAAAGCCGAGTTTCAGGGAGGAGAGAACGAAAGCATTTCCATAGGTAATCTTCCGCTAAAATTTTCCTTCATCCGGGGAGACGGTGAATTGGTGCGGCGCGTCCGCACGAACAGTCAGGGGATTGGCGGTTCGCAGGTTTCAAAAATCACCTCACCGGAGAATGTGCAGATCATCCGGGCGAATATGAGCCTAAATGACCTGATGCCGAAGGATACTTCACTGACATTGGTTCGCAATATGGTGCAAAGTCTTGCAGCGCCGCAGACGCGAATCGTCCTGAATATTTCCGGTCTGGTCGCCCGAATTGAGTCCAGTGAAAGCAATTTCGGTGAGGCGCTGGAGGTGGCGTATATCGAGCCGCTGGTGAAAAATGTACTGAGCGACCGGGGATTCAGTTTTTCTGAGGAAAGCGGCAATGCGGACTTCCTCATTGATATCGAAGCGCAGTCCAGAAAAGGATCGGTGGTGTACGGACAGCACGTTGCGTATGTCGACCTGAATATTTCCGTGTTGGACATGCGCTCCGGCGAGGAGATCTATAAGCAATCGTTCACGGATGTGAAAGGCATTCACCTGGATTATGAACGCGCTGGGCTGCAGGCCTTTGAGAATGCCGGAGAAAAGTTAAAAGAGGATTTTGCGCCGGAATTTTTGAGCAAAATATTTCCTGAATAGATTTTTCCACCCCACAAATAAAGATGCCATCCCGCTGAGCCGGGATGGTATCTTTGCGTCATTCCATCGATTTTTCCAAAAATTAAAACGCGCTAAAAAACCCGACAGTCACCCGGTTGACTTCTCGCTCGATGTCGTAATTATATTCTGTGAGGAGCCGGAAATTCGTGGCTAGCATGTACGTCCACGTTAAGCCAACTGACTGATACTCCAGCGGGTCGGTCGCACTCGTTTTGCTGACAAGGTCGCTGGTGCGATAATTATATAATCCAATGAGATACCATTTACTCCGATCGCCCTGCGGCGCGTAAATCACCTCTGCCAATCCACCCTGCGTCAACACGGGATCGTCCAATACTGAGGATTGCAGCATTGGGTTGTCATCGGTACGTAAGAGGTATTGCAAATTCAGTTGCAGTTTGTCTCCGGCGTTCAGCGTCAAGTCGGGACCATACATGAGCGCGGTGTTGGTTGCGCCCTCATGATACTTGCCGTAATATCCGAAGGCGCCGATACGCAACGGGCCAAACGCATGAGACCACCGCAGAAAGGAATTCTTGTAACTGTCGTTATCGAAGTTGTGGTAATCGCTTGCCGGATCAATCCCGTTGCCATTGACGAGTTCGAAGACAAAATCCGATCCCCAGGGCGCGGTATAGCTCGCCATCAGTCCGCGATCGTAGGCAAGATCAATGGGAACTTCACCAACCTGGGTTTTATAGATTTGGTAGTCTTCAAACGTCAAACGCAGTTCCCGCTTGAACAGGGGATCCGACACCTGAAACTGGCCGACAGCGAGTCCGATGGGCGATCCAAGAAAATTTCTAAAGTAGAGATAGGCGTCTTCTATGCCCGCAACCTCACCGCGTTCACTGAAGAAGAAATAGAAATAGTAGGAGACCATCTCCGTGAGCCGGCCACCCGTGATGAATTTCAGGTTATACGGCGTACGCAGATCATTGCCGAGTGATTCACCTTCTCCGCCCGGTTCGAAATGTGCGTAGGCATCCAGGCGAAATCCGACCGGCGGTAACGCCTGCAACAGGAGATTCGGATCGCCGGTATTCAGATGAAACCGGGAGGGCTCCTGCCCCTCCATCACAAATCCGTTTCCGGCATACTCCTCCCCGAAATCCTTAAGTCGCGGGGCGGGATCATGGCAGGTGGTGCAGCTCATCCGGTATTTTCGGGCAAATCCGGGATGGGCTTGTATCTTGATCGCAACAATTCCGAATAAAATGAGGATTGAAAATACTGTCCAAATCCGTCTGTGATGCATAATGTCCTCCAACTTCGTTAATAATAGGTGTCAATAACCTCGATAAAGGTCTCGGTAGTGTTAATCAGCACTTTTTGAGATTCCTCTGCCGGGACTTCCAGAAATTCCTGCACCGGGTCGGGCAGTTTGCGGTAATACATTTCGGCAGTGACAGCCACCTTGCCCATCGGAATATCGTCCGGAATCGTCCAGGTGTATGTCTCAATTTTGGTTTCGCGCGGGCCGAGTCGATAGTCCGGTCCCAGCGAGGCGGTATTCCACTGCATAATCGTATGCCGCCCCTGCGGATCGAGATAGGGCAGACGAAAAATCCGATCCCCGAAGGGGACGTCTTCCCGGCGGATTCCTTCGAAATTTTCAATTTCCAGTGGAACCCCCATATCCTGATACGCCAGGGTATCGGATGCAATGGTGTATTCCTCGCCGGTGAATCCTTTTTTGTCCACCGGCAGATGGTAGATTTTGCCATTGGAGTCTTTGGCCTCAACATGGACCCAGACCACGCGTTCTTCCGCGGATCCCGTGGGGAATTTATGTCCGGTCTTCTGGTTAAAGAGCTGCAGAGAGAGTTTTACATCTTCGCCCGGCCCAACTTCCCGGCTGTTCGGGTGCATCCGCAATTCGATCACGCCATGGAGTTTGGTCGGCGAATGGGCGCCATGGAACAGATGCTGTCCCACCATACCCGCCTCCTTCGCCATAACCGCGCTTTTCATCTCCGCGCGGGGTGCATGGCAATCCTGGCACTGCACACCTTCCTTGGAATACGGCCCTTCTTTCCATTCAAGATGGGTGCTCTTGACCCAGACATCATACGGGCTCTTTTCGTTGTGGCATGTCCCGCAAAATTCGGCGGTGGTGATAAACTCACTGTATTTGGTGGTGTGGTAAGGAGATTCTTTGCCCTTCTTCGGTCCGTATTTGGTTCGCCCTGGAATTTTCTTCCGGTTTCGGCGGCGGTACGTCCCCTGCCATAAAGGCGATCGGCGAATGGCAGCCGTTGCATCCGGCCTTCACACCGGCAACTTTCTCATCCTTCTCCGCGTGCGGGACTGCCAGTTTAAAGTATTCGATCTCATCCCAGTGATGGGTGTACGCCCTGGACATCATCGCCTGATCCCACTGTTGATACAGATCAATATGGCAGGTTTTGCAGGCCGTCGGTTGTTCAAACTGGTCGTAACTGTAAATGCTTTCGGCGTCCTCTCCGGCTTTTTCCTGACCGAGTAAAAGCCCCGGAAGGAAGAGAAAGACCATACACAACTTTTTCATAGTCTGCTCCTTTGTTAAATCATTAGAAAAACAGGCAGGTTGATATATTTGCAAAGTTGAGACTGTACCTCACCGGAAATCTTATGTTCAAGAATACCCCGAGAGGGAGAAGTCGTTGGGTTCAAGGAACTCACTGACCTGGGATATATCTCACCGCTGACAGATACCACGAGCGCCACAGGCCAGTACTACTTTTACCTCCAGAGATATTGCCGGTACAGCATCCATCCAGGTGACGGCTGGCACAGATATGGATACCGTCACCGTACAGATCAGCGAAATCGTGGCAACAATCGATACCTCTTATGCCGATGCCAGGGAAATCTACGCGTCCAGCGGATTTACTCAGATTACAACCCGCGTGACCGATAAAGATCAGTTACCGATATCCGATGCATCAGTGACCTTTACTGAGTTAACCTCGCTGGGAACGCTTGAACCAACATCAGATTCAACTGATTCAGACGGTTATGCATTTACAGAATTTTCCGCCGGTTCGGATACGGGTACGGCGAAAATCCGTATTGCCACTGGCGCTGCGTCGGATACGGTGTCCGTCCGGATTCTCCCGCCGAACTATTTTATCTCCGCTTCAGCGACGCCGGAAAATCCGCTGGCTGACGGTGTAACCCAGGTTCGCATCGATATCGAGGCGGAGGACGATCAGCTCAATCCTATTGAAAATCTGGAACTCCGGGTCACATCCAGTAATTCATCGATCTTGTCCTCGCGCCGGGTCACCACCAACGCGAGCGGCGAGGCCACCGTTGTGGTCGTGGCTCCGGCCAGCACCACGGATATCCCGCTGGAAGTGTATGTCGGTTTATCTTCGTTTAGCGGTGCACCGCCGCTAACAACGGTGCAAACCGGATTTTCGAAACTCCCCTCTGCACCTAAAAAATTCAGTACTGACGCAAAGAAGGTCAGACCCCCGCAGACTCAGAACGCGAAATCCATCATCCGGAATATCGGCTCGAAAAAGCTGGAACCCGGAATTCAGGACAATTCGCGGATAAACAGTGCAAAACAGACCGCTGACTCCAGATCTGATACCCTGCAGATCGTCTTCAGTGGCGTGCAATTATCGATTGAGAGTAACAAGGATACCCTGCTGGCCAATGAATCCGATGCCGCACAAATCACAGTGACAGCGCTGCGAGCCAACGGTAATCCGATTGGCAGCGATTACAGTATCACAGTGCAGAGCGAATTGGGCGTCTTTCCGAACGGTCAGCTGAGTATGACCCTGCTGCCGAACCAGTTTGGACGGGCTGTCACGACTTTCACCGCCGGTATCACGCCCGGGGAAGCGCCGATATTTGCCAATATCGGAGAGATCACCTCGAATCTCATTAATATTCGATTGCTTGGACGCGCTCCGGCGTTAATCGAACTAGAGACCGATGAAAATGACGTGATCGGTACAGATAACACCGCAGTGACGCTGACAGCTACGGTGTACGACAGTACCGATTCGCCCCTCGAAAATTCTTTGGTGACCTTTCAGTCTCCCGGCGCAGGATCTATTGCCCAACGGTCGGGCGCCACGGGATCGGATGGACAGTTTACCACAACATACAATCCGGAAATTCTGGGAACGAACGATACCACCGTTACCATTACCGCAGCAGCCTCATCAAACAATAATGCGAGCACGCGGTCGTTTATCGGGCCGGTGAAGATGGACGACAATGTAGGTATAAAGCAGCGTTCGGGCAGAGTCAGCTTGCGAAATCAGGGGGTGCGCCTTAGTAAGAATTCTCCTTCAGGAATTTCCCGATCAGCCAGTGATATTGCAGCGCTTCAGGCCTCGGTAGATATCTTGGTGCGGGGCATTACGCTGTCCACTTCCACTGATGTGGATGAGCTCATTGCCGACGGCGTTAGTGAGGCGGAAATCAATGTCCAGGCGGTCGAAACCACACGCGGATTTCCGGTGGAGGGAATTGAGGTTACGCTCCAGGTTCTGGATAACAAGGGCCGCATCGACCGTACCGTGGTGACCGACGAATCGGGCAGTGCCACTGCGACCTTCACCGCCAGCATCAATCCCGGCGAAGCTGTTATTTACGCGGAAATCGGCGGCGGTGCAGTCATCAACACCAGTACTTCCATTCAACTCAGAGATGATGTGCCAGCATCAATTACGCTGAGTTCCCCGGATCAGTATCTGCTGGCCGACGGCAATTCCACATTCGAAATCCGGGGAACAATTATCGATTTGCTGGACAATCCGATGGCGAACAGGAACGTAGTACTCCGGCGATTACACGGTGTGGCCACCACAGACATCACGGTGACACTCACAGATAGTATGGATAATCCCATGGACGGTGAATCAGTGGAATTTACCACCGACCCCGGAACCATTCAGAATGGGAACACGATAACTACTGACGGGGAAGCGACGGCAACGCTCGTTGCACCGGTGAGCACTACGGATCAGACGGCTACGGTCACGGTGACGCATCCCTCATCCGGTATGACCGATAACGCGAGCATTACGATTCGTGGTATTCAGATGACACTCTCCGCATCGCGAACTGCCATCCCTGCGAATAATACCAGCCAGGCGACGATTACCGCCCGGTTGAAGGAAGTGACGAACAATAATTACGTGGCGGGCAAGCAGATCAGTTTTTCGACGGATGATGGATCGATTGGGAGCGCTGCCACTACTGACTCAATCGGTCGAGCGCAAGTCCGGTTGACAGCTGGAGGCGCAGTTAACTCTAACGTGCAGGTACAGGCGCAATATCGATCGAGTTTGACGCAAACCGTGAATCTGGAATTTACACAGCCTGAACCGACCTATTTCAATTTGACGGCCTCTCCGACAGAAGTGTATGTGCAGGGCGCCAGCGGAACGCAAAACAGCACAATTACTGCGGAAATCACTGACACCGATTCAATTCCGTTCCAGGAGGACATGACGTTGACCTTTACCGCAAACCGTGGGTATATGACCTCGACGTTAAATACGACCGGAAACGACACCATTGAGGCAAATTTTATCATCCGATTTCGGTACTTTAAAATTCAGTTTTGACCTCCAGGATAACATACATCCCCTGGGAGATCCTGTCTTAATAATTGATTTCCTGCGGGAAAATTATATATATTGTTTCCCTGTTACTTATAACCAACATCTCGGGCTGCGGTTCACATTTCCAGTGAGACCAACGGTGAAGATGCTTCCGGCTGTCACCCCTGCTTGAGACAATCCTGATTTTGCGGCTACCCGCTCTCGCGCCGGTGTGGTGGCTTTATTTTGTAAGTAGCGGCAATAAAATTACGACTAAATACAGAACACGAAGTCCATGGATATTCTCATACTTGTCATCATAATTGTCGGAGCCATCATCCTGTTTGTCTCCGAAATTTTTCCCATCGATTTGGTAGCCGGTCTGATCCTGGGCAGTCTGCTGCTCACCAATTTGATTTCCATGGATCAGGCATTGTCCGGGATCAGCAACCCCGCGACCGTAACCATTGCAGCGATGTTCGTGCTGAGTTTTGGTCTGAGTAAGACCGGCGCGATCAATTACCTGGGCAACCGGATTATCCATTACACGGATGGGAACGTCGCCCGGATTTTCGTGATTTTTCTGATGGTGGCTTCGCTGATTTCCGGATTCATCAACAACACGGCTGCGGTGGCGGTTTTTCTTCCGATGGCGCTGCAGTTCGCCAATGAGTTCCGGCTCAGTCCCTCCAAGATATTGATTCCGTTATCGTACGCGTCCATCTTTGGCGGGACGATGACGCTGATCGGAACATCCACCAACATTATTGTTTCCAATATTGCCGCTGAGCACGGAATCCACGCATTGGGGATGTTCGAATTCACCAAACTTGGATTTGTGTTTGTCATCGTTGGCATGTCTTATCTTGTGCTGTTTGCGCGAAAAAATTTGCCCGTACGCAGTATCCTTTCCAGCCTGACGCAAAAATATCACATGACGCGGTACCTTACAGAACTGCAGATACCGGAAGATTCACCGCTTGTGGGACAGACGCCCCTGGATAAGCAGATTAGCAACAGGTATGACCTGAACATACTTGGGATTATCCGTGGAAAACGAAAAATTCTTATCGACATCCGGATTACGAAGCTCCGGCCGGATGATATCCTGCTTGTCCGTGGGCCGATCGACCACATTATGCGGCTGAAAGAGCGGGAAAAACTGCTGATGCTGACTGACACAAAACTCAACGATGAAGAACTCTCCATCGGGGACAACACGCTGACGGAAGTGCTGGTATCGCCGAATAGCCGCCTGATTGGGAGCACCCTGAAAGAGATCGATTTCCGGCGGAGGTACGGCTGCTTTGTACTGGCGCTCCGGAAGCACGGCGAAACGCTGCGGAATAAAATATCCAATACCCCATTGAGCGCAACAGATACCTTATTGATTTACGGTTCCAAGCGCCGGATTGACGCGCTCAAGGACGATCAGAACTTTGTTGTGCTTGAAGAGGTGGATATCAAACTGCAGCGCGGGCATAAATGGATCTATGCAATCGGGATAATACTGGCGGTGGTTTTGCTGGCCGCGTTCAATGTGATGGCTATTGTCAAGGCGGCAATTCTGGGCGTACTAACGCTGGTGTTAACCCGCACGATTACTATGCAGGAGGCGTACAAGGCGGTGGACTGGAGTGTAATATTCCTCCTGGCTGGCGTGATTCCGCTGGGACGGGCGTTGGAAAATACCGGCCTGGCACAAATAATTGGCGATTATATAGCCAGTCTTGGCGGACCGTACGGGCCGGTTGCTGTTCTTGCAGGCTTATACATTGCGACGAATGTATTGACTGAAACCATGTCGAACAACTCGACGGCTATCATCATGGCGCCGATCGCCATTACCACCGCGAATGCACTTGGCGTCTCTCCGATACCGCTGCTCATGGCGGTGACGTTTGCCGCCTCCGCATCGTTTATGACCCCGGTTGGCTACCAGACCAATGCTATGGTATACGGGCCCGGCGGATACAAATACACCGATTACCTCAAGTTCGGTTCACCGCTGAACATACTTTTCCTTGCCATATCCACGCTGCTTATTCCGGTCATCTGGCCGTTTTGATAAATAAATAGCACGCAGATGACGCGGAAAAAACGGTTTTCCGCAGATAAAAATTTTTCGAATTTGGCCAACGATATAAACGCTCAGTTGGCGCAATTGAGGGTTTTCCGATTTATTCTACGGATATGTCTGCTCCAGAAGCCTCAACTCTTTCTGACTTTTCTATCTGTTATGTCTATTGAAGGCTGGAGACTGCCTACTGATTCATCTCACGCCTCATGATGAATGGTCACAATTCACTGATTACTGATAAATTGGAACCTAAATTAAGCGATTTTGTGCGGCGATCTGCACCAATCTGTTGAGCGCGAAGGCTCCGTGAAATCCTCGACAGACC
>JAANXI010000025.1 GCA_018263365.1 Fidelibacterota bacterium | reverse complement strand
CCGGCCCGTTTCCAAATGCCCCAGGCCATAATTCCGACCGAGGCACAATCGGTAATGCACTCTCTTCGCCGGCGATCATTCCCACCTGCTTCGGAAAGTCTCCCAAATCCACTTCTCTATTATGTAATTGTTTGCTGGGTAATTCAGGTTTATTCACCTGCCCGATTCCACGGAGGCGTAAATTCACAATTTCTACGGCTCGTTCATCGTGGCGAAACGTATATCGCTCCTCGTGACGCCGGTGGAATGCCTCGATAATATCCTCCTGCCACGGGATGGAGAGTTCGTATGACTGACCCTTGTATCGCATCTCCACATACCGCTCACACACGATTTCGTTCCGCGCGATTCCCTGGGCCTGCACGTCTTTAATAGTGGCCTCCTCTATTTGAGAAAACTGAGATTCTACTTCGTCCCGGTAGATATCCGGGCTCCGTTGAATCATCGTTTGCGTCTGTTCACGCACTACATCGGCCCAGAGCAGTCCGAAGGCACTGAATACCCCCGGATGCAGCGGGACCAGTACTTCGGTAATTCCAAGGGATTCGGCAATATCACAGGCATGGAGCGGCCCGGCGCCGCCAAAGGCGATCAAGGTTGCATCACCGGGGTCATAGCCTTGTTCCAAGGAAATCACCCGAATGGCGCGCTCCATTTTGGCATTCGCCAAATCCAGGATGGATTCGGTCAGTTGAGTGGTCGATGCGCCCACAGAATCCGCGAATTTTCCGGTAATGTGTTCAGTCTTTTCCTCATTGAGTTCAATAGTACCGCCGAAAATAGCAGATTGTGGGATTCGCCCGGCCAGAAAGTTGGCATCCGTCACCGTCAGCTCCACACCGCCGCGATCATAGCAGACAGGGCCGGGCTCAGCCCCGGCGCTCTGTGGGCCAACCTGGAGCACTCCAGCTGCATCTTTGAATGCAATCGATCCGCCACCGGAACCGACGGTGTGAATGTTGATCATCGGCAAGGCAACCGGTAAATCATCAAGGGTGGATTCGCCGGTCATCAGGATTTGTCCGGGCAGAAAAGAAACATCCGTCGAAGTGCCGCCCATATCGAAGGAAATCACATTGGTAAGACTACACTGCTCCGCAACGGTTTTCGCTGCGACGACGCCACCGGCTGGTCCGGACAGCATTGTTTGCACGGCATTCTTCCTGGCGGTCTCCGCCTCCATACTCCCGCCGTTGGACTGCATAATTCGCAGATGATCCGTATCAATCTTCGATTGAAGATTCGCAAGATATTCATCCATCACCGGGGAAACATACGCGTTGACAACCGTAGTGCTGAACCTTTCATATTCCCGGTATTTCGGTAATATCTCAGAGGAGAGAGAATAGTGCGTATCGATGCCGGCGTCCTGTAATTGCCGTCTGGTCTCTTTTTCGTGCTCCGGGTTCAAGAAGGAAAACAGATAGCAGATCGCCACTGATTCGGGATCGACCTGTCGTAGCTTTCCTATGATTTCGGGCGACAATGATAATTCCTGTATAGTATGCCCGCCCTGGGCCAGTCGTTCGGAAACGCCAATGCGCTGTTTCCGATTCACCAGCGGCGCAGGCCGGTCGACATCGAAATCGTAAATATCGTTTCGATTCTGCCGTCCGATTTCGATGACATCCTCGAAACCTTTAGTCGTCAGCAGCCAGACGTCAGCACCATTCCTTTCCAGAACGGTATTCGTGGCGACGGTCGTTCCATGAACGATCGTGGAAAAATCATGCGGGATCCGTTGCATCTCCTTCTGAATTACCTCTGAAGGATTCGCCGGGGTTGAGGGCGCCTTCAATACCTGCAAAAGTTCCTTCGAGTCCGGATCGATCCAGAAAAAGTCCGTAAAGGTCCCCCCGGTGTCGATGCCAATAATCACTTACTTAACCCAAATGCTCTTCCCGGATACGCTGCACGCGATGCGGGATGGATGGATGTGAGTAAAACAAGCATTCGATGACCGGATGCGGATCGGGATCAGCCAGGTTTTGCTCCGCCAGTTTCTCCAGAGATTCAATGGTGATCTCCGGTCGCTGAAACAGAGATATCGAGTAGTCATCGGCCTTGCGTTCGTAGTGGCGGGACAGCGCATTTTGTACCGGTCCCACCAAAAAGTTAAAAAGGATAAGAAAGAGCGTAATTAATGGAAGCGCGGCCAAACTGGTGATGGATTCAAAGGCCGTGACCGAAACGATGTACGCGTATAATCTGCTCACCAGATACAGCCCGACGAAGGTGAAAACCGTCCCAATGGCAGAGAGTTTCCAGATGTGCTTTTCCTTGAAATGCCCCAGTTCGTGAGCCACAACCGACAAAATCTCATCATTGGAGAAATTTTCCAGCAAGGTATCGCCAAGGATAACACGCTTCGCCTTGCCTATCCCCGTAAAAGCCGCATTGGCTTTTTTGGTCTCTTTGCTCAAATCGAACTGAAAAATGCCCTCCACGGAAAGCCCGACGTTCTCGGCCATCTGTGCGATACGCTCTGTTAAGCCCTCGCGTTCAATCGGCTCGAAATCGTAGAAAAGCGGCATAATCACTTTGGGGGCGATCCTGGATAGCAAAATCGTCAGGATGAACATCAGTATTGCGGTCGGCAGCCACCATCCGTTGCCGTAAGTTCGGAGAAAATAGTAAAACAGGAGCAACACCGGTATTCCGATAGCCGCTCCAACCAGCATCGCTTTCGTCTTTTCCCAAAAATAACTCCCCAGTGATTGCTCTGACAGATCGTATTTATGCTCGAGAATATATCCTGAATAAAATGATAGTGGAAATCCAACGATGGCTTCGGCAACACCAACAAATAGCCCAAATATCAGCAGTGCACCATACGGATTGCTCC
Source organism: Fidelibacterota bacterium (assembly GCA_018263365.1). Lineage (GTDB taxonomy): Bacteria > Fidelibacterota > JAANXI01 > JAANXI01 > JAANXI01 > JAANXI01. The sequence continues at coordinate 4,875 of JAANXI010000025.1, read as the reverse complement.
ACAGGCCTTCGGCCCATCCTGCAAAAGTTTCGGATAGCGGCGTGGTAACAAGCACGAGTAAGACCACCAAACTCACGCCGAAATTCACCAGACTCAGCCAGATTTTGGTGCGGTTGTACTGTTTCCGCCGGGCGTAATCCTCACTCGCTTGTTCAGAGGACTTTTCAGCGCCTTCCGGCTCGTGTGCTGGTTCCTGTTTTCTACTCTCAGCCATCTGTTTTCCCGATGTTTCTTCGGACAATTCTGAAATATAAAATATACATAATTTCAGAGGTTATTCGAAACAATTAGCATGGGATTCTTTAGGCAATTTTACCCTATTATTTTCCATCCTGTCTTAATATCCCAAAGGGATTCCTACAGAAAAAAGGACAAACAACTAAGGCTGATATCGCTCAAGAAACTCCGACTTCCACTGAACAAACCCCCCATTCAAGATCGCTCCCCGGGCCCTTTGCGTCAGCGACAGGAAAAAATGCAGATTGTGAATCGTCGCCAGCCGATGGCCGAAGATTTCGTTGACATTCAGCAGATGCCGGATATACGCACGACTGTATTTTCGACATGTATAGCACTCGCACTCCTCATCAATAGGTGAGTGATCATCGGTAAAAGTCGCATTGCGAATTGTAATTTTCCCGTCCCAGGTGTAGACCTGCCCGTTGCGGGCGTTCCGCGTGGGAATCACGCAATCGAACATATCTATGCCGGCAGCGATGCTTTCGATGATATCTTCCGGTTTACCGACTCCCATCAGATACCGGGGCTGATTTTCCGGCAGAATCGGCGCCGTAAATTGGGTGATTTTGCGGATTTTTTCTTTCGGTTCTCCGACCGCGACACCACCGATAGCATATCCGTCAAATCCCAGGGATGTCAGGGCATCCACACTGATTGTGCGCAAATCTTCATAGGTGCTTCCCTGCACAATACCGAAGAGATACTGCTTGTGGCCGTAAAGCGGCGGATTTACTTCAAGGTACTCCAGGCACTCCTCCGCCCAGCGATGGGTCCGCTGCATGGCTTTTTCCGCGTATTCCTTGTCCGAGGGATACGGCGGACACTCGTCGAACGCCATCATAATATCGCTGCCGAGCACCCGCTGTATATGCATCGAATGCGCCGGGTCAAAGTGATGATATGAACCGTCAATGTGGGACTGAAAATTCACACCTTCATCAGTGATTTCGTTGAGTTCGGCGAGGCTGAACACCTGAAAGCCCCCGCTGTCGGTCAGAATCGAATGCTCCCATCCCATGAACGGATGGAGCCCGCCGGCGTTTTGCATAACCTTCAGTCCCGGTTTGAGGTAGAGGTGATACGTATTCCCCAAAATAATTCGGGAGCCACTTGCCTCAACTTCTTCCGGAGAAACCGCTTTGACGGAACCTTTGGTTCCGACGGGCATGAAGACTGGTGTTTCCACGGTATCGTGTTCCGTGGTAAATTTTCCGGCCCGGGCATTGGTTGCGGTATCGGTTTGCTGGAGTTCGAACGGGATCATGGGGTCCTTGTTAGTCGAAAGATGCCACCCGCCGCTGTGGAGTCGCTGACATTCAGTAAACAAAACAGCATTAAGCGGCAAGCCGCTTATTAATGCCGTTTCACAATGATAATTGTGTATCTATCATTTCACGGGATTACCGGACGCATCCAATTCGATGATATTGCCATAACCGATGGCTTCGAGGCCCGGTTTAATGGTTTCAACATCGCCGACGATGACTATCGCCATATTATCCAGATGCAAATATTCTTTGGCGACGCGCTGTACATCATTTTTGGTGACGTTTCGCACATTCTTTACATATTCATTGACGTGCCCTTCCGGCAGATTATACACGACCTGTTCGATCTCCTGGTCCAATATCTGGTTCAGGGTTTCGGTTTCTCTAGCAAGACTGAGTGTCATCGAGGATTTCGCGTTTTCCAGTTCCTCGTCGGTTACCTGTTCTTCAACAATCCCGTGAAACTCCTTCATGAACTCTATAACCGAACTATCGGTAGTCGATGTTTTCACTCCGGCATACGCGATAAACGGGCCTGCGCCCTGCCGATAGACGAATAACGACCGNGCGCCATACGTATAGCCTTTGTCCTCCCGGAGATTCATATTAATCCGGCCGCTGAAAGAGCCCCCCAGGATTTCATTCATCACCTGAACTGCCGCATAATCCGGGTTGTTGCGATGAAATCCGGGATGCCCGATGCGAATTTGGGACTGCGGAGCGCCGGCTTTATCTACGAGATAAATATTACTGTATTCGGTCTTGGGGATGTCGGGCGCTACCGGAAACTCCTCCTCATTCGACTGCCAGTCTCCGAAGGCGTTTTCTAGTTTCGGCCGCAACTGCTCCACCGTGATATCGCCCACCACGAACAGCGTAGAGTTGTTCGGCACATAATATTTTTCCTTAAACTCTTGTAAATCCGCTGCGGTGAAATTTTTAATGGATTCTTCCGTCCCTTCATCCGGCGTCCCGTACGGATGCGATTTCGTGTAAATTACTTTATAAAAGGCATCTGTGGCGATTCTGCTTGGGCGATCTTTTTTCTGCAACAACGAATTCAATCGCTCCTGCTGCACGCGCTCAAACTCATCCTCGGGGAATGTGGCGTTTAGGATCATATCGGAATAGACATTTAATGCCGAATCCAGATGTTTTGTAAGTGTCGTGAGTTTCACGTAGCTATAATCCCAGTTTGAGCCGGTATTCAGTCTCGCTCCCAGAAAGTCGATATCCTCCGCAATTTCCAGCGATGTCCGATCTTCGGTGCCCTCATCCAACAGGGCTGCGGTGAAATCAGCGAGCCCCGGTTCATCTACGGGATCGGCTGCTGACCCGGTATTTACTACCATATCCATGATAAGCATCGGGACTTCGGACTGGGTAACAAGTACCACATCCAGGCCGTTTTCCAGGGTAAACTTTTCCGATTTCGGCAGTTTAATCTCCGGCGCAAGACCCGGCGCCGGTTTTGTGGCACGGTCGATCTCCTGCATTTGCTCCGTCGGTTTCTCGCTTGTCATCTCCTGCTGCTGCCGGGTTTCCGGATTACAGAATTGCAGCGTCAGCACTCCAACAAGCATCATTGGAATCAGCATATATTCTTTAATGAATTTCATAAATCGTCTCCTCTAAACAATCTCTGGAATTATTCTGCAGAAGCCTGCAAGTCTAATTTGCCTTCGGGGACCACGCTCAATACCACGCGCTGATCCGGTTTGAGATACTCCTGTGCGACAGCCTTCACATCCCCTGCAGTTACCGCGGCATAGCGAGCCAGGGCTTCATTGAAAAACCCCGGATCACCTTTAAAGAAATTATAAGATTGCAGCTGATCTGAAATACCGCTGAATCCGCCGACCTTTTGCAGACGATATATAAACGACGCTTCATAAGAGTTCTTGGCTTTCTGGACTTCCTGTTCAGTAACACCCTCTGCCTTGATCTTTTCAATTTCAGCCCAGATGGCCTCCTCGAGTTCGGTCAGTGTGTGGCCTGGTGTGGCAGTGGCAGTAATAAAATACTGGCTTTCCAGCAGACGGGACCACTGTGCGGCATTCACATCTTTGGCAATCCGTTTGTCATAGACGAGCGATTTATACAGGCGGCTGTTCTTTCCGCCGGTCAACACCGAACTCAGGATATCTAGGGAAGCATCGCCCTTTTCGTAGAGTGCGGGTGTTTGAAAGGACATATATAATCTGGGTAACTGCACTTTGTCTTCCTGGACGATTCGTTTTTCCTGGGCCAAATCGGCTTCGCCGGGCGACAGTGGTTGTACATCCGGGCCGGCCGGAATCGGGCCGAAATACTGTTCAATGAGTTGCTTCGCTTCGGCCGGGTCAAAGTCACCGGCAACCACTAAGCTGGCATTGGCCGGGTGATAATAATGGCGGAAGAATTCCTTTACATCTGCAAGCGTTGCATTGGACAGGTCTTCCATGGACCCGATAGTCATCCAGTGATACGGGTGATCTTCGGGATAGAGGTTTTTAAAGATGGTCTCGTATGCCAGTCCATAGGGACGATTCTCGTAATTTTGCCGTCGCTCGTTTTTTACCACGTTGCGCTGGTTATCCAGCTTCTTCTGAGTCATCGCGGGAAGCAGCCAGCCCATCCGATCGGATTCCAGCCAGAGCCCCAATTCCAGATAATTCTTTGGCAGATCTTCCCAGTAATTGGTGCGATCGGTCGAAGTGGAGCCGTTCAGCTCGCCGCCGGCTTCTTCGATATATTGAAAATGCATATCATCGCCGACATGCTCCGATCCCTGGAACATCATGTGTTCAAAGAGATGGGCAAAGCCGGTTTTGCCTTCATTTTCGTTTTTGGAGCCTACATAATACCACACATTCACATTCACGAGTGGCGTCGAGTGATCTTCATAGAGTATGACTGTCAGACCATTGTCCAGGGTGTACTTTTCGTAGTCGATATCCAGCTGCGTTGATGCAATCCCCGGGAGTCCGATCCCCAGCACCAACGCAAGGATTCCAAGTTTCTTCACCATAACCTGTCCTTTCGGTAATTTGCCTTACACGCTATCGTTTTTTCAGGATGTTAATCTGTTTCCGCCGGGAGTCATTCCACAACGGTGGATGTACAGTGGTTGCTCGTTCACTGACCCACAAGTTAAAATAATTAGGAGAAAATGCAATTTGGTATTCAGGTAGTTCTGTGAATTTAACAAAAAAGGCTGCCCCGGCAGACCGGGACAGCCCATAATTTATTGTTTGGGTAAAATTTTACATACTTCCTAAATTGAGCGATTGTTGTGGATGAGATGTGCCAAGATGTTGAGATGAAAAGGGTTTTGGGAAACCGAAGGCATACCCGGAGGGTCTGTCGAGGATTTCACGGAGCCTTC
>JAANXI010000024.1 GCA_018263365.1 Fidelibacterota bacterium | reverse complement strand
CTAATTTTCATCTTCAATGGGAACAACTTACTCACAACAAGATGATAATGAAGTTCGGATAACGCTGGCGAAGCACGCCGGATTCTGTTTTGGCGTGCGGGATGCCGTGGAAATCGCCAGAGAGGCCGCTGAACGGTATGGCTCTGTCTATATGCTCGGGCATATCGTGCACAATGAACGTGTGGTGCAGCAGCTCGCTGCCTCCGGAGTGAAGGTGGTTGATTCCCTGGATGAGATCAAAGACGGCCCGGTGCTGTTCCGGGCGCACGGCACTCCGGATTACGTGTGGAGCGAAGCCAAACAACGCGGGCTCGAAATCATCGATGCGACCTGCCCGCTGGTGCATGAAATTCACGATGAAGTGAAAAAAATGGAACAAGCGGGCCGCCAGATCTATGTAATAGGTGACAAGGGACACGACGAGGTGCTGGGTATCATGAGTCAGGTGGAAAATCCGATATTGATTTCGACGCCGGAGGAAGCCGAATCTCTGCGGAAAAAGAAGCGGGGAGGCGTCGTAGCACAGTCCACACAAATGGTGGAAAATGTGCAGAAAATTATCGGTATCCTGATGATGAAGGTGAAAGATTTACAATTTGTGAACACGGTCTGTCATCCGACCAGACAGAATCAGGTAGAACTGAAGGACTTGGCCACCTCCCATGACCTTATGATTGTTATCGGCTCATTTACCAGCGCCAATACAAAGCGCTTGACCGCATTGGCAAAGGCGCTGAACCCGAATTCGTATCAGGTTGAGGATGCGCATGATATTCAGGCGGAGTGGTTGAGTAATGTGCAATCGGTGGGAATTCACGCCGGCGCCTCGACACCGGACATTACTATTACCGAAGTACAGGAACGCATAGAATCGTTAACTTCCGGTCGCATCCCGGAAGCGATATAAGGAGTGATATACATGGAAAAGGGATCTTTTGAAGTAAAAACCGGCCTGGCGGAGATGTTAAAGGGCGGCGTGATCATGGACGTGACAAACGCTGAGCAGGCCATAATCGCGGAGAATGCCGGGGCCGTTGCAGTGATGGCGCTGGAGCGCATTCCGGCTGATATCCGGGAACACGGCGGGATTGCCCGCATGTCCGATCCGAAACTGATTAAGGAAATCCAGGCGTCCGTTTCCATTCCGGTAATGGCGAAATGCCGGATCGGCCACTTCGCCGAAGCGCAAATCCTCGAATCGCTGGAGATCGACTATATCGATGAGAGCGAAGTACTGACCCCAGCCGACGAGGTAAATCATATCTACAAACACGATTTCAAAGTTCCGTTTGTCTGCGGATGCCGGAACCTGGGCGAAGCGCTCCGGCGAATTGGCGAAGGCGCGGCACTCATCCGAACCAAAGGAGAAGCGGGTACTGGAAACATTGTGGAGGCCGTCCGTCACATGCGCACCGTGCAAAATGAAATCAAGCGGCTGTCCACCCTTGGCGACGATCAGCTGATGTCGGCCTCCAAGGAACTGGGCGCGCCGTATTCCGTGGTCAAAGAGGTGGCGGACACGGGCAAACTGCCGGTGCCGAACTTCGCCGCTGGCGGTATCGCCACTCCCGCGGACGCTTCACTGATGATGCAACTTGGCGCGGAATCCTGTTTTGTGGGGTCAGGGATTTTCAAGTCCAACGATCCGGCGCGGCGGGCGGAAGCCATCGTGCTGGCGGTAACCCACTACGATGAGCCTGAAGAATTGGCGAAAGTCTCCGAAGGGCTTGGCGAGGCAATGGTCGGCATTAACATGTCCGATATCCCGGAAGCCGAACGGTTGGCTGAGCGCGGATGGTAAACCGATTATGACGGTCGGTGTTCTCGCAATACAGGGTGCATATCACAAGCACCAACAAGTCTTGACCAAGTTGGGCGTGGATACGCTGCTGATTAAGCATCCGGAACAACTGAAATCCGTGGATGCGCTGATCATTCCCGGCGGCGAAAGCACGACAATGACCAAAGTATTGCAGTCGGAAAAATGGTCGGATACAATCGAAATGTACGCCCGAGAACATCCGGTATTCGGCACCTGCGCCGGCGCTATTTTACTGAGCAACAAGGTGGACAGCGCCAAAGTACATCCCTGGAATATTATCGATATGACGGTCTCCAGGAATGCCTTTGGCCGGCAAATCGAATCTTTCCTGGCCGACGTTGACTGGAACGGATTCGGGGAAGGTGGTAAAATTCCGGCGGTCTTTATTCGCGCCCCCCGGATTACAGATGTCGGTGACCAGGTAGAAATCCTCGGAAGATATGATGGCGAACCGGTCCTTGTCCGGCAGGGAAACGCGCTTGCTGCCACGTTTCACCCGGAACTAACCGACGAGATCGCCGTCCACCGTTATTTTATAGATGAGATATGCCGTAAAGCCCAGGCAGCATAAGATGACTCCGGATTGGTAACTCGACCGTCCGGATGGAGTGAGATCATTGGAGTATACAATCCTTCCTTCTATCGATTCTCCAGCTGATTTAAAACACCTTTCCAAAGATGAATTAGCCGCGCTCTGCACGGAGGTGCGGGACTACATCATTCAGGTCGTGGATGAGGTCGGCGGTCATCTGGCGCCGACGTTAGGCGTCGTTGAACTGACAACCGTGCTGCACTATCTCTACGATACGCCCAGGGACAAAATCGTCTGGGACGTGGGGCATCAGGCGTATGCCCACAAGGTCCTGACCGGTCGCAGGGATCAACTGCGCACGATCCGGCAAAAGGGCGGCTTGGCGCCGTTTTGCCGCCGGGACGAAAGCGAATACGATCCGTTCGGCGCAGGACACGCCAGTACTGCGATTTCCGGCGCGCTCGGGATGGCGGCCGCCCGGGAGATCACCAAAGATGATTATCGGGTGGTGGCGGTAGTTGGGGACGGGGCGATTACCGGCGGTCTGGCTTACGAAGGACTGAACAACGCCGGCGCCATGCGCCAGCAGATGACCATCATTCTGAACGATAATGAGATGTCCATCTCCCCGAATGTCGGAGCCGTACATCACCTTTTGACGAAGATGGTGACGAACCCGCTCTACAATAAAGTGCGGGATGAACTCTGGAATTTTACCGGAAAGATCCCCGGCGGATCGCGGTATGTCCGGTATGTTGTACGGAAAATGGAAGAGGGCCTGAAGAATTTCCTGACGCCCGGTATCCTGTTCGAGGAACTGGGCTTTCGTTACTTCGGGCCGATCAATGGGCACGATCTTGATGAGCTCTTTGAAACCATTACAGCCGTCAGGGATTTGAAAACGCCGGCGCTGGTTCATGTGCTGACAGAAAAAGGCAAAGGCTACCCGGATGTGGAGTCCAGCCCGGTGCGATTTCATAGTGTAAAGGGGAAAGCCGCCCGGGAAAAAGCCAGTAAAGCCGACGAACCGAGGTACTCCTCCATATTCGGAGATATCCTGACCTCAATGGCAGAAAAAGATGACAAAATAGTAGCAATTACCCCGGCCATGCGGGAAGGCTCCGGACTAGTGGAGTTCAGCGAAAAGTTCCCGGGACGATTTTTTGATGTCGGCATCGCTGAAGGCCATGCGGTAACCTTTGCCGCCGGACTGGCAACCCAGGGCATCCGTCCGGTGGTGGCGATCTATTCCTCGTTTCTCCAACGGGGATACGATCACCTTATTCACGACGTGGCGACCCAGAATCTGCCGGTGATTTTCTGTCTTGATCGATCCGGTATTGTCGGCGGAGACGGCGCGACGCATCAGGGCGCATTCGATTTATCATTTATGCAGCATATCCCGAACCTGGTTGTCACAGCGCCGAAAGACGGTAACGAGTTGAAAGATCTGCTTTACACCGCCCACAAATACGATCAAGGCCCGTTCAGCATCCGTTATCCCAAGGATCGTGTCGGGAGTTATGAGCCGGAAAGAGAACCGCAATTACTGAAAATCGGCTCATGGGAGGAGCTGTACAGGGGCGAAAACATTGTTGTCATTGCCGTGGGAGCGATGGTCTCCACTGCACAGAACGTTGTGGCATCTTTGGCAAAGGAGGGGTTGAAGATTGGTCTGGTCAACGCCAGATTCGTGAAACCTTATGATGAATCGATGCTGCAATCCCTGGTACATACCTACGAGCAGATTGTCACGATAGAGGAAAATAGTCTGATCGGTGGGTTCGGGGCAGAAATCCTGGCGTATATCGAAGAGCAGGTCGAACGCCGGATACCGGTCACCCGGATTGGCCTTCCGGACCAGTTCATGGAACACGGCACCCGGGCGGAAATTCTGGACAACGCCGGTTTATCCGAGCAAAAAATCGAAACTCGGTTGCGGAAACTCGCAATGAGGTTACAGCCAAAATCGGCTCACGTCTCCTGAAATTTTCTTGCTGAAAATTGTAAGCTGTCTCACTGTTCTCCTGCTGTCTCATCTCATACTTTCCACCTAAGGACGGAAGAACCAGGTGAATCAGAGAATGAACGTCGCCGGAAATACCGGATGATTATGGGAGATTGGAATAGCAGCCGTAGACCGTGGCGCGTATTCCGGACAGAAATACTGGAACGGCAATCAGGGGAGATCAGGACACGGGGAACCGTGTAAAAAATCGGTATCTCTTCCGGAAATGCCGCCTTGTGAGATTGAGGCAGCGAGGCAACCCGTATGTTCAGGTTATTTTCGGCGGCGTTTTTTTAAAGTCCGGGCAAATCGCCACACTTTTGTGGTGTTTTACCGAATTATAGTAGCTGAAATGACCGGTGTATCAGTCCTCCCGGAAAATCAGTATATTATTTTTTGGACATGAGCTTGTATCCACAGAGAAACGTTCAACAGGGGATTCCGGAGCAACGGGATATCAGCGGATTCCTTTTGAAAATCTCATCATGTCGATTAACTTAAAAGTTTTCAATAACTAAACGAAAGGGGTTGCATATGAGTCGTAACGGCAGACAGTCAGAGCAAAATCAATCTCCCGAAAATATGCAATCATATCAGGATGCGAAGCAGCAGTGGAGCCGGCAAGCGGGGGCCGGTTCGACCAGAGATTATAGCTTCGACACGGTCTCGGGTGTAGAAAATAAGTTGGTCTACGGGCCGGAGGATTACGACGAATCCGCATATATGGACAAACTTGGATTTCCGGGTCAGTATCCGTACACCCGCGGAATTCACGCCAATATGTATCGCGGCAAACTCTGGACGATGCGGCAGTTTGCAGGATACGGCACGCCCGAGGAGACTAACCAGCGATTCAAGTATCTGCTGAAGGCCGGACAGACCGGTCTGTCCGTGGCGTTTGATATGCCGACGCTCATGGGATACGACGCCGACCATGAACTCTCAGAAGGTGAAGTCGGTAAGTGCGGAGTAAATGTTTCATCGCTACAGGATATGGAAACCTTATTCGACGGTATCAATCTGGATGAGGTCTCCACCTCGATGACCATCAACGGGCCGGCATCGGTGCTGTTGGCATTTTATATCGCAGTGGCCAAAAAACAGGGAGTGGACCTCCAAGACCTGCGGGGTACACTCCAGAATGATATTTTGAAGGAATTTATTGCCCAAAAGGAATTCATCTATCCGCCTGAGCCGTCTATGCGACTGATCGTGGACACCATAGAATATTGTACTAACGAAATTCCCAGGTGGAATACGATCTCTATTTCCGGATATCATATCCGGGAGGCGGGTTCGACTGCGGCGCAGGAACTCGCATACACGTTGGCAGACGGCTTTACATACGTGGAATGGGCGCTGGAGCGCGGACTGGATATTGACGATTTCGCGCCGCGACTCTCGTTTTTCTTTAACTCGCATCTGGACTTCTTCGAGGAGATAGCGAAATATCGCGCCGCCCGGAGAATCTGGGCCCGGCGTATGAAAGAACAGTACGGCGCCAAAGCTGAACGATCCCTCAAACTCCGGTTTCATACCCAGACTGCTGGATGTACGCTGACAGCCCAGCAGCCGGAGATCAACATCGCCCGCACGGCATTTCAGGGCTTGGCCGGCGTTCTCGGCGGAACACAGAGTCTGCATACGAATTCGATGGATGAAACGCTGGGGCTTCCGACGGAAAAGGCGGCGGAAATCGCGCTTCGGACCCAGCAATTGATAGCCTATGAAACCGGAGTACCCAATGTCGTCGATCCGCTGGGCGGCTCCTATTATGTGGAGCAACTGACCGACGAAATGGAGCAGCAGGCCGAAGCGATTTTTGATGAGATCGATGCCCTGGGCGGTGTTATCGAAGCGATCCAAAAGGGGTATTTTCAAAAGGAGATTGCCAAGGCCTCCTACGAATATCAGAAAAAGGTCGATGAAGGCGATCGGATCATCGTCGGAGTAAATGAGTTCGTGAAGGAAAACGAAGATCTGGAAATTCCGATCCTGGAAATCGATGAAACGGCGGAACGAAAGCAGAGGGAGTCTGTAAAACATCTGAAATCGACGCGGGATCAGGAGGCCGTGGATAGCGCGCTTGCGGAACTGCGTAAATCGTGTGAAAATGATAAAAATACCATGCCATACATTATTCAGGCAGCGGAAAAATATGCGACGCTGGGTGAAATCACCGACCTAATGAAAGAAGTGTTCGGTGAATATGTTGAAGAAACGGTGTTTTAGAGGATAGATTAATTTAATGACTCCACACCACCATCCGAGGGCGGACCTGCATATTCATTCGGCGTATTCCGACGGAACGTACTCCATTCCGGAGATAATCTGGAAAGCCAATGCACTGGAACTGAAAGCAATCAGCATCACCGACCACGATACTACTATTGGCATCGACGAAGCGCTGCGGCTGACGGAGTCCACATCTCCGGAAGTCATTCCGGGCATCGAATTTAGCTCGAAGCTCAATGAAACGAGTATCCATCTGTTGGCCTATTTCATCGACCATCACGATCCCGATTTGAAAGAATACCTGGCATTGTGCGAAAAGCGCCGCCTGATCCGCACGGAAAAGATGGTGAAATTTCTACAGGATGAGGGCTATCAAATTACGCTCGACCAGGTGTTGAATATCGCGGATGGCGGGGTCCTGGGACGACCACACGTCGCGGCAGCTTTGGTTGAAGTTAGTGATTATAAAAGCGTCCCACACGTCTTTCGGGATCTGCTCGTTCGGGGAAAACCGGGATACGTAGCCAAGCCGACATTCAACGTGAGTGAGATTATCGAACTGGTGCACTCCAGCGGAGGGGTTGCCAGTCTGGCCCATCCGAAAACAATAGGGGATGATGCAATTATCCCAAAACTCGTACACAGAGGACTTGATGCTATTGAAGTTGTCCACTCCAGCCACTCGATGCATGATGTGGAAAAATATTCGGCGCTGACTGATCAATACGATCTGGTATTGAGCGGCGGGTCTGATTGCCACGGTACCAGGCTCGGACGAGAAGTGATGGGAAAATTTACCATCAGCACCGAGCACGTGGCCCGGTTACGTTCACGTATCAAATCGAACCATTACAAAAATCAGAATACGACACTCGATTATAAAGAATGAAGGAGCAGTAACGTTTTATGCATGAGCAGCAGTTTGTGGAGAATTCTCCTCTGACGCTCGGGGTGGAGGAAGAATTTATGTTTTGTGACCCCGAGACAGGTGATTTGGTTGATGCCGTTGAAGATTTTATGGCAGAGGTCGATGAAAATGAGCGCGATCGCTATAGCTATGAACTGCTGCTGAGTGAGATAGAGACGAATACCGATATTGCCGGATCCGTGGATGAGGTGATGGACCGACTTATTGCTCTGCGTCAGAATGTGGCGCAAATCAGTGAGACTTTAGGCGTAGTGATGGGCATTAACGGGACCCATCCGTTTGCAGACTGGCGCTCACAAAAATTTGTGGAGAACGAGACATATCAATGGGTGGCGAACCAACTGCATTACTATGCCCGCCGAAATATTACTTATGGATTGCATGTCCATGTCGGCGTGAATGACCCGGAACTGGCTATCCATCTGAATAACGGGTTGCGCCGCTGGCTGGCCCCGATGCTGGCGCTCTCCGCGAATTCGCCGTTTTTTGACGGAGTGCCAACAGGATTATATTCAACCAGAACGATGCAGTTCGGCGCATTCCCCCGGACGAATATCCCGCCAGCCTTTCACGATTTTGCCGAATACAATGCGTTGATCAACAAAATGATCGAGTCGAACTCCATAAAAAAACCGCGGCAGATCTGGTGGAAAATTCGTCCGCATGTGGATTACGGAACCATTGAATTTCGCGTTTGCGATGTGCAGAATTCCCTGGATCGAACCCGCTTTTTTATCGCATTATCTCAGGCGCTGGTCGGGCAGACGTTGAAAGATTTCAGACGCGGTAAAATGGAACCTGTTTTGCAGACCGAATACCTGAATGATGCGCTCTGGAAGGCCAACCGGTTTGGCCTGGACTGCGATATCATCGGCCCGAATACCGGGAATATCCTGTCCATGCGCGATGCGGTGGACCACATGGTGGAATATGCATCACCTACGGCGGAAGAACTGGGTACGCTCGGTTATCTTGAAACATTGGAAGATATTCTGGAAACCGGCAACGAAGCCCAGTATCAGTTGCGGCTGTATCAAGAACTTGGGCAGGATATCCGGGCAGTCCATCAAAAATTACTGGAAGATGTGAAACTTGATCTGGGAGTGCCCGTATAAGTCTGACCTATGTGAAGAAAATAATCCTTGTAAAAGGATTGACATAGGTGTGTGGAGCAAATAAATTTAGCCAGAATATAAGACAAGATTTTTCATAATTGGGGATAAAATCATGACCGGGAAACAAAAAAAATTTTTGATCAGCGGGCTTGTCATTGCCGCGGCGTTAATCTTGATAATTGCCACCGGATTTCAGGGCAATCAGGTCTTTTACGTGACCGTCGATGAGCTGTACGCGAAGGCCCCGGAACTCTACGGTGAGCGCATCCGGATGGCCGGTAACGTCAAAGAAGGCAGTATTGAAAAGAGCGAGGATCACCTGTTTACCCGGTTCAAGATGGTGCAGGAAGGCCAGGATTTACCGGTAGAGTATGAGGGGATTACCCCGGACATGTTTAAGGATGGCGCGGAAGTGATTGTTGAGGGAACGTACTCAAAATCCGGCGTGTTCAAGGCAGATAATCTGATGGCAAAGTGCGCGTCCCGGTATGAGGGCGATGTCACCGACACGGAGGCGATGAAGGATTACAAAGAGGGTCAGGGATACTAAATCATATTCTCCTTATTCATTCGTGCCGCTCAGAATTTTTACCCACATTTTACATCCATAAAATTGCTCCACAGATAAAGGACAGACAATAATACATGGCAACGTTAGGTAATATTTCGCTGCAAGTTGCATTTTTCCTGGCAATCGCAGGGTTTTTTGTTGCGATTTATGCGCGGAAGCAGAGCCGCGAGGATCTGATGGAGGCGGCAAACCGGATCGTCATCGGAATTGGTATTCTGATTACGGTCGGTGTAATTGCTTTGCTCCGGGAGTTGATGATCAGCAATTTTCAGATCGAGTACGTCGCCCAGTATACCAGCCGGAATACGCCGTGGAATTACAAGATTACCGCGCTCTGGGCGGGTCAGGATGGTTCGCTCCTGTTCTGGAATTGGATCCTGTCCATCTACGCGGTTGTAGCGGTTGTCCAGAACCGCAAGCGCAATCTGAATTTGCTGCCGTACGCCATTGCCACCATACTGGTTGTTCAGCTATTTTTCCTGATCCTGAATAATTTTATCGCCAATCCCTTCCAGCCGGTGCCGCCGGGGTTCACAATTCCGGATGGCCAGGGGTTGAACCCGCAGCTGCAGAATCCCGGCATGATGATCCATCCGCCGATGCTGTATCTTGGATATATCGGCTTTACGATCCCGTTTGCGTTCGCCATGTCCGCCATGTTAACCGGCAAGCTGGATAACCTCTGGATCACCTCTACCCGGCGCTGGACGCTGTTCGCCTGGCTCTGCCTCGGCATTGGGATTACGCTGGGCGGGAAATGGGCATACGTAGAACTTGGCTGGGGCGGTTACTGGGCCTGGGACCCGGTGGAGAACGCCTCATTTATGCCCTGGCTGACCGGAACGGCTTTTCTGCACTCCGTCATTATCCAGGAGAAGAAAAACATGCTGCGCGTCTGGAATATGGTGCTCATCATGCTGACCTTTTTCTTGTCAATTTTCGGCACATTTCTGACGCGTAGCGGCGTAATTTCAAGTGTTCATAGTTTCACCGCATCTGCGATCGGACCGTTTTTCTCCGGCTTTTTAGTTATCATCATTCTCGCATCTGTCACGTTGTTGATTTGGCGTATGGATGTACTCAAGACCCGAAACCAACTGGAATCGTTGACTTCCAGAGAGAGCAGTTTTCTGCTCAACAATCTGATATTCATTGCGATTTGTTTTTCTGTTTTATGGGGCACGATGTTTCCATTGGTCAGTGAAGCCGTTCGCGGTGCGAAAATCACCGTCGGCCCGCCGTTCTTCAACCAGGTAAATGTCCCCATCGGACTGTTACTGCTGCTCCTAACCGGGGTTGGTCCCCTGCTGGCCTGGCGCCGAACCTCGTTTGAGAGTTTTAAACGCAATTTTATGATACCGATAGTATTGGCCCTGATTGCTGCACCGGTTTTTTGGTTTGCCGGAGTGCAAAGTCTGTATCCGTTTGTATCAGCGGTACTGATTGTTTTTGTCGGCTCGTCGATTATCCAGGAATTCTGGAAGGGGATGACCGCCCGCCACCGGATGACCGGGGAAAATCATTTCAGAGCACTGGTCAACATGACGTTGAAGAACAAGAGCCGGTTTGGCGGTTACATCGTCCATTTGGCAATTGTCTTCTATTTTATCGGATTTACCGGCTCTGCTTTTAATGTGGAAGTAGAGAAAACGTTGCAGCCCGGGGAAGAGATGCAAGCGGGAATGTTTTCGTTTGTCTATTCGAATCATCAGCAGCTGAATCGGCCGAATCACGTGGCGCAAATTGTGGAATTGGAAGTGCTGAAGGAAGGGAAGCCGTATGGCAAACTCTATCCTGAAAAGCGAATGTACTTCCGCTCCAACCAACCGAACACAGAGGTGGACATTATCCAGACCTGGCGCGAGGACCTGTACGCCACACTGGCGGGAGTTTCCGGTGATAACAATGCGGCGACTATTCGTATATTTGTGAATCCGTTAGTCCAGTGGATCTGGATTGGAGGCGCGATTCTGGCGTTTGGCACCATTATCGCCATGCTGCCGACAAAGCCGCGAACTATTGCGGAGAAATCCAAATGAAAATACAACCTATTATAGCGTTATTGTTCTTTGGAACCGCGTTCTGGATCGGCATACCGGTCCAACATGCCCATGCCTATGATACGCAGAAATACGAAAAAATTAACAGCTCGCTGTCGTGTCAGTGCGGGTGCGGCCTGTTAGTCTCTGTTTGCACTATGGACGGTTGTATGTGCGAAGGCGTACGAAAACAGGTGGGACAGATGCTTGACCAGGGGAAATCCGAAAAGGAAATTACCCAGGCAATGATCAGCATTTACGGGGAACAGATCCTGGCGGCTCCGCCAAAATCCGGATTTAACCTCTCCGCGTATGTGCTGCCGTTCTTTTTTCTGATTGTTGGGGGCGTTGTGCTCTATTCGGTTGTAAAACGATGGGTCCCGGCGATTGGTCCGTCAGGTGAATCAGGGGCTGATGAGCGCTCCTCTGAACCCCGGAAAGGTGATTCGGAATTGAAGCACCGCGACCAAATCGAAGATGAACTGAAGAACCTGGACTTTTGATGCTCGAACCGATTCTGACATTTTTGGTATTCGTGGGGACGCTGAGTTTTATCGCGAGTCCCTTGGTCAGACGCGCAGGCTATTTTCGCAAGGTGAACGAGGATACCACCCTCCGGAATCTGGAGCAGGAAAAATTCAACATCTATGCCCAGATCAAAGAGGCAGACTTCGAGTATGAGATGGGGAAATTGTCGTATCGCGATTATCAGCTGCAACGGCAGGAGCTCCTGGAAAAGGCGGAGCAAGTCCTCGGCGAAATCGAGTACTATCAAAATGGCGAGTTGGCGAAAGACGCTGAGGAGAAACCAGCTGAAACAGCGATAGCTGAAGACGCAGGTTCAGTCTGTCCGAACTGTAATGCGGACGTACAGGAAAGCGCAAAATATTGCAGTCACTGCGGACAGGAGATCGCCTCAACACCTGACAACAGTTGTGCCAATTGCGGCAATGTCAACCCTGAAGGCAGCAGTTTCTGCGCGCACTGTGGAGAAGGGCTGGCAGCAGCCTGACGAGTTCCGTGACCGTATCCCTCCAGGCCAATGCGATTACCAAATCTTTCAGCAATCGACCTGTCTTACGTGACATTGCCATCGAAGTGCCAGTAGGCTCATTTATGACACTCGCCGGCGGAAACGGCGCCGGGAAAACAACCCTCCTGAAGATCCTCGCAAAACTCATGAAGCCGGATTCCGGTGAAATTCACATCTTCGGTAAAAATATCTGGCAGGAATCCGATGCAGCCAGGCGGCATATCGGATTTCTCTCCCATCAGATTTTGATGTATAATGAGCTGAACGCACTTGAAAACCTCCGCTTTACCGCGCGACTGTTCGGGATGACCGATTACGATACCCGGATCACAAACGTCCTGAAAAGACTCCATCTGTATCATCGCCAGTATGATCCGGTGAAAACCTACTCCCGGGGAATGCAACAGCGACTGGCGCTTGCCCGGGCAATCCTGCACGACCCGGATATTCTTATACTGGACGAGCCGTTTTCCGGGCTGGACGAATCCGGTATTGATATTTTTACCGAGTATATCGAGTCATTCAGAACGAAAAATAAGTCGGCGATCCTGGTCAGTCACAATCTGGAAATCGGGTATCACCTATCCGATGAACTTCATATCCTGAGCAGAGGCCGAATCGGTTTCTCTGCGAAGAAAGATGACGTCAGTTACGGGGATTATCATGCCGAATACCGGCGATTACTGGACGAGGGCGTATGAAGCAGATTTTCACTATCCTCTGGAAAGACCTCCTGGTTGAACTCAAGAGTAAGGAATCGCTGCTCTCGATGTTTACGTTTGGGCTGCTGATTTTAGTGATCTTCAACTTCGCCATTGAACCGACGCCGGCGATTAAGCGCGCCATTACGCCGGGATTGCTATGGGTTACGTTTCTCTTCTCAGGCGTGCTTGGGTTGAACCGGTCTTTTGCTCTTGAAAAGGAAAATATGGCCATCCAGGGCATGTTGCTGGCGCCGGTGGACAGGGGGTTGATCTACTTTGGGAAATTCGGCGCCAATCTGATTATCCTGCTTATCGCGGAAATACTGACCCTGCCGTTTTTCCTGTTATTTCTCAACATGCCGCTTTTCCAGCATTTCTGGTGGATAATCGGTATCATCCTGCTGGGCACTATTGGATTCGTGGCGGTGGGAACGCTGTTCTCTGCCATGGCGACCAACGTGAAAATGAGCGAAGTGATGCTGCCTCTGTTGCTCTTTCCGGTATCCACGCCTATATTATTAGCCGCCGTCGCCTGCATACGTGACGTGATTGCCGGAGAGCCGTTCGCCACGTATCAGAACTGGTTCTTCCTGCTGGTCGGATTTGATATGATTTTCATCGTCGTGCCATCGTTAATTTTTGAATACGTAGTCGAGGAGTGACCGTGAAATCACAATACGAACAGGTTTTTACCAAAGATCATCTAGGCGTCAAGATCCTGGGATATGCACTGCTGTTCCTGATGTTTTTCTCCTTTCTTCTGATTGCATGGTACGCACCGGTAGAACGCACGATGGGGCTGGTACAGAAGATATTCTATTATCATGTACCGTCCGCGTGGGTGGCGTTTCTGGCATTTGGGGTGGTCTTCGTCTGCAGCATACTGTACCTGACCTCCAAGGATAAAAAATGGGACGTCTTTGCCGCATCATCCGTAGAGATCGGGGTTGTCTTTGTATTGATCGTGTTGATAACCGGCCCGATTTGGGCGCGGCCGGTCTGGGAGGTCTGGTGGACATGGGAGCCCCGGTTAACCACTACTTTGATTTTGTTTCTGATATACGTGGCCTATCTGCTGCTGCGCTATTTCGGCGGAAAAAACGAACAGACAGCAAAATTCTCCGCCGTTCTAGGCATCATAGGATTTATAGATGTTCCCCTCGTTTATCTGAGCATCAACTGGTGGCGGCGGAAGCACAGGCGCATCCTCCGCGTATCGGGATGGAGCCGAAGATGAAAACGGCGTTTTTTGTTTCCCTTTTCACGTTTACACTCTTATACATTTACCTGTTAATCAAACGGGTTCAGGCGACCCATGCGGAACTGGCGGTCGATGAATTGCGCGAACAGCGTAACGACTAAAGAAACAGAGGATAAAATAGCATGAAATATTTCGG
>JAANXI010000023.1 GCA_018263365.1 Fidelibacterota bacterium | reverse complement strand
ATTGAAGAGGCACTGAATGTGCGCGCAATGACTGAACCGGGGATTCCGGGGGAGAAATAACCCCCTCCCCTCTTTTCAAGTTTGAATAGCAAATAAAATCCTTGGTAGAGACACGCCATGGCGTGTCTCTACAAATCGTTGTTATTGAATAACTTAAAACGATATATTTGGTCGCTATTTCACGGATTTATGATTTATTCAGGCTAGGATGACCTTGTTATTTAATTGATTGGTGTAATTGGCTGCTTGGTTAATTATTTACGTATTGCACCTTCTGCGAAAACCACCTAATTTTGGTGTGTTAGCATATTTTTCCATTTTACCTCTACATGCCAAAAAACATTGACATAAATTCAGTAATCACCTGGCTCACCAAAAACTACCAGGCGTGGTATGTCGGGCTGTCAATCGCCGTAATTATTGCGATCATCGCGATGCTGATCGGCAATAGCGGTTTTATGCGTGATATTGAACAGCAAACCCTGGATTACCGATTTGTGCATTTCCCGATTCCGGAACAGGCGGATACAAATATCGTCTTGGTGGATATCGATAATAACAGTCTGGACTATTTTGCAGAGAAGGTAGGGATTCAATACCCGTTTCCAAGAAGCTTTTATGCTCAGATGAACAATCTCTTCGCTGAGGTCGGTACCCGATCCGTGATGTACGATATGCTGTTTTACGATCCCGATCTGAATCGGGACGAAACGTACGCTGAAGAAACCGACGGGGCATTTGCGGCATCTATCCGGGAACACGGGCAGGTCATTTTGGGGGCTGAATTACTGGCGGATACGGCGAAAAAAACTCCATCGCTGGGCGAATTCGGATTTCAGATGATTAATGACGGACCGGAGCAGGATCTCACCTATCGTGGGGCAAAGGCGCCTATTGATACCTTACTAAATGCAACAACTGCCCTTGGTGTTACGAATGTCCGCACTGATCGAGGCGGCGTTTTGCGACACGTGCAGCTGTTTCATGAGTATCAGGGAAAGATATACGCAAATTTACCTGTGCGGGGTTGGTTGGCAGAAATCGAAATGAATCCAACCTGGTCGAAAGGCGCATACCGGATCGGCGGTCGGCGTATTCCGGTGGATGACGACGGAGAATATCTGGTCAACTGGTACGGCGCTGGCGGCCCTGACGGGGTCTTCCGGTACGTACCGATTAGTGCGGTCATCCAGACCGCCAGCGCGTTGCGATATGGCGGAGAGCCCGCGTTGAATCCGGAGATGTTCAGGGATAAATACATCATTGTTGGCGCCTCGGCAGCCGGACTGAAAGATTTGAAACCAACGCCGTTCACCGGTATCTCTGCGTATCCGGGGATGGAAATCTGGGCGATGGTGCTCAGTAACCTGACACAGGGCGATTTTGTGCATGTCGTATCGTGGTGGGTGAATTTCCTGAACACGCTGCTGGTGAGCTTCCTGGCGTTTATGATATTTACGCGCTTTCAGTTGCGCTATAGCAACCTGATGATGGTCGGAATACTTGCTTATATCATCGGAATAGCCATCTCTGTCTGGGTGGCAAACAGGGCTTGGTTAGGGATCATTACTCCGGTGACGGGTTTTGTGCTGTCATACATTACCATTGCCACCCTGAGCTTTGTTGTGGAAGGGCGATCGAAGCTGGAAATCCGCAAGGTGTTCAGCCGGTACGTCCATCCCGATGTGATTCAAAACTTGCTCAAAGATCCTGAACTCGTACAAATGGGCGGAGATGAGATCTACGCCACAGTGTTATTTTCGGATATTTATAACTTTACTACCTTTTCCGAAGGAAAAACCGCCCCGGAACTGGTTCAATACCTGAACGAATATTTTGATACATTAACGAGTTTTGTGTTAGACCATAACGGACTGCTCGACAAATATACCGGCGACGGCATCATGGCGCTGTTCGGGGCTCCGGTTCCCAGAGATGATCACGCCTACCTGGCCAGCCAGGCGGCGTTGGCGCACCGGGATTACAGTCTGAAGTTACGGGAGAAATATACGGAACTGCCTCCGGCTGTCCATTTTCATCTGAACACCCGCATTGGCCTGAACTCCGGGCCGATCGTCGCTGGAAACATCGGTTCGGAGCGCCGGGCGGATTACACTGCTATCGGGGACGATGTGAATCTGGCCGCCCGGCTGGAGGGCGTGAACAAGGTTTTTAAGACGAAAATCATTATCAGCGAATCCACCTTCGAATTGGTTAAGGAACATTTTATCTGTCGCGAACTCGACATGCTGCGGGTCAAGGGAAAGACCGAACCGGTGAAAATCTATGAACTCATCGATTATATCGGTCGAAAACCCGAATACAATATGGGGCTGTATTACCGGTATCACGAGGGGTTGTTTGAATACCGGAACGGCAACTGGCGTAAGGCGATAAAGATCTTTGAAGAATTGGCGGATGGCGATTATCAGGATTCGCCGTCCCAGACGATGTACGAACGCTCAAAACTGCTCAAAAAACAACGTCCCAATGATTGGGACGGGGTGTTTACGCTGCAGAGCAAATAGGATGGTTTTAATAGAAATCAGCTAATGATATAATGATATAATGATATATTGTAGAGACGTTCCATGCAGGCTGTGTGTAAACAAAAAAATAAGGGAAAAATGTGAGTAATCATCGCATTTTCTTCCGAGTAGAGACGTGCCATGGCACGTCTCTACAGTCAATAATATCAATGGGTTATCATATATTTTACACTGAGTAGTAATATGAAAAGGTATGAGAAAAAAATCCTTGACACAGCATTCTCACACACCCTCCATGGAACGTCTCTACTAAAGGAATTCCCGACTATGATACGGCGTAAGTTTTGATCGAAACTGCTTCCAGACCTGGAATAGAAGGTCCCAAAGCGACATTTATAAATAATTCAGTTAAAAAAATCGCCCTCCCCGGGGAAGGGAGGGCGATTTCAACACACATCTCTGACGTACGATTTACCCGGATACGGACTGCAGGGCATCGAAGCCGGCCTGCACGGCATTTTGGTTTAGTTCAACGTACTTTTCTTTTTTGATAATCTGCTTCATTTCTGTTATCACGGCCTCCTTATCCAGCAGTCCGGTCTTCGCGATAATCGCCCCCAGCATCACCATATTTGCGGCCTTGGTATTCCCAAGTCCGTCAGCGATCTCCGTGGCATCCACCGGATACACATTCACATCCGACCGTTTCGGTGGTGTATCAATCAACGAACTGTTGTAAAAGATGTCTCCGCCTTCCACCACCGAATCCTCGAATTTGTACAGCGATGGCTTATTCATCGGCACGAGGATAGTAGGTTTCTCGATGAGGGGAGCCCCAATCGGGTTATGGCTCAGTTTCACATGGCAGTGCGCCGTCCCGCCACGCATTTCCGGCCCATACGATGGTAACCAGCTGACGTGATACTGCTGAAGCATTCCCATTTGGGATAGCCCAACGCCCAGGGAAAGAACACCCTGTCCGCCGAAGCCGGCGATCTTAATCTCCGAATGTTTGTACCTGTCTTCGGCTTCCGGCAACGGATAGGTCGTAGTGGTCTCATCCGATGGGATATCGATCTTCTTCACGAGTTCCCTGTCCGAGAGCGGTTTCCGTCCATTGCCGTTTTCACCGGGCACATACCCCTCAACTTCGGATATATTGTCACGCGTCACGCCCAGCGGAAAATATTTCACCAGAACATCCTGCACCCAGTTCTTCGCATCTACCGGGTCCATCTTCCACCCGAGGGGACAGGCTGACAGCGCTTCCACCATGGAAAACCCTTTGCCTTCGATTTGGGCTTTAATCGCCTTCCGAACGGCCTTCCGCGCTTTCATTGTGTACTTTGGATCGCCTATTAATACACGTTCGAGGTACACTGGCGCTTCCAGCGTTGCCAGTAATTCGGCAACCCGAAGCGGATAGCCTTCGTTTTCATGGGTGCGGCCGCGGGGTGTGGTCGTTGTGGTTTGACCAATCAATGTCGTCGGCGCCATCTGGCCGCCGGTCATACCGTAGATCGCATTGTTGACGAAAAATGTCGTGAAATTCTCGCCACGATTGGCAGCCTGCAGAATGTTATTTCCCCCAATGCCAGCCAGGTCGCCGTCGCCCTGGTAGCTGATAACAATACTATCCGGATTGGCGCGCTTTAACGCTGTTGCCACTGCCGATGCGCGTCCGTGAGCAGCCTGGACGTTTCCGGTGTGGAAATAGTAATACCCAAATACACTGCATCCCACCGGACTGACGAAAATCGCCTTCTCCCGAACACCGAAATCGTCGAGGGCCTCGGCGATGAGTTTGTGCAGTACGCCGTGACCACATCCCGGACAGTAATGGGTTGTAAGGGTATCAGCGCCCGGCTTGCGGGTGTATTCGGAATAGAATGATTGTGGTTTTTCCAGGATATTTCCGCTCATGCTGATTCCTCCTCCAATACTTTTTCAATAATCTCGTCAGTTCCTACAACATTGCCGCCCATCCGACCGTGGAATTTTACCGGGACTCTGTTTTCTACTGCCAACCGGACATCATCCACCATCTGCCCGTTATTCAATTCCATCACCCAGAACTTGCTCACCTGATCAGTGTATTGCCTGATGACATCCGATGGGAACGGAAAGAGTGTAATCGGTCTGAGCATGCCCACTTTTACCCCTTGCGCCCGCAGTTCATCCACTGCGGACTGTATAACTCTGGAAACAATGCCGAATCCGATCAGGATAATCTCCGCATCATCGCAATGGTACGCCTGATATCGCACTTCCGATTCACGCATCTCCTGGTACTTCCGCTGCATTTTGCGGTTGTGTTCTTCCAGGTCATCAGGGTCGAGTTCGATGGATGAGATCAGGTTATCGCTGGTTTCGGCAGTTCCTTTCACCGCCCACGGTTTCTCCGGGATATTTCGATTCGGTTTCGGGAATTCCACCGGTTCCATCATCTGTCCGATGAAGCCGTCGGCAACCACGTAAACCGGATTGCGGTACTTATCGGCGAGTTCAAACGCCAGCATAGTGAGATCACACATCTCCTGGGCGCTGTTGGGTGCGAGCGCAATGGTCTTGTAATTACCGTGTCCGCCGCCCTTGACTACCTGATTATAATCGGACTGTTCCGGAGCGATATTCCCCAGGCCGGGTCCGCCGCGCATGATATCGACGATGACTGCCGGGAGTTCCGAACCGGCGATGTACGATACGCCCTCCTGTTTTAGACTGATTCCGGGGCTTGATGAGGCCGTCATCACCCGTTGGCCAGCGCCGGCCGCTCCGTACACCATATTAATCGCCCCAACTTCGCTTTCCGCCTGCAAAAACGTTCCGCCAACCTCCGGAAAGTACACAGAGGCCGCCTCTGCGATTTCAGATGCCGGGGTGATGGGATAGCCGAAATACGCCTCGCATCCTGCCAGAAGCGCCCCCTTGACGATTGCCTCGTTTCCTTTGATCAACATTTTCGCCATCACTGCACCTCCGCCGTATGCTTTTCAGGATCATAGCGCTTGTAGACCTTTATGCCTCCGGGTTCCGGGCAGACATAGTAACAGACTCCGCATCCGGTACAGCCTTCGCCTTTATAGGTAGCCGGATGATAACCATGACTATTCAATTCCGACGATAATTCCAGCACATTCACCGGGCAGGCATCCACACAAAGAGCGCAACCTTTACACTCTTCGACCCGGAAAAAGATCATCCCGCGCGACTTCTTTGCACTCATACAATATCCTTTGTCTTCGTGGTTGTCGTCATCAGATATATTTCAGTTCTTTTGCTCTTGCCGTTAATTCATCCCGGAATTGGGGAGCGGCAATTTCTACCAAAGCCTTCACCCGTTCCCGGATTGTTCGTCCGTGCAGGTTCGCCACGCCGTATTCCGTAACAACATAGTGTACATCGGCGCGGGTGGTCACCACACCGCCGCCGGGATACAGTTCCGGTACAATCCGGGAGACCTCGCCCTCCTTCGCCGTTGCCGGCAGTGCAATAATCGGTTTTCCCCTCTCCGAATGAGCGGCGCCCCGGATAAAATCCAGTTGGCCGCCGAATCCGCTGTAAATTTTGTGTCCCATGGAATCCGCGCAGATCTGGCCGGTGAAATCTACCTGCAGCGCCGAATTGATAGCGACCATCCTGTTGTTCTGTGCAATCACAAACGGATCATTTACGTAGTGCACCGGCCGGAATTCGATCATCGGGTTATTGTCAACGAAGTCATACAATTTCCGGCTGCCCATGAGAAACGTCGCTATAATTTTCCCCGGATGGAGAGTCTTTTCCGTACAGGTAACCACTCCGCGCTCGATGAGTTCGATCAGCCCATCGGAAAACATCTCTGTGTGTACTCCCAAATCTGATTTGTCATCGAGGTAAGTCAATACGGCTTCCGGAATGGCGCCGATGCCCAATTGCACCGTCGCGCCATCTTCGATCAGACCGGCGATGTGTTCAGCGATCTTGGCGTGGGTCTCCGTGAAATCCGCTGCTGGATACTCCTCCAGTTGGTAATCCGTGGGCACAATGTAGTCGATATTGCGCACATGGATAAAACTGTCACCCAGCGTGCGCGGCATATTGGGATTGACTTCCGCGATAACAACCTTCGCGGATTCGGCCGCCGGCTTGGTCGCATCCACGGCAACGCCGTAACTGCAAAAGCCGTGTTCGTCCGGCGGCGACACGTGAATCATGGCTACATCCAGTGCGTACACACCTTCCTTGAAAAGCGCAGGCGCTTCGTGATAGAATACCGGCACGTAATCCGCCCGGCCCTCGTTGACCGCTTCCCGTGTGTTCCCGCCGACAAAGAGCGCAATATGCCGAAAGTGGCCCTCGTATTCCGGATCGGTATACCGGGCGGGCCCCAGAGTCGAGAAATGCAGGATTTTTACATCGTTTAGTTCGTGTCCCCGGTCCACCATCGCCGGAATCAGTGTTTGCGGTGCGCCGGAACTAATCGGGATAAAAACATTATCGCCGGATTTTATGACTTTGACAGCCTCTTCCGCCGTTGTCTTCTTGGATTTGAACGTATCTATCCAGCTCATATCGGGCTTTCCTATTTCCGCAAGAACGGGTTATCGATGGACCGGTATTCCAATTCAAACAAATTCGCGATCCGCTGCCGGGTACACGTGCCTTCAAAGAAGTACACCCCGCGCCGGAGGGCGTTATTTTGCTGCACTGCTTTGTTCAGTCCCAGACTCGCGATATCCTCGACGAACGGCAGGTTGGCATTCGTCAGTGCATACGTGGCCGTCCGGCTTACGTTTGCCGGCATATTCGGCACGCAATAATGGATGACGTCCTCTTCCACATATACCGGATTGGCCAGCGATGTCGGACGGCTGGTCTCAACACAGCCTCCCTGGTCTATCGAAACGTCCACAATCACCGCTTTCCGTTTCATGGATTGGACATGCTCTCTCGTCACGAGATGCGGAGCGCGATCGCCATGAATTAAGATTGCCCCAATCAATATGTCCGCAAATTGGACGCCTTTCCGCAGGTTCCGGTCGTTTGCCAGGGCCGTGGTTACTCGTTTCCCAAAGATTTCATTGGCGCGGCGTAATTTTTTCACATCGTTGTCCAGCAGGACGACGTGTCCACCAAGCCCGATGGCTGCCTGGGTGGCGTTTATTCCCACCACGCCGGCGCCAAGGATGACGACCGCCGCCTGCGGCACGCCGGGCAGGCCGCCGAACAGGATACCGCGCCCCTGTTGCTCATTCTGTAGATAGTGGGCTCCGACGTGCGTGCTCATCTGTCCCGCGATTTCGCTCATAGAGGTCAGAATTGGCAGTTCCCCGTGGTCATCCTCGATGATCTCATATCCGATGGCCGTGACCTGCTTTTCAACTATCGTCTCGACCACTTCCTGTGATTCGATAGCCATGTGGTGAAAACCGACCACAATCTGGTTCCGGCGGAGATAGGTACAATCATCTGACGTAAGCGGAGAGATTTTTACAACCAAGTCTGCTCGCTGATAGACCTCTTCTCTGGAATACACAATGGTTGCGCCGGCGTCTTCGTAATAGGTATTGTAAAAATTACTGTCGAGCCCGGCGTCTTCCTCGATAAATACGGAATGACCGGCGTTATGGAGTGTTTGCACCCCTGCGGGCGTTAACGCCACCCGATGTTCCTGGTTGGCATGATCCCGGGTAATTCCAATATTCATAGACTCCTCCTCAGATAGAGCCGAACTGCAAACCGGCATTATTGTGTTAAATTATAATACAAGGTTTGTGCCAGAATCCGGAACCCTGCTATGCACTGTATTACTTTGATTTTATTGTCCTTCTCTTCCCAGATTTGAGAAGAGATATGAGTGATTTTATCACATTAATCAAAAAGAAAGAGCGGGAAAAAATCAATTTGGTATTCTGAACGAGGCATAGTGTGGTGACGAATCTCCGAAGTTAAATGATTCATTAACCTAAGTTGAGACGTTCCATGGAGGGTGTGTGAGAATGCCAATTCAAGTAAAATTTTTCTCTGAATTCCTGAAAATCCGTTATGCTATAGGAAACACGGTAACCCATTGATATTGTTGTTTGTAGAGACGTGCCATGGCACGTCTCTACACAACTGAAAATATTGATCTTAGTACACCTCGAATTTGTACATTTATTTCAATTTATAAGTAATTCATGCTAAGCAGGTTTTGATGCAGAGATTTTTCGCCGACGCGCAGAAAGACGACGCTCAAACTATCAGATGAAGGTATAGCGGTATAGCTTCATATATTGATATATCAGCGTTCATCATTTTTTTCAATCCGCCCTCTCAGCAATCACGATTTCGCTTTCATCATCAATTGTGCGATACTCAACGTTGGTGAATCCCGTGGATTGAAGCCATTCCTGAACTTCTCTTACAATATAGGTGCCGCCCTCCAGATTATTCACGAGCATGTGAATTCCAAAGATGACAGCACCCAGCGGTTCTGTTTGGGATTCATCCAGAAACCGATCCCGGATGACGAAGTGCCCGCCGGATTCCATCACATCGGCTATCCTGCGGAACAGTGTCCGGTTTCTTGCAGGGCTGTGCGAATGGATGATATTGGAGAGAAATACAAAATCATACGGCCCACCAAGGTCCTCTTTGAAAAAATCACCAGAGATATACTGCACCGGAAGATTTTCGGAATTCAGATCTTTGGCAATGGCGATAGCATCCGGGAGGTCTAAGAGTGTAACATTACTATCGGGATATTCCCGGGCGAAGGCGTTGGCGTATGTTCCGGGTCCCCCGCCGCAATCCAGGATAGCATCGCCGCTTTGGACGGGAAGTTTTTGCACAAATTCCGACGCCCGATGCTTTTGGTATTCGTGCATTGCAAGAATAAACGTTCTGAACCGTTCCGAATCGTCGAATACCCGTTTGCGTTCCGGTAATTCGCCGGATTTTACTATTTGCGGGAGTTGTCCCCAACTCTCCCAGCTCTGCACCGAGTGTAGGACACCGGCAAACGAACTGTTCCCATTTTCCACGAGATGCGTCTCGCTTAATTCGGTGTGTGTATATTTCTCACCGAATTTCTTGAGAATTCCCATACCGACCAGTGCGTTTAAGACACGCTCTGTCCCTCTTTGATTGGTTTTGGCCTGATGAGCGATTTCTTCCGTAGTCGCGCCTTCACCAACGTAATTAAAAAACCGCCAGATTAATGCCGTATGGAGAATCCGGGCTTTTCGGAATCCGGTAAGAGTGTCCCACAGCTCATTATAATCCATAACAGACCTATCCTCCTCTTTGGTAGTTTTATCAAATGTATTGTCCAGATATTATTATTTCCAACTCCATACGGGTTTTCCTTCGTCCTGCTATCAGAATTTCTTATATTTTCCACCATGTTTTGGAAGAAGCCAAAGACCGATAAACCAGCGATACTGGTCGTCTGTACGGGAAACAGTTGCCGGAGTCAGATTGCTGAGGGATTGTTAAAACACAAGTACGATGACCATGCCCGGATTTACAGCGCGGGCAGCAATCCATCCGGTGTGGTCCATCCGATGGCAATCGACGTGATGAAGGAGATTGGTGTCAATATCCGGCGGCAAAAATCTCAACACTGGAACGAGTTACCTGTTGACGATTTCGACCTGATTATAACAGTGTGTAGTAACGCAGACGAAAAATGTCCACTGGTTCCCACTGAAAAGGGTGAGCGAATGCATATCCCGTTTCCCGATCCTATCCATGTCCGCGGATCGACTGAACATATCCGTCAGGCGTTTCGTGAAACCCGCGAACGCATCATGGAGGAATTAGTGCCTCAGGTAGATGAATGGCTGGCGGAGTATGAGGAGAGTGGGAGGTAATCCAACCTTTTCAAGCCAGTTCGATTACACTTCTTTATCATGTTCAAACAGGGTATTCAATGTCCTCCTGAGCGTTTACAAACAATCACCGAAACTATTTATAAATCCGGTATAAAAGCCCTTTAAAAACCAAATTCCCCGCCATAAATGACGGGGCTAGTCAAATTATTTGGCTCATACTCTTACCTAAATTAAGCGATTTTGTGCGGCGATCTGCACCAATCTGTTGAGCGCGAAGGCTCCGTGAAATCCTCGACAGCCCCTCCGGGTATGCCTTCGGTTTCCCAAAACCCTNTT
>JAANXI010000022.1 GCA_018263365.1 Fidelibacterota bacterium | reverse complement strand
CCGGAGGCATACCCGGAGGGGCTGTCGAGGATTTCCGCGGTGCCTTCGCGCTCAACAGATTGGTGCAGATCGCCATATAAAATCGCTCAATTTAGGTTAGAACAAAAAAAAGCACCCCGCATAAGCGGGATGCCGTTCTAAGATATACGATTGCCGAAGAGCCAATTAGTTATTTAACGCTCCCTCGGAAATCCATGTCTCAATCATATTTATCGTTTCACTATCCAGATACGGACCTCCTCGTGGCATCTGTTCTCCACTTGGCGGGTCGGGTTGAATTTTCAAATAAATATAACTGGAATCCGGCATATTCGGTTCAATCAGATCGTAGCCCGACTCCTCCTGACTTGGTACATTTACAATATTTCCGTACGCTTCTCCTTCGGCGAGTACAAGACCTTGCTGTGGATTACTGGTTCCATGACATCCGCTGAAAGCACAGTTTTCGGTAAAAACCGGCTGGATATCATTCGTAAAGGAGACGGTATGGTTATTCACAACCACGGTAATAATAACAGAAGTATATTCAATCCCTGCAGTATCTATGGCACTGGCAGATATTGAATGAGCAGTGGAATCATCCACTCCGGAGGCATCCCAGGTAGTACTCCAAGGAGCTGTCGTCACTGCGCCCTGTAATTCGTCATCCACATAAAATTTTACCGAATCAACTTGTTGGTTATCGCTAACCTCCGCAGCAATTTCAACTTGGCCTTTAACTGTATCCCCATCAGTTGGTTGAGTGAGGAGGATACTTAAGGCTGGCTCGCTACTATTGTACACAAAAACGGATACAACCTCAGAAGTATCTATGTTGCCTGACTGATCGACGGCAATTGTATACAATGCATGATTTATCGAATCTTCTGCTTCAGAGGTGTTCCAAACATAATTCCAGGGCTCCATTTTATCTGAATCCTTGTACATATTATCGATAAAAAACTGTACCGAATCTATGCCCTCATTATCACTGGCATTAGCCACAATCTCCACCAGGCCGGAGACTGTATCACCGTCAGCCGGCTGTGTAATGGTCACCGTCGGCGTTTCCATATCATCCGTGGGGTCCGTGCCCATGTCGCAGGCAATGAAAAATATTGCCAGAATCAAAGCATATATTCCGATAAGGGGTCTCTTCACGATAGCCCTCCTTTTCTCATTTATTGTATATATCTTATCACTTGTTCAAAATTACTTTAGATGATTGAATTATATTATTCAGTAGTGAAGATTACAACTTACAAGTTATCGAATCCCCTCTTCATGCGATCCACACTGTCTTCATATTCACAAACTCCCGGATGCCGTGATACGACAGTTCCCGGCCATATCCGGACTGCTTCACGCCGCCAAACGGCAGCCGTGGATCGGATTTGACCAGTCCATTGATGAAGACGGCGCCAGCATCGATTTCGGCGCTGAGCTCTTCCCCTCTCTTCTTATTTCGAGTCCACAAGGCTGCGCCAAGGCCGAATTTGGTATCATTCGCAATAAAGATAGCATCCTCTTCGCTTTCCGCGGGGATGATAGCCGCTACAGGCCCAAAGGTCTCTTCCTCATAGACGGCCATACCTTTCTGCACATTCGCCAGGACGGTCGGCTCGTAAAAGTACCCCTTCCCCTCTCGCACCTGACCGCCAAGTAGTTTATCCGCGCCATCCATAACGCTCTGCTGCACCTGATCGTGCAGTTCATCCCGGAGGTCCTTCCTGGCTAACGGCCCGACCTGCGTCGATTCATCCATGGGGGCACCGACCTGTAACTGACGCATTTCCTCTACGTATTTTTGGGTAAATTCACCGAGTTGGCTCTGCACTACAATAAATCGCTTGGCTGCGATACAACTCTGTCCGGAGTTTATGCACCTGGCATTCACACCCACCTTAACTGCTTTATCAATATTCGCATCGTCCAGTATGATAAACGGGTCGCTGCCGCCCAGCTCCAGCACCGTCTTCTTCAGGGCATTCCCGGCGTCTTCCGCCACCTTTCTCCCGGCAATTTCGCTGCCGGTTAACGTCACGGCTTTCACGCGTTCGTCACGGATAACAGGTTCTACCTTATCGGAGCCAATCAGAAGGGTTTGAAATGTCCCCTCCGGAAACCCTGCCCCGCTAAATATCTCCTCGATCGCCAACGCACATTCCGGCACATTGGACGCATGTTTGAGTAATCCGACGTTCCCGGCCATTAGTCCTGGCGCGGCAAACCGAAACACCTGCCAGAAGGGGAAATTCCAAGGCATCACTGCCAATACCGGTCCCAACGGCTCGTATCGAATCATACTCTTTGAGGCATCAGTCTCTATTTCCTCCGATTGTAAAAATTCTTCAGCGTTCTCCGCATAATATTCGCAAACCCAGGCGCACTTTTCAGCTTCTGCACGCGCTTCGGAAATGGGTTTGCCCATCTCTCTAACCATGATTTCCGCCCAGTGATCTTTTTTCGCACGGAGCAAATCCGCCGCAGCCATCATGCGTTCGCTGCGTTCTTCAAACGGGCTCTTCCGCCATTGCTCAAATGCCCGCGTTGCACTCTCCAGTGTAGATTCAATTTCAGCATTAGTGTGTTCTTCATACTGTTTAATTAACCTGTCATTAGCCGGATTGACGGATTGTAACGCCATAACAACCTCCTTTGGAAAAATAGAAATTTTTTGGTGCGTAAGTAATATGCTGGCTGGTACGCTGAATTGCAATCCTTAGCCAAATTATTGCTGCATTTTGACCTTGTATTTCCAAACGCCCAGATGATAAAAAGCAATCGACATATCCTTCCGTGTATGTTACATTTGAGCGATTAATAATCTTGAAATGAGCTGATACTATGAAAGTATTGCTGGGCATCACAAGTTCCATTGCTGCGTACCGTATGCCGAACCTCATATCTCAGGGGCGGAAACTGGATCATGAGTTTCGCGTCATCACCACGGAAAAGACCCATCAGTTTGTTGCAGAGCAGGCGCTGTCCATCATGAGTCAGCACCGGTGTTACCGGAATCAGGATGAATGGGGCAACACGGATGAAGTCCTGCATATTGAACTCGTCAAATGGTGTGATGCTTTCCTCATCGCCCCGCTCACGGCCAATACGCTGGCGAAGCTGGCAAACGGCATCTGTGATAATCTGCTGACATCTGCCATCCGGGCGCTCGGCGAGACCCCACTGATCATCGCTCCGGCAATGAATACCCGGATGTGGGAGAATAATTTTACTCAGCAGCACATTTCCACATTAAAAGGTAATTATAACCTGACAGTCATTAACCCGATTACGAAAAAACTGGCGGATGGAGATGAAGGGATGGGCGCCCTCGCCGAAGATGATGCGATTTTAAAGGCATTGAATCGGGTTAATTAGTGTTCACAGAAAACTGGCTATCTCACTGATTGGATTAAATTTGCAGAGCCGATATGTATTCACTCTCAGCAGAACTTGATGAAGCCTACAATGTAATTACCAACCGATATAATGTTGCCCCGGACATCGCACTCACATTGGGTTCTGGGCTGGGATTTTTGGCCGACGAAATCCATCAGGCACACGTCATTCCGTATGCAGAGATCCCGAATTTTCCGCAGTCAACAGTGGAAGGGCACGCCGGACGGTTGGTTTTTGGCGACTTGGAAGGTAAATCGCTGGTGATTGCTCAGGGCCGGCAACATCACTACGAGGGCTATTCCCTGGATGAGGTCACCTTTGCCACGCGGCTATTCCACCGGATGGGTGTGGATTCACTCCTCGTAACCAACGCTGCAGGCTGTGCCAACCCGAAATTTACACCCGGTGAATTTATGACTATCACAAATCACTTTCCAATGGTTCAAACCATGTTACCACCACCTTATGATAACGTCGCTTCCGAGAATGTCTGGAATACCTCTCTCGCAGTACAGTTGCGAAATCTGGCTGCGGATGAAAACGTTGTTTTACGAGAGGGAACCTATGCCTGGGTTACCGGACCATCCTACGAAACGAAAGCCGAAGTGCAGTACATCCGTAATCGTGGCGGCGACGCTATTGGCATGTCTACTGTCCCGGAAGCCGTTGCGGCTGCGAGCCTTGGTTTGGACGTACTGGGAATTTCCTGTTTTACCAATTATGCCACGGGATTATCTGACACGACGCTGTCCCATGAGGAAGTCAGCGCCACGGCGGAGAGTGTGAAGCACAATTTTGCAGTGCTTGTGAGAGTGGCGCTGACTTTGTTTTAGCCTAAATTATTCATAAATCGAAATAAATGTACGAATTTTAGGCGTGCTAAGATCAATATTTTCAGTTGGGTAGAGACGTTCCATGGAACGTCTCTACTTGGAACATTTCCAATACTTTCTCTGGCTCGGAATAGCCCACTGAATATTTGTTCTATTGGATTCCCGAAAAATGTGCTGCTATTTTATAAATTATTCAGGGTAGTTAATCTGAATCAATCTCCGGATGGAAAAATTGGAGTATACTTTTCGGCAATTCCGGCAAGTTCATCTTTGGATACTTCTGTTGGAAAATCCTCATCCGAGGCAATCGAAATTGCAATATCGACTAATCTGGCATCTCCCGGAGGAACAAGTGCGGTGACGTTCTGCTGCAGTGTAAAACTCAACGCTTTTGTAGCCAACTCATACGAATCGATGGGGCGATACCAGCAATTCGGTTAAACCTGTTCTTCATCATCTGTCCAGGGCCGCAGCGCCAGCGACTTTAACGCGAGGCAGCTGACGCCCTGTTTCTCTGCCTTCTGCAGGACTTTCGGGCCGAATCCACCTTTATACCAGCAAACAAAATTCGTTGGAAATAAGATTGAATCGAAACGAAATCGTTCCAATAAATCCAGTGCAACTGCTTTTAGATGACTAGAAAATCCTAAATACTTAGCCAGCCCTTTTTCCTTCGCCATTAAAAATGTTTCAATGGCTCCACCGGGCGCAAAAATCTCCTCAACATCCTCCATAGTAGAGACTGAGTGCAATTGATACAAATCGAAGTATTCCGTATGCAACCGATTAAGGGATCGCATCAATTCTCTCTTACTTCCTTCAGCATCTCTTTTCAGTGTTTTACACGCCAGAAAAATATCCTCTCTGTGCGATTTCAATGCTTCGCCCATTTTAATCTCGGCTTCTCCATCCCCGTACTGCGGCGCTACATCAAAATAGTTGACACCTGCACCAATCACATTATCCACAAGACTATTGACATCAGTCTGATCCATCCCAACCACGACCATACCGCCAAAGCCTACAACGGACAATTCTACATCATCACGAAATCTGCGACGTTTCATCATTGTATCCTCTTTTCCGGAAACGCTATCCGCTAAAATTCCAGACTAAAGCCGCCGACCGGAAAGAACCCGGTCTGATGGGCGAAGACCGTTTCTTTCGTATCGGAGTTCCAAAACCGGGTGTGCTCATTCTGCCGGTTATACACATTCTCAATAGAAAAATAGGAGACCAGCGTGATATTTTTAAAATAGCTCCGATGATCAAACCGGAGATCAAGGCGATGGTACGGCGCATATCGTTCCTCGTTGATCCGGGTCAGGTCGGTTCGCCCCGCACCGGCGGCGATCGATGCCTCCCGGTCATAGGGCGTGTACGGTCGGCCACCGGCGTAG